>JBKBOE010000042.1:0-25442 GCA_046294915.1 Cyclobacteriaceae bacterium | reverse complement strand
TGGTGTGCACATTTATTCTTGTTCCGCTGCTGTACAAGCTGTTCTATCAGCATATTAACACCCACTTGCCGGAAGACAGCCGCTTCTTTATGGCCATGAAACACTGGTACCACCGCTCGTTTCTGTTTGTCTTCCGCTATAAGCGAACCAGCCTGATGTTGATGGGCGTTTTTATTCCGGTCACCATTCTGTTATTGATTTATTTGCACAAAACAGGCTTCCCCGCTATCGAACGCACCGAAACGATATTGCAAATCGACTGGAACGAGCCTATTCCAGTAACAGAATCCAGAAGCCGGATTGCGCAGCTTAGTGAACACAGTAAAGCATATGTTGAACACACGGAAGCTGAGGTAGGCCAGCGGCAGTTTATGCTGAGCACGGAAACCTTTACCGCACAACAGGCAACCCTGTACCTGAGATACCCCGACCAGGTAACCAAAACCCGATATGACACCGCGCTGGTGCACCTGCTGCGTAGTCGCTTCCCGCTGGCCCGCATTGATTTATACCATGCACCCAATGCTTTTGAACAACTCTTCAGCAGTCGTCAGCCTTATTACGAAGCGCGCTTCCACGAACCGAAAACACGAAAAACACTGCCCGACAGCATTGCACAAATTTTCATTCAACGGGCTGCCAGGCAGTTGCCCGTTAATCCCGGCAAAGGGTTTGAAACCGAAACAGTGGCAGTCATCAACCTGGATTTTATCAAAATGAAAAACTACCAGGTTGAGTATGGCGATCTTATGCAAAAACTTAATATCATGTTTGGCGACTACCTGATTACAGACTTTAAAGACTTCGGAAGGGTTACACCCGTGCGGCTCTCATCCATACCCGGAAACTTCAACCACCTGTTGCAAACCCATACGGTGCGCAGCACCCATGGCAAAGATTATCCGGTTGCTGAATTCATAAAAATGCACTATGAAGATCATTATAAAAACCTGACGGCCGATGCCTCCGGAATTTATCAGTCGCTTGAACTGACAACCTTAACCGATGTCGGTGAAACAGAGGGTTTCTTTACCACACTGGCACGTGAATTTGGCCTGGCCGTGGATTTTTCAGGGCAATGGTTCGAAAACCAGTCTAATCTGAAGCAACTCCTTGTTATCCTGCTGGTGTCGGTATTACTCATGTATTTCATCCTGACAGCGGAGTTTGAATCCTTCCGCCAGCCGCTGCTGGTCATGGCAAGTATTCCTTTGGGGTTTGCGGGCAGCCTGCTGTTGCTGTGGGTCATGGGTGGTACGCTTAACATCATGTCGGGCATTGGCCTGGTAGTGGTGTTGGGTATTCTGGATAACGATGCCATTTTAAAGATTGACCGCATTAACCGCCTGCGCCAGCATTTGCCTCTGGCACAAGCTATAGAGCAGGCCGGCCTTGACCGGCTAAAACCTATTGTGATGAACACCTGCACCAACGTGCTGGCCATTACCCCGCTTTTGTTTGCCAGTGGCCTTGGCGCTGACCTTCAACAGCCCGTAGCCATAACCACCATTGGCGGATTGATTGCCTCCACACTCACCGCATTGTACTTTGTGCCCTTGCTGTATTGGATAAGTTCAGGGAATAAAAAGGAGTTGTAGGATACTCCATGCACCAATTTTTTTTCAAGGCATAAGAGGCATCCTCATTTGTAAACAGGTATCCGAAAATAAAATTGATGAGCCCTTTAAAGAAAGCATTTCCAGTATAAATCCGTACCAGAGAATTAAACCCTGAGCGCGCTACCGCAATTCTTGCTCTTTAGACTTCTTACAATCCTGGCCGCTCCTCCAGCATCTTCCGGATCCGTAGAATAAATTCCTTCTTTTGACCTATCATCGTCTGCTTTAACTTTAGATGAAGTTAAAAATGGGATAGTTACAATTAGCATTGTTGCAAGAGAGATAACAATGATGTTGGTGTTTTTCATTTAGCTGAGGGGTTAATGCTACTAAAGTTTTATAGCAAGGTACCCCCCGATCAATTAGTCAAGCATTTTTTAAAAATTTTTCACCTCACTCACCGGAGCATCGTGTGCTAACTGCAAATTGTTGGTAACAATAACGGCTTTGTCATCGGCCAGGCCATCAAGAATTTCAATTTCCTTTCCATTTTCGCGGCCAGTGGTTACGTAATTCCACTTGGCCAAACCATCTTCGGCCGTAAACACCACGGCCCGGCCGCTGCGTATTACCACGGCCTCTTTCGGTACAATAATGTGTTGCTCATAAGGAAGGCGTAACATCACCTGCACGTGCATACCTGGCATCAGACTGGCATTGGGCTGTTCAATGAGGATGGTAACATTAACCATACCCGTTTTCTCATCCACCCGCGGATTTAGCTCCGCTATCCGGCCGGTA
The DNA here is from genome assembly GCA_046294915.1 of Cyclobacteriaceae bacterium. Classification (GTDB taxonomy): domain Bacteria; phylum Bacteroidota; class Bacteroidia; order Cytophagales; family Cyclobacteriaceae; genus UBA2336. Next base: position 23,082 of record JBKBOE010000042.1, on the reverse strand, counting down.
TATAATTCTCCTCCGGCCATGTTTACTTCGGCCTTTGCACCCGGTTTCAGTTGCAGCGCATCGGCTTCAATAACCTCGCACTGCACCGCCATTTTTCCCGGATTGTGGACGTAGCAAAACAACTGTCCCTCTTCTACGGGATTGCCTGGTTTCACTTCCATGCCCGTTGCAACCCCCCCAAGCGTTGCCCGTACAAAAGTGTGCTCATAATCAAGCATGGCTTCTTTGTAGGCTACTTCAGCTGCAGCCAGCCCGCTCGAAATCCGAATGTTCGCTTCAATACGCTTTTGGCGAACCGAGTCCGTACCCCTGAAGCTCATCATCTGATCTTCAAAGGCCAGTTTTTTCTCTTCCAGTTGCACGCGCGCACGCTCCACCTGCAACTGCTGGCGGTCGTATTCCAGATGTGCCAGCACCTCGCCTTTCTGCACCCGCTGGCCGTTGCGCACTTTTATTTCCTTTATTATACCGGCACGCCTGAATTTTACCATAACTTCATCCATGGGCTTTACACGGCCTGAGGTATGAATGAGGTATTCAAACGGTTTCCGTACCGCTTTTACTACCTGCACTTCAGTAGGGGGTATATCGCGCCTGATTTTTTGTGGATCTTCTTCCTTAAATTTTTCATTTGATGTACATGCAGCCAAAATCAGCCACACAACTATAAGCCAGCTAAAACTTCGGATTTTCGAGTTGTTCATATGAACGAAACTATTATATTTTGTAGAGCGCATGAAATTTTAATCGGTTTGATTCATCTTTTTTTTATTTTATTCAGGTTTATAAAGGAGTTTATTTGTTGCGAAATCATAAAGAGTTAGACGCCTTAGTGTATAATACAAAATCCAGAATGCACGTAATGCAGCGATATAGCTGCGCCTGGCCTGATCTTTCTCGCTGAGGGCAATAGCCAGATTTGTAATATCAATTTTTCCGGCAAGGTAGCGATCACGGCTCACCTGATAGCGCTCCATGGCCACCCTATCCAACTGGCGTGAGGTTTCTAACTGGTTGATCAGTACTCCCAGCTGATTTACCTGGGTAATGATCTCACGCTCAAAGTTTATCTCATCCTGTTCAACAAGATAGTCGTTCAGCCGGCTGTTCACTTCAGCTACCCGCATGCGTGCCTGATTGCGCCCCCAGTCAACCAAGGGAATAGAAAATCCTATGGTAAGTTGTTGTTGCGACAGCGGATTAGTATATACCTCGCCAAACCTGTCGCCTATGCTGTTTAAACCGTAAACAGCCTGTATATTTATCTGAAAACGTTCGCCTTTTGCCTTAGCTTTTTCCTGTTCGGCCTCAATTCTTCTTCGTTCAAAGGCTATGTAGGCTGCCCGGTTGTTGCGTGCATAGTTCAAGGCTGTTGCTGGGTCAATCGTGAACCGTGGTATGACTTCCGGCAGCTGCAGTGTAAATTCATCGCTCTGCTTTAATCCCAGGTAGGCAAGTAAATCGAGTTTTGTATTCTGCAGACTCAGCAAGGCGGTGTTCATTTCCTGTTTAGCGCGCAGCAGTTGTAGTTCGGCCTGCAGCAGCTTTTCATTGGTTGTGGTGCCTAATGCATATCGCTGCTGTTCTATAGTATGCACCGTATCGTTATTCTGCAAATTCAATTTTGCTATATCCAGGTTTATCTGGGCCTCCAGCACAGAAAAAAAACGCTCCGTGGTTTGCTGGGCAATATATTCCAACTCTTCGGCATACTCCCGTTTGGATTCCTCATACCGCAACGGTTCGGTACGCCTGTCCCATTTCAGCGAATTAAATGCAAAAACCGGTTGATTAAACCGAATATTAATTAAGGTGCTATTCCATTGGTTGATGTCAAATAAATGATCATTGTACCTGCTCAGGTTGGTGTTAACCGATAGTGTTCCACCACTAAGAATCACGGGTTGCACCAGGCCAAGGTTAAGGGTGCCGGTTGTTTGTTGACGCTCCTGGTAACGAATCGTGCCGTCATCCAGCCGGTTCTGAAAAAAATCGCGGTTGTAATCGGGCAGGTTGCCATTCAACACCAGTTGCGGATTGTAATTAGATCGGTAAACGCGGTATTGCCAATACCGGTTTTCTTTCCTTGTTTCATTAATACGGCCTGCAGGCGATTGCGCAGAGGCTAACTCTAAAATTTCAGTTAGAGTGTAAACAGATTGTGAATAGCCACACATCGTAAACACGATTAACAGAATTACACTAAAGCCAGCATTTCTCATACAAATACGATTTTAAATAAAGCTGTTAGGAATGTTAAATTAAGAATTATTTCAAAACCTGCCGGATGATATTTCGGTTTTGACGGAAATTGGTTTAGCTATTAGATCGGTTTGCTTCCTCTCCGGATGAAATAATTTAGTAGGGAGCTTTCAGTTCATCAACCCCAATGCCTCGCGCACCTGCGGCTGCGGGGAAAGTTTTGCGGTTTAGTCAACCGTAGCAATACATTTCAGTTCTATGGCTATGGGTGTGGGCAACGCATTTACCTCTACCGTGGTACGGCAGGGCTGATGGTCTTTAAAATATTCAGCGTAGATTTTATTAAACACCGGAAAGTCGGCATTCATGTTGGTAAGGAACACCGTAACATCTACCAGGTTTTCCCACCGCGAGCCGGAAGCCTCCAGGATGTAGCGCACATTCTGAAACACCGAACGGCATTGTTCTTCGATATTGTATGCGATGATGTTTCCGTTGGCATCCAGCGTTACCCCGGGGATTTCTTTTGAACCTTTTTTCCGTGGCCCTACCCCGGACAAGAAAAGCAGGTTGCCCACCCTGCGCGCATGAGGATAAGTACCAACGGGTTCGGGCGCTTTATCTGATTGAATGGAGTCTGCCATTACAATAAGTTAACCACTTCAAAAATCGTAAATCAACAATCATCAATCGTAAATCAAATAATCAAAACCCAAACACCATACTTCCCCAGTAACTCTGCCAGTCAGCTCCTTCTTCTTTGGCCGGCACCATTTTCACACAACTCACCATCCACATACCGGTATTGCTTAACCGGGTAGTCAGGGTTCCGTCTTTTTCGGTGTAGATGTTTTGTACCGTGGTTCGGTTATCCTTGCGGTTCCACACTTTTACCAATGCGAACGCCAGCGGCCTGCCTTCAAACACCACCTGAAATTTCAGTTCGTCACCCGGCTTAAGTGCGTATGGATTTTTGAGCGGAATAATTTCGATAGGGGTACCAACACGTTTGCTGAAGGTGTCATCCGGAGTACGACCAACCTGCACCAGCAACTTGGCGCTGCGCTGGTAAAATTCCCGGGCTTTCTTATCAAGGGTATTGGTTTTGGTACGATACGCCAAAATATCATCCAGGCCGTCTTCCTGTAAATAGGCGTTAAACTTTTCTGCTTCCAGTTCAATAAAGGCGTTGTTGCTTTGCATCACCAACAGGTGTGTGCCCTCGCTTTCCAGTGTAAGTTCAAGATTGTTTCCTTCTCCCGGCACCACCTGTTCAATTAATCCCCTGGAATAGTCTCCGGCATGGTGATCTAACCGGACCAGCCGGTGTTTTTTCAGATCCCACCGCTCACCGGTAAAATCCTCACCCACCATAAAATTCAGTTTTAACACTTCGCCTTGCTGATACAGAAACTTATCGGGCTGGAGCCAGAACTCATGGGCCTGAACAATCAGGCTTATCGTGAAAATACTTAAGAATGTTATTGTCCGCATCGTCTTCATTTTGAATTCATCAAATCTTCAATTTCTTCAGCTTCGATAGGAATATTTTTCATTAAGTCGTACAGGCCATTTTTTGTAATGACAACGTTATTCTCCAGGCGGATACCCAGACCCTCCTCCTTTATATATATACCCGGCTCCACCGTCCACACCATACCTTCCTTCATTTTATCAAACATGTTCGGAATGTCGTGCACATCCAGGCCAAGGTGATGACCCGTGCCGTGCATAAAGTATTTCATAAAGGCCGGTTTCTCGGGCGATTGATTTTTAATGTCGGTTTTGTCAATGAGTTTAAGTTTAAGCAGTTCGGCCTCCATAATTTTCTGCACTTCTTTATGGTAATCGAAATATACCATGCCCGGCCGTAACAACTTATAAGCTGCCCGCTTCACGCGTAGCACGGCATTATAAACTTCTTTCTGTCGTTTGGTAAATTTTCCGTTTACAGGAATGGTGCGTGTCATGTCGGCATTGTAGTTGGCGTACTCGGCACCTACATCGAGCAGCAGCACATCGCCTGCTTTACAGGTTTTATTATTTTGAACATAATGAAGCACACACGAATCGGCCCCGCTGGCAATAATCGGTTCATAGGCAAAGCCACGCGAGCCATGCCGCAAAAATTCGTGCATAAACTCCGCCTCAATTTCATATTCTTTCACTCCGGGCCTTACAAACTTCAACACCCGATGAAAGGCCCCCGCGGTAATGTCGCAGGCCTTTTGCATGAGTTCAATCTCATAGTTGGATTTTACAGCCCGAAGTTTTGCCATAACGGGAGCAACACGCTCGTACTTATGCAGCGGGTATTTTTCTCTGCACCATTTAATAAATCGGCTGTCGCGTGTCTCCACCACTACATCCGCGCGATAATGTTCGTTGGTATTGAGGTAAACATGCTCTACTCCGCCCATTACCATCATCGTATTAAAAACCCGGTGGAATTCCGAAGCCCAGAGTATGGTTTCTATGCCGGTTTGCTGACGCGCCTCTTCTTTGGTTAGCTTGTGGCCTTCCCAGGTGGCAATGGTTTCGTTGGTTTCGCGCAGGAATAACACCTCACGCATTTTTTTATCCGGGTAATCAGGGCAAATCACCAGAATGGTTTCTTCCTGGTCAACACCAGTAAGATAGAACAGGTCGCTGTTTTGCCTGAACTTCATTGTACCATCGGCATTGGTCGGCATAAGGTCATTGGCATTGAACACAGCAACCGAACCCGGTTTCAGTTCTTTCACCAGGCGTTTGCGGTTATCGATAAATAATTGCTTGTTGATTTTTGCGTAGCGCATAGGATCAGTAATTCATCAAAAGTAAAAAACCCGGAAGGTATAAAAAACCTGCCGGGCCAGCATTAAGAATTCCCTTCTTCAACTTGCAGAAGGTTCGTCTGTGTTTATGTAATTAATGAGAATAAAGGTTACTAATAAGCCAGAAAACACACCCTCAAGGGCTACGATGAAGGAAGCAATGTAGGGATTCAAAAACCGGCCCATGGGTTCATTTTCAACAATGTATTGCATCAATTCGGTATCCAGAAACGAAACATACACAAACAAAAAGGCGGCAAACACCAGCGAAGCAATCGCACCTGTGGCCACACCGGTTACCAATGCCCGAAAGTAGTTAATATGTTCTCCGTGTGTATGCTGAAATTTTTTCAGTGCCAGATAGATACCGGCTACCAGAATAACCACGTTTAACAGGCGCAATTCCACTACGTGAAGAAGGCCTGCAAACTTCATAATCAGGAAATAAACAACAAGGCCACTGGCAATGCGCAGGCCGTAGTTTACGTGAATATGGCTGGAATCGGTAAGGCTCATGGCAGATTTGATTTGGTTCATCTAAAATTTTGAAATTTTAAACAGAATACCAAGCATTTACTTGTCATATTTTCTTAATTTCGGAAAAGAAAAAAATCCCAATCAATTTATGGTAAAGAAAGTACTCCTGGCTCTTGCCGGCCTTATTGTTGTTTTGGTAATTGTGGGGTTTTTCCTGCCCTCCAAAATTGAGGTTACCCGCTCTATATTTATTAATGCGCCCACGGGTTATGTTTTTGAAGAGGTGAACAACCTTGAAAAACACCCGGGCTGGTCGTACTGGAATAACCTTTATAAAGACGATATGTCTGTTGCTTACGGAAACATTAAAGCAGGTGCCGGTGCGGTTTCTGAATGGAATGGCGAAAAATCAGGAAAAGGAAAAATGACCATTACCGAAAGTGTTCCCGATAAATCCATTAAAATGGATCTCGACTTTATGGAACAGGGCACGGCCCAATCGTGGTACACATTTGAGCCTGAAGGAACGCTAACAAAAGTAACCACTGGTTTCGAAGCCGATATGGGCATGAACCCGTTTATGCGCCTTATGGCCGCTACGCTGATGAAGCCGGAGATGAACAAGGCTTTCGAATATAACCTTAACCGGCTGAAGGAAATTGCTGAAGCCAAGCCAAAATTTAGTGTAACCATTACGGAAGAAACCCTGCAGCCTGTACATTACATTGGAATCAGTTCTGTTATGAGTTTCGAAAACCATGACGCCATCAGTGCAGCTATGGCAAAGTCGTATGGTGAGTTAATGACGGTTCTGGATAAATCCAAGGTGGAAGTGACTGGCGCTTCATTCTGCCTGTACCCCAGAAGAGATGAAGCTGCCAGGCAAATGGAGATGGTCTGCGCACTGCCGGTTCCGGCTAATGCCAACGTTCCGGCCAAGTATAAAGTGGCGGAGGTTGCGGGGGGCAGAGCAGTGAAGGCTGTTCATACGGGCAGCTACAGTAACCTGAGGAATACCCACGATGAAATTGCCCGATACATCACCTATAAAAAACTTGAAATCAGTGGTCCTCCCCGGGAGGTGTACATTACCGACCCGATGATGGAGAAAGATACCACCAAATGGGTAACGGAAATTTATTATCCGGTGAAGAATTAAGAGTGTTGGTTACTGCGTGAGGGCTACGAGTGAAAGCTCAAAACGCGCAGTTCTAAATCTGTACCTAATTGCCGGTATCATGCTCCCTCGCCTTTACGCGCTGTTCTTTTAGTTCTTCCACTTCCTTTCTGCGCTGATCTAACTCTGCTTCGGTTGGCTGGTAATTCAATAAATCGTTCACATCCGGCTGGCCGGCATCCAGCCAGGCACTGTACCAGAAATCGCCAATCATTTTCACCGCCCCGCGCATTTGCCGCTCCACCATCCCGTTAAGGGCCTGATGGTAGGCTTTTGAAAATTCAACCGAATACACTTTCACCGTTTGCTTGCCTTTGGTTTCAAATGAAAACTTTCGTTCGCCAAACACATGGGTAAGCCGCTGCTCAACCTGCAATACCGAATCCACTTCGCGGTGTGAAGCAACTACAGCTTCCCATGCTTTTACCTGTGGATTGGAAATGTATTCGGCCCTGCCTACAAAAAAATCGTATCCTGTTGACAACAATTCCGGAACACGCGATTCCCAAAAAGCATGAATCCCCTCCTGCCCGGTTAACTGGCCGTTGTAGTTTTCGGTGGTATGCAGGGGCACATGCGCATCGGCAATGTAATGACCCAGGTCGGCCGAAAGGCTGAGTATGCGCTGGGGGTCTTTCACTAAAAAGGCATCGCGTAAGCGGTAATACACAGTAGCGATATGCCAGGGCAAAATGCCATACGCTTTCAGCGTATCTTCTCCGTATTGTTCCACTGCATCGTTCCAGTACCGTGGCATGGTGTACACGGCACTGTCGCCAAAGTGATCGATATCAATGTAGTGGCGCGGTCCCTCATCCGCTACGGCAAACCGTCTTCTGTCCGGATTGACCGAAGCCTCCGAAATATAGGTGATGTGCTTTTTGTAAAACTTAATTAGCGGAGGCGGCAATGTAAACACGGCCAGCCGGTTGATCTGGCGGTGCGCATAAAAACCCCAGCTACTCAGCATCAGCAGGGCAATCAAGAGCAAACCATTGAAAACATACCTCATAACCGTTAATTTACACCGAAATCCCATGCCCATGTTGTTTCGAATGTTGTTTTTACTGCTCATCACATTACGTGCCGTTGCCGACAATTACCCCCGCAACGAATCCATTGATATAAAGAAGTACATCTTCCGGATTGAACTGAACGATACCACCAACCGCATAGCAGGGCAGGCCACCATTATGCTGGCGGTAAAGAAAGCTATCCGCGATGTTGAACTTGACTTAATACATCAAGGTCAGGAAAAGGGCATGGCCGTAAGTGAAGTGCGCGTAGGAAACCGGCAAGCCATTTTTTTACACCGAAGTAACCGGTTAAAAATTTTACTTCCGACAGAAGTTACACCCGGAAGTGAACTCCAGATAACGATAACATATGCAGGCATACCACAAGACGGCCTCATTATCTCCAAAAATAAATTTGGCGATCGTACTTTTTTTGGCGACAACTGGCCCGACCGTGCCCGCAACTGGCTGCCCACCATTGATCATCCTTATGACAAAGCCCAAGTTGAATTTATGGTTGTTGCTCCCCCACACTATGATGTGGTGGCAAACGGTGCCCGGGTAGAACAAAGTTTTCTGAACAGCAAACAAAAACTTACACACTGGCGCGAAGAAGTGGACATCCCCACTAAGGTTATGGTTATTGGTGTGGCACGCTTCGCCATTCAGCACGCAGGCAACGTGGGTAACATTCCGGTGGAAAGCTGGGTGTATCCACAAAATAAAGAAGCAGGGTTTTCAGACTACCAGCCTGCCGTAAAAGTGCTCGATTTTTTTAATCGCTTTATCGGGCCTTACTCTTATGAAAAACTGGCTAATGTACAATCCACCACCATCTACGGAGGCATGGAAAATGCCAGCAATATTTTTTATTATGAAAATTCGGTAACCGGAAAAGCAGAAATTGAAAACCTCATCGCCCACGAAATTGCGCACCAGTGGTTTGGCAACTCCGCCTCCGAAAAGGATTGGCATCACGTGTGGTTAAGTGAAGGATTTGCCACCTACTTCACCCATGTATATAATGAATTTATGTATGGTACTGCTAAACTGAAAGAAGGCTTACAAAAAGACCGAACCACAGTAATTCAGCACTGCCTGCGCGCTCCGGCTCCCGTAATTGACACCCGCATTACCGATTACCCCAAACTACTTTCGCCCCACGTTTACCAGCGGGCGGGCTGGGTATTGCACATGCTGCGGCAGGAAGTTGGTGACGATGCCTTTTGGACGGGAATCCGCACCTATTACAACCGCTTTCAAAATGCCAATGCGTTAACCAGCGATTTTCGTCAAGTAATGGAGGAGGCATCAGGTAAGTCATTGAGTAACTTCTTCAGCCAATGGCTTGAAGAAACGAGCCTTCCGGAGTTAAATAGCCAGTGGGCTTACAACCCGGCTTCCAAAACCCTTACAGTAACCATCGAACAGGCTCAACCAGGAAGGGTATTCGACCTCAGCCTGGATTTGGCCATCTGTCCTATATCGGGCGAACCGGCTATTGAAACCGTTAAAATCAATCAGAAAACCACAAAAATCAGCCTTCCGGTTGATTTTAAGCCGGTTAAACTTGAACTGGACCCGGCAACAAAACTCCTTTTTAAGGGAAACCTGCGGAATTGAAATCCCGGCTTGGCAATTCCACCGGTTAGAATTACCTTTGCCACCCTTAAAAAGCATTGAATAACAATTATGGCTAACCACAAATCGGCAGAAAAACGGATACGTTCAAACGAAGCAAAGCGGGTAAGAAACCGCTATCAGCACAAGAGTACCCGTACCATGGTAAAAAAACTTCAGGCAACCACCTCCAAGGCAGAGGCTGAGGCCCTTCTTAAAGAGGTGACCTCCATGATTGATAAACTTGCAAAAAAGAACATCATTCACTGGAAAAAAGCCGCCAACCAGAAATCAAAACTGGCCAAAAAGGTTAACGCGTTGAAATAACCCTTTCTGAGGAATCATGCATCTGGCCCGAAAGCAAAAGCTTCCGGGTCTTTTTATTTTTACAGGAATGAAGAAAAAAACAACCGGATTCCTGAATATAAAAAACTGGGCGGCAGAAGACCGGCCCCGCGAAAAACTTTTGCTAAAAGGAACAGCCGCCCTCTCCGATGCCGAACTTATCGCCATTTTGCTGGGAACCGGTACCGCATCAACCAGTGCGGTTGACCTGGCCAAGAATATTTTACAATCCGTTGGCAACAACCTGGATGACCTGGCCCGTTTATCGGTTAAAGACCTGATGAAAATAAAAGGAATTGGCCAGGCCAAAGCCATAACCATCATCAGTGCCCTGGAGTTAGGCCGGAGAAGAAAAGAAACCAACTCAACCCAAAAACCCAACGTCAGCACTTCGGCCGATGCCTATGCATTACTAAAAAGCGATCTGATGGATAAGCCGCAAGAGGAGTTCTGGGTGCTGTTACTCAACCGGAGTAACCGGCTCATCAAAAAACAGCAAATCAGCCTGGGCGGTGTACATGGCACAGTTGCTGATCCGAAAATCATATTCAAAATTGCCCTTGAGGAACTGGCCAGTACCATCATCGTTGCCCATAATCATCCCTCAGGCAACCTTACCCCGAGCCAACAGGATATTGGCCTTACTAAAAAACTGAAAGAAAGCGGAAACCTGCTGGAAATAACCCTGGCCGACCACCTGATTCTTGCCGGAAGTGCCTACTTTAGTTTCGCTGACGAAGGACTCTTATGAATGCAAAAAATGTTTTCATCCTGATTGTTGTTGCGGTAGCTATCGCTTCGACCCTGTACTCCATCATCGGCAGCAACCCTGAAGATTACCGGAAAAAAATTGAAAAAGCGCGGAAAGAAAAAGACCATTTCATGCGCACATCACCCGATTCGCCTTTTAACGATAATCCGGATTCCTTTAAAGGATTAAAATACTATCCGGTTGATCCGGCCTACCGCATTCAGGCGAGGCTTATTCCCATCGACCAAAAAAAGGTTGTAGTCTTACCTACCAGCGATGGGCTCGAAAAAAAATATACAAAGTACGGCTATGCCGAGTTTAGCTTCAATGGCGTCACACACAAACTTCTGATTCTTGAAATTATGGAGATGGGCCCCTACCGCGGCACACTTTTCCTGGCCTTTGGTGATGCCACCAGCGCCCGCGAAACCTATGGGGCAGGCCGTTACCTCGATGTGAAAAAAGTGAAGGGAAGTTCAACCATTACACTCGATTTCAACGAAGCCTACAATCCCTATTGCGCCTACAATGAAAACTATTCCTGCCCCCTGCCGCCCAGCGAAAACCTGCTCACCATTCCTATTACAGCCGGTGAAATGAACTACCAGAAATAGGCCATGTAATGCCAAAATCTTATTTTTGAAGCCTGTGCCCCGAAATGTATTCGGGGTAATTTTTATACTACGATGACCATCTCCTACAATTGGCTTGCTGATTACATAGACGTACCGGAAAGTCCCGAAGAACTTGCCCATATTCTTACTTCAACCGGGCTCGAAGTAGAGTCGGTTGAAACTTTTGAAACCTTGAAAGGCGGCCTGGCCGGACTGGTTGTGGGCGAAGTACGTACGTGTATAAAACACCCCAATGCCGATAAACTTTCACTAACCTCAGTTGATGTGGGCTATGCGCAGCCGCTGTCCATTGTTTGCGGAGCAGCCAATGTGGCGGCCGGACAAAAGGTAATTGTGGCGCTGCCAGGCACAACACTATATCCAACCAAAGGCGAGCCAGTCACAATTAAGTCAACCAAAATCCGCGGTGAAAAATCCGATGGCATGATCTGTGCCGAAGATGAAATCGGGTTGAGCGACAACCACCAGGGCATTATTGTGCTCAACACTACCGCAGCCAATGGTACTCCGGCCTCCGAAATTTTCAATGTGTACTCCGACTACCGCATCGAAATAGGCTTAACCCCTAACCGGGCCGATGCTGCCTCGCACCTGGGCGTGGCCCGCGACATCAAAGCCGCCAGAAACCGTGAAGTACGGTGGCCTTCAGTAGAATTATTTAAACCTGATAATACCAATTTCACCATCCAGGTTGACGTAAAAAATAAAGAGGCCTGCTTACGGTATTCCGGATTAACCCTTTCGGGGGTTACCGTAACCGAATCGCCCCAATGGCTGAAGAACCGGCTGCTGGCTATCGGCCAAACGCCCATCAACAACATTGTTGATATTACCAACTACGTATTGCACGAAACCGGCCAGCCCCTGCATGCCTTCGATGCCGATGCCATTGCCGGAAACCAGGTAATTATACAAACCCTCCCGGAAGGAACTCCATTTACCACTCTCGATAAAAAAGAGCGCAAACTAACCGCTTCCGACTTAATGATCTGCAACAGCAAAGGCGAGGGCATGTGTATTGGCGGTGTGTTTGGCGGAGTAAATTCAGGGATAACGGCAAGCACAAAAAATGTATTTCTCGAAAGCGCCTGCTTTTCACCGGACTTCATCCGAAAAACCGTTATGCATCACGGACTGAAAACCGATGCTTCCTTTCGTTTTGAACGGGGCACCGATCCGAACAATACCGTGTACGCCCTAAAACGGGCCGCCCTGCTGATGAAGGAAATTGCCGGAGGAAATATATCCTCTGACGTGGTAGATGTTTATCCCAAAAAAATTGGGAACCGGCAAATTGAGCTGAAAGACAAAAACATCAGGCGGCTCATCGGTAAAGAAATTTCACGCACCGAAATTTTCGAAATCCTGAACCGGCTTGATATTGCCGTTGAATCAACGACCGATGATCGCTTTACCGTTTCGGTTCCGCCCTACCGTGTTGATGTACACCAGGAGGCCGATGTCATTGAAGAGATCTTAAGAATCTATGGTTTTGACAGGGTTGAACTTCGGCCAACTGCAGGTTCGGATTTCATCGCAGAGTTTCCGGTTAACGATCCTAACAAATACAAACGCGCCATTGGCGAAATGCTTACCGCAAATGGCTTTTTCGAAATCTGGACCAACTCGCTTACCAGCGCTGCCTATCAGCAAAAGCACAACCTGCAGTTTCCGGGAAAACCCGTGGAAATACTGAACAAACTGAGCGAAGAACAGGGTATTTTACGGCAAACCCTGCTATTTACCGGCCTTGAGGTATGTTCCTATAACATTAACCGGAAACAGAAAGACCTGAAGTTGTTTGAATTCGGGAAAATCTATCGCAAGGAAGATTCCCGTTACTTCGAGGAAGAACGACTTGGCCTGTTTATTACCGGGAGCTTTGAAACTGAAAACTGGCAAAACAAACCGCGTGAAGTTACATATCACGATATCGCTCAGTTTGTATTTCAGGTTATGCAAAAATCAGGAGTTGTAGGTTTGCAGCAGGAAACCAGTAACGATCAACTCTTTGAATATGGATCAAAGTTATCCACAAAAAATGCACTGATCGGAAGATTGGGAATGGTAAAACCGGCATTCCTTAAAGATTTTGGCATCAAGCAATCGGTATTTTATGCAGAGCTTGACGCGGCCTTGCTTTTCAATGCGGCAAACCCTAAGTTAGTAGTTAGGGAGGTGCCCAGGTTTCCGGAAGTCAGGCGCGATTTATCGCTTGTGCTGGATAAGCAAATACGTTTTGATGATGTGCGTAAACTGGTTGAGGCTACAGAGAAGCAACTCTTAAAAGACCTCATTGCATTCGATGTGTATGAAGGGAAAAACATACCCGAAGGCAAAAAGGCATACGCGCTCGGGTTCATCCTTCAGGATGAAACTAAAACCCTGACCGACCAGGAAATTGACAACACCATGAACCGCCTGATGGCCGTATTGGAGAACCAATTAGGTGCACAGATAAGAAAATAATGCAAGCTTGCTGCGTACAGCAAGCCTTAATTTGAACGATAACAAAATGGATCAGGAACTTTTAAAAACCAACCTTAACGGCTTAGAGCGAAAGATAGCTGTACTCATCAATGAACATAAACGTTTAAAAGAAGAGGTAAGAAGCCTGAAAACTGAAAATCAGGAGCTTAGAGCCCATTTAAACAGCCGTGATGAGCAACTCGACCATTTTAAAAATCAAATTAAAATCTCTAAAATTGTAGATAATATAAGCCCGGAAGACGGAAGTGTTTCGGATCTAAAGAGAAAAGTTGACGATTACATCAGGGAGATTGATAAGTGTATCGCTTATTTAAGCCGATAGGAACCTGTAAGAAAAATTAATGGAAGAACTCTCCATACGCATTAAGATAGCCGACCGCGAGTACCCCATGAAGGTGAAAGCGCAGGATGAAGAAAAAGTGAGGAACGCGAGCCGGCTCATTAACGAACGACTGAAAACTTACAAAGACCAATTCGGCATTGACGATAAACAGGATTTACTGGCCATGGTGGCTTTTGACAGTCTGGTTGAAAAACTGACTACCGATGAAACCCACCAGGCTATTGACCAGGCCGTCATTGAAAAAGTAAACCACCTCAATCACCTCGTTTCGCAATCCATTCTCTGATTCTGTAAGCCTTCCCGCCTGCACGGCCTTCCGGGTTAGTAATAACCCTAATGTTTAAACGTATGATACTTCTTGACTTTGGACTCGGCTATGATGGCATAATTATATATGGCGTGGCACTTCTTGCCTCCATTATTCTAAGCCTTGTAGTAGGCACCCTTCTGTACAAACTAAAACTGCGCAAACGCCAGAAGGAGCTCGACCAGAAGGCCAAATTAATTTTAAAGGAAGCTGAAATTGCTGCAGAAAATCTGAAGAAAGACAAAATCCTTGAGGCCAAGGAAAAAATCCTTAAAATGAAATCCGAATTTGAGGAAGAGGCCAACCGCAAGAAAAACCAGATCATCAGCAATGAGCAAAAAGTAAAACAGCGCGAGCAGCAGATCAACAAAGAACTGGAACAGGTAAAACGAAGGGAAGCCGAACTTTCTGAGATGCAGCAAACCCTTGCCCACCAGCTGGAACAAGTACGAAAACGCAGGGAAGAACAGGAAAAGTTTAACCAGCAGAAAGTACAGATACTCGAAAATATTTCAAAGCTCACAGCCGAAGAAGCCCGCCAGCAACTGGTGGATTCCCTGAAAGATGAAGCCCAGACCCGCGCAGCATCGTATATTAAAGACATCATGGAGCAGGCTAAACTCACTGCCACTAAAGAAGCCAAAAAAATAGTAGTGGAAACCATCCAGCGCACAGCCACCGAACATGCCATCGAAAACTGCGTGTCGGTCTTTAACATCGAAAGCGATGATATTAAAGGAAAAATCATCGGGCGTGAAGGGCGCAATATCCGCGCGCTGGAAGCCGCCACCGGTGTTGAAATTATTGTTGACGACACTCCGGAAGCCATTATCATTTCAGGCTTCGATCCGGTGCGCAGAGAAATAGCACGACTCTCCCTGCACCGGCTGGTTCAAGACGGCCGCATTCACCCGGCCCGCATTGAAGAGATTGTAACCAAAACCACCAAAAACATCGAAGATGAAATTGTGGAACTTGGTGAGCGTACGGTAATTGACCTGGGCATCCACGGCCTTCACCCCGAACTGGTAAAAATGGTGGGCCGCATGCGGTTCCGCTCAAGCTACGGCCAAAACCTGCTGCAGCACTCACGCGAAGTGGCCAACCTGTGTGCCGTAATGGCTGCCGAACTTGGATTAAATGTAAAACAAGCCAAGCGTGCCGGCCTGCTGCACGACATCGGCAAAGTTTGGCCCGAGGAACTGGAAAAACCCCACGCCATTGTGGGCATGGAACTGGCGCAGAAATACAAAGAGCATCCATCGGTATGCAATGCCATTGGCGCCCACCACGATGAAATTGAAATGACCAGCATCATCTCACCCATCGTGCAGGCCTGCGATGCCATCAGTGGTGCCCGGCCCGGAGCAAGGCGTGAAGTGATGGAGCAATACATTAAGCGGTTGAAAGACCTGGAAGAGCTGGGCACCAGTTTCGATGGCGTAGAGAAATGCTATGCCATCCAGGCCGGCCGCGAATTGCGCGTAATCCTCGATGCAGAAAAAGTAAGCGATGAACGCGCCAGCCAGCTTAGTTTTGAAATATCACAAAAGATTGAGCGCGATATGCAGTACCCGGGACAGATAAAAGTTACCGTAATCCGCGAAATGCGCAGTGTAGCCTACGCCAAATAGTTTTGATAAAATAATCCACTACCAGGATGTACGCATTTCGTAAACTCTCGATTCATTTTGCCTTACCATTATCCGCTTTACTCCTGCTTTCGTGCAAAGCACAAGAGGTTTCCCTGCGATCCACAGCCTGGAAACTTGTCCGGATCGAAAATGAAGACCTCACTACATTTAAGGAACCAATAACGCTGGAGTTCAGTGACGATCAGGCCCGCATTAGTGGCTTTGGAGGATGCAACCGGTATTTTGGAAGCTGCCGGCTTTCGGGCAATCAAATCACATTTTCGCAAATCGGCTCCACCAAAATGTTTTGCCAGGAAACCCAACACATTGAAGACACCTTTTTCCGGCTATTAAACGAAGCCGACTCGTTTGAAGCACAGGGCGACAAGCTGCTGCTGCGTAAAGACGGAACCCCAACACTCCAATTTTCCAGAAAGCAGTAAGACTACTTCATAAACTCCACAATCTCCTGCTCATCAATGCGGATGTCGTCTTCGCCTACTTCGTCAAACGGATGCTCCAGATGATCCTGAATGTTATCCAGGCTTACTAAAATAAAACTGTACAGCACCGGCATTACATATTCCAGGTGAGCGGAGTAATCGTGAAAAGTGCTGGCGAAATACGGTCCGTAAATAATGGGGAAAATGTAAATAAACACTTTGCTGTATGCGCGAAGGGTAACCGGTGTACGATAGGTGTGGACGATTTTAAGGTTATCAAAGGCAATGATCATTTTACTGACGTACTGGCTTACCCGCGAAATCTCTCCGCTTTGAACACCCAGGTTTCTCAACTCCATAGTCAGTGCTGATAATGAAGAGAATAAATTATAGATCTTTATTTCATTATCATGCCACTCATGCCGCTGCGATGAGGTGAACATTCTTTTCATAAGTTTCGTGAGGTCATTAACCAGTTTTCGGGTGCGTTCGGGTAAGTCGCTGGCTTTGTCGGTGGTCCAGTCGCGGGTAGCATAATAAATAGCAATGGCATGACCCTTGAAATCAGAGAGCCGTTGCAATGCCGTTTCCCTGCGGTTATAGGCCGACCCGATTGAAAATACTACCGGAAAAACAATGGCCACGCCAACCAGCATATCGGGAAACTTGGCGGTGAGGTCCAAATGAAAGCAAACGTAGGTTGAGACTACCGAAAGGAGAGTGATGATGAGGGTTTTATAATTGATAATGAGGAAGAAACTTTTAAATACACGTTTCATGGGTTTTACTTTAGGCAACCCAAGTTTCTTAAAAACCCGAATATTAACAAATGATTAAGGTCAGGTTAAGGCACAGTTAAAGTGCTTATTCCTGCAGAATTTCCACCTCTACCCTCACATTTTTCTTGGCGTTGGCACCATGCCTGTCGTAAAGCGGCCGCTTACCACCCCAGGCTTTAATTTCAACACGGTTGGCATCAATGCCGTTTACCATCAGGTATTCTTTAATTGTCTCGGCCCGCTGGAACGACAGGTCTTTGGCCGAACCAATGGTTTGACGGGCCCCATCAAGGGAGAAAAAGTTCTGGTCAGGACCCAGCCGAAGTATTTTACCATGGTAATTGCCATTGGTGTGGCCGTGCAGCTTAATCCGGTAGTTTGGATTTTCCTTCATTAACTCTACCAGGCTGGTGAGTTCATATTTTGACTCAGGTAGCATGATGGCCGCATCGTTAAAAAAATAAACATGATATAGGGTAACGATGTCGCCACGGTGGTAGCGGGTCATATCGAATTTTACCGCCAGTGTGGTTCCCATTAATTCAATGTAAGGTTTAATGGTATCGCGCAACGGTAACGGATAGTTTATTTCAACCTGTTGCTTGCGATATCCAAACACTTCAGCTATCAGGGTGAGTTGCCCCGATTTTGTTTTTGGATCGGGCAGGATGAGGTACTCATTGCCTTTAACGGTAGTAATAAGCCGGTTTCGCTCCGTATCAATAACCTGTACTTCACCGTCAATAACCCGGTTATTGGTGGCATTGTATAAACTGAGAAATACTTCGGTATTCCCCAGCGTCATAACCGGATATTGAACAAGCTTTTGCTCTTCTTCAACAGTTTCTTCTTCAACCTGAACTTCGGCAACAGGGGCTGCAGATTGCTCGGTTGGAGTGTTTACAACCGGATTGGTTTCAACTTTAGGCTCTTCGGTTTTTACCGGTGTGGACTCGGTTAAAATAATATCGCCCGATACTACTCTTACCCATGCATCGGTAAACGTACCCTTTGCGCGCACTTGCTGCATTTCTACCAACGCTGATTTGAGGTCCGTGAAGTAGCTTAGATAAACAAAGTACAGATTCTTCTTCGTGTTAAAGCCGTAGTTAGCCGTAAGGCCGCTGGTTGTTAATTGTTGGGTATATCGGTTTGCATAGTCCTCCCGCGCACTGGCATACGCAGCAACCACTACATAATAACCGGCTTTTAATTCTCCGACTGATTGTGCAATACCGCATAAACTCTGAAGTATGAGTACCAGAATTAAGACCCGCGGACTGAAGAACTTCATGTAAGATAGGCTTGGTTAATACCCAATATTCACCAAAAAAAATAAGAATTTCAAGGTTGGACTTATTAAATAGCCCAATAAACGGGCATTTAACGGATGTAAGTTTTTACGATTTCACGTATAAAACCGGTACCATAACCGGCCAGTTGAACCATTGCCGAGGGTATGCTCAGCAAGGCAACGGTAACTGACTTGGTGGTTAACCAGGCATCTGCACCAACAGCAAAAAAGTATGCCAGGTACATGCCGGCAGCCAGTTTTGTTAACAACGGACTGGCCAACAGCAACACCGGAAGGCTGATCCCACCGAAAACAAATACTGCCGGAAACCAATGAACACCTTTTACCTCGCCCGGATGCACTTTGCCTACCCGTACCCTGCCCCGGCCAAAACCCGATACCTGGTGATAAAACTGTGAGAGTGTTGTTCTGCGTTTATGAAATACATACGCCTCTTCAATAAGCACTACGCGAAAGCCTGCCTTTCGCATACGCACACTGAGTTCGATATCTTCCGCGAGCCGATCGAAAAAGAAGCCGCCTGTTGCTTCAAATACCTTTCGTGAGATGCCCATGTTAAAACTGCGGGGTTGAAATTTTTCGGCCACCCGTTTGCTTCCGCGTATACCCCCGGTGGTCAGCACCGATGACATGGTGTAGGCCATAGCCTGTTGCAACGGTGTGAAATCAGGATGTCCGCGATCCGGACCTCCCCATGCATCGGCTTTGCTTTCGCTTATCGTTTTAAAAACAGTTTGGAAATAATGCGAAGGCATAACGCAGTCTGAATCAACGTAAACGAAAAAAGCTCCTGACGCTTTTGCACTTCCGAAATTGCGGCTTGGTCCCGGACCAGAATTCGGTTTGAAAAAATAATGTATAGACAGCTTATCGCGGTAGCCATCAACAACAGCATCGCACCGAATTGACGAACCATCTTCAACAACAATTACCTCAAAATTGGTATAGGTTTGTCGCGTCAGGCTTTCCAGGAGTTCCTGTATTTCATCCGGCCGGTTATACACCGGTACAATTACTGAAAAGGTTACTGAAACTGCCATGTGCCGAGCAAAGTAAGTAAAGATTCATGGATCAATCATAGCTATTGACCTTTTTGGTTTTTGTATATTCGGGAATTACAAAACACGGCTATGAAAAAATATGTACTCCTGCTTGCCCTGTTACCGGTTAGCCTTCGTGCGCAAAACTATGCCAACGATGTTCAATCGGTGGATAACCTGATTGCCGCCTTGTATAACGTCATCTGTGGAGAACCGGGAGAACCCCGCGACTGGAACCGGTTTAAAAATCTTTTTGCTGCGGATGCAAAGCTGATCCCTACAGTTAAAAATCAGGATGGTAAAATGACCTATCGGGCATTAAGCCCGGATGAATACATTCAACTTTTCAGCAGTCGCATTCCTACAGGTTTTTTCGAACGCGAACTGCACCGCGTTACCGAACAGTTTGGTACGGTTACCCACGTGTTCAGCACCTACGAAACCCGCGAGCGGAAAGATGGCCCCGTTACCAACCGCGGCATTAACAGCATCCAGTTGTTCTATGACGGTTCCCGATACTTTATTATGAACGTATTCTGGTGTGCCGAAAGCATAGGATACACCCTGCCTGAAAAGTATCTGAAATAAAATTATTCCGTAATGAAAATATATTCTGCTCTTGCCGGTTTGCTTTGTACGCTCGCTGTCTTCGCGCAAAAAGCCAAACCGGTTAATCCTGATGCAGTGGCTAACCGTCATGCAGTTGCTTCATTCAAAGAATTTTACGACCTGCTCAGCATCCCCAACGATGCCCACAATCCGGAGGATATTGAAAAAAATGTACAGTGGTGCGAAGCCGCTTTTGCGAAACGGAATTTTACTCTTAAACGCTTGGCCACACCCACCGTGCCCCTGTTGCTTGCCGAACGGAAAGTGAAAAAGCCGCTGAAGACAACCCGAACTGTTTTGATTTACCTGCAGCTTGACGGTCAGCCGGTAAACCCCGCGCAATGGAGCCAGGAGAGTCCGTGGAAACCCACCCTTAAAGAGAAAGATGAACAGGGAAACTGGAAGGCCATAGCTTATGAACGGCTGTTTGAAGGCTACAACCCCGACTGGCGGATTTTTGCCCGTGCCGCCTCCGATGCAAAAGGGCCCGTGGCCGCATTTCTTGCTTCGCTGGATGCGCTTAATGAACTGAACCAGGAGCCCAACTTCAACATGAAGGTTATTATGGATTTTGAAGAAGAACTCGGTTCACCCAACCTTCCGGCTGCCGTAGAAAAATACAGGAGCGACCTGGCTGCCGATATGTTCATTATCCTTGACGGCCCCCGCCACATTTCCAACCAGCCCACCCTTAGTTTTGGCGCACGGGGTATCTGCACCCTTACGCTTACCGTTTTTGGTCCCCGCAACCCGGCACACAGCGGCAACTATGGCAACTTTACGCCCAATCCCGCAATGCGCCTGGCGCAATTACTCGCTTCCATG
Source organism: Cyclobacteriaceae bacterium (assembly GCA_046294915.1). Classification (GTDB taxonomy): domain Bacteria; phylum Bacteroidota; class Bacteroidia; order Cytophagales; family Cyclobacteriaceae; genus UBA2336. Next base: position 2,258 of record JBKBOE010000042.1, on the reverse strand, counting down.
AAAGATGATGAAGGCCGCGTGGTCATTCCCGGATTCTACGATGGCGTAGTACTTACAGATGAAGAAAAGAGAATTCTGAGCCAGGTACCCGATGATGAAACCCAAATTAAAAAGTTTCTGGGCATTGCCGAACGCGATAAGGTGGGCGATAACTTCCAGGAATCCATTCAGTACCCCACGCTGAACATCCGCGGATTGGATGCCCTGTATGTTGGTTCTGAAGCCCGCACGTTAATTCCCGATAAGGCCGTTGCCGAAATTGACATCCGGCTGGTACCCTCCAGCAATGCCCACAGGTTAATCGGGTTGGTGCGCCAGCATGTTGAAAGCAAAGGGTACTACATTATTGACCGTGCACCCACCGAAGAAGAGCGATTGACGCATTCGCGCATTGCTTCGTTTGAGTACAGCATTTCGTATGGGCCGTTTCAGACACCGTTTAATTCTGAAGTGGGTTTATGGCTTAGCCGTGCCATGGTAAAAACCTTTGGCAGGGAGCCGATAAAAATCAGGATGACGGGTGGCTCCATTCCCATCTCACCATTTGTTACCACACTGAACATACCGGCCGTAAGCGTGCCCACGGTAAACCCCGACAATAACCAGCATGCGGAGAACGAAAACATACGGGTTGGTAACTATGTAGATGCGGTAAAAACCTTCCTGGCCATTTTAACTGAAAAACTTTAAAATTTTTACCGAGCGAACGTTGGCATCAATACCGCGCCTCCGCAGACAAAGCGAACTAAAATAAATACCGACATAGAATGAATAGTGAGATATTTTTTTACCTGGGTCTATCCGCCATGCTTATTCACGAAATGGATGCAGTCCGATGTAAAGAATGGAGAATTTTTCCAGGGCTTTCACTGCTTAACGACAATTGGGGGTTTAGACTATTCATGATAGCTCATGTGCCGTTGTTCTGCCTCCTGTTCTGGGGACTCATGGCAGAAGGTAACCCTGCACAACTAAAATTCGGACTTGACATATTTTTTATTGTTCACGTTGGACTCCATGTGCTTTTCCTGAAGCATAAGAAAAACGAATTTAAAGATTTGGCATCGTGGACCATAATCTTAAGTGCAGGATTATTTGGACTACTTGACATCTTGATTTAAAAGTAAAGAACCATGCCCGCAACCAAAGAAGTAACGAATCATAACCCATACCCCGATCAACTGCGATTGATGCTTAAAATCCACAGCAATATAAGCCTGATTTTTGCCGGCACTACGCGCAGCGCCTGCGGCCTTTGAAAAATAACCCAACTGCTTAACTTTGTTTCATTCACCACCTGTTCCATGCGTTCAACTTTAGAAAACTGGCTGGTGGGCAAACCGCCCATCGCCTCGCACCTGGAATACAAAACCGCCATGCTTCGGGCTACGCTGGCCATTATTTCAATTGCGGTCGGCTTTATTTATATCCTGGCGGATGCCTTTTATGGGATTATCGGAAATTCTCCATATTACATCTTCGTCATACTTGCCGGCATCATTACGCTGCTGCTAAACCGCAAGCGCTATTTTACAATGGCCAGCGTTGTTTTTATGATCGCCATTAACGGTGTGGTTTTTCTGTTTGCCGACAGCGATCCGTATTATACCGGCATCTATACCTATTTCATCTGCACCAGTATTACTGCATTTGCCTTGTTTGGTATCCAGAAAAAACATCTGGCACTTGGCTTCAGCATTCTGGCGCTGGCCCTATGCCTGATTGCCTACTGGACGGACGACCACCTGCTCAACCACAATGTGGTGGCCCCTGAACATGCGCGCATTTACCTTACCCTTAATATTACCGTGGCCCTGATTACCTGTGTGGCTATTATTTATTTCCTCTCCACGGTTAACCGCCACTCCGAACGGATTTTACAAAACCAAAATTTGCAGCTTGCCAAAGTAAATGCCGAACTTGACCAGTTTGCCTACAGCGTATCGCACGACTTGCGCGCTCCGCTCAGCTCCATCCTCGGGTTAGTTAACCTGTATCATCTTTCAAAAACCGAATCTGAAAAAGATAACCTGGTTTCATTGATCAACGGCCGCGTAAACACACTCGACCAATTCATCCGCGATATCCTCGATAACTCGCGCAACTCCCGTACAGAAATAAAACCTGAAGAAATAAACCTGGCCGACATGATCCGGCAGGTCATTCAGCAACTCAGCCACATGCGCGACTTCGGCAAGCAGGAACTGCAAATACAGGTTCCGGAAACATTCCGCATTACTACCGATGCAGGCCGCTTA
>JBKBOE010000041.1:0-25486 GCA_046294915.1 Cyclobacteriaceae bacterium | reverse complement strand
CCCGTCCAAGTTTAAGCATGGATTGGACATTCTTTCCGTAAAAGGGTGCTTCCAACGCTACTTCATCCGGATGGAATTCATCAATAAGCGCCAATACACGCTCAAAGATTTTTTTTAATCTCAGTTCATGATTACCGGATTTACCCATTTGGATAACGCCAAACTGGGTAAGCTTAACCGAGCCTTTGGTAATGCAAATGATGCCGTAACCGGTAACATTTGAGCCGGGATCGAGTCCCAGAATTATTTTTTCCATGGTAAACCTGCTCACGTTGTAAGATACTTCAATTCAAAGCGGTTTTCCAATTCGCTGATTAATTACAACTTGCAAAGATGGCGGTGATCGTATCAGGCATATTTATCCTGTATTACCTGTTGCTCCTGTTTCTGCTGGCAGGGTGGAGAAGAGGCGGGCGTTATACAGATAAGGCTCCGGCAATCCGGATTTCTGTGGTAATTCCCGTTCGAAACGAAGAACATTCCATCACCAATCTGTTGAATGACCTGGCACGCCAGTCCGTTCCTCCCTATGAAGTCATCGTGGTGGATGATCACTCAACGGACGGAACGGTGGCTGTTATGAATGCGTGGAAGAAGTCTAATCCGGCTTTTTCCTTCCGGATCATCCTGCTGCGTGAAGGCACATTCGGAAAGAAAAAAGCCATAACAGAAGCAGTTAATATAGCGCAAGGCGATGTTATCGTTACCACTGACGGGGATTGCCGGGTAGGGGCAGAATGGCTCCAAACAGTAGCGGCTTGCTTTACTACAGATGAGGTGAAGGTGGCAGCCGGAGCGGTGCGCCTTGATACGAGTACATTTTTTGGAGCAATGCAGCAATTGGAGCAGGCTGCGTTAACAGGCATAACAGCCGCATTCATTGCCTTTCGAACGCCCGTAATGTGTAGTGGGGCTAATCTGGCCTATCGCAAAACCGCCTTTGGTGAGGTGAATGGGTACGATGGCAATTTGCACATCGCCTCTGGCGATGATGAATTCCTGCTCAGGAAGATAGCCAATCGTTACCCGGGCAGCGTGGTGTTTAACTCCGATGCCCGAAGCATAGTTACGACCCCACAGGCCATGTCAGTCAATGATTTTATTAATCAGCGTGTTCGCTGGGCAGGCAAATGGCGCTATGTCGGTATGGGTGCTACTTCCGTGCTGGCGGTATTCGTTTTTGTTTTCCATTTATGCTACTTGTTGGTACCGCTTTGGGCAATGGGCTGGATAGTGAGCCTGGGTACGTTATCCATATTGGTGCTGGTTAAGATTTTACTTGAGTTTATGTACCTTATCCGCATCAGCCGGTGGATGAATGTTCCGTTTAATATTCACGCTTTTGCGGCTTTACAATTTCTTTACTCACCTTACGTTTTTTTCTTCGGACTCATTTCCAACGTGTTAAAAGTAACCTGGAAGGGCCGCAAAATTCAGACTGCCTGAAATCCGATTATACCGTACTTTTGTAATGTATGGACGACCGCTCTCTCAAAAACCGGTATGAACTGAAGGAACTTGAGCTTAATGCTTTGCTGGAAGTTACCCAGGCAATCAACAGCAATGTGCCGGAAGAATCGCTGTATAAGATTTTTACCTTTACGCTTCGGTCAAACCTTAAATTAAAAAAGCTGGCCTTGTACGTATTGGATGACCAGTGGGCATGTAAGGCCAACTTCGGCACCCATACAAAGTTTGCAGGCATTGAATTGCCCGATTGTTTCCGCCAGGTGCGTGAAGTTACTCCGTTGGGAAAGTTCGAAACAACACCATTCAGCGAGTTTGATATCGTGCTTCCGGTAGCCCACAAAAGCACCACACTGGCTCTGGTTTTTTTAGGCGATGATCATGCGAACAACCACTATGAACATTCGGAGGAATTGAAATTTATACAGGCACTCAGCAACATTATCATTGTGGCCATCGAAAATAAAAAACTGGTTCGGAAGCAGTTGCAGCAGGAAGCCTTCAGAAAAGAACTTGAAATCGCAAGCGATGTGCAGCAATTCCTATTCCCGGAAAAGCTACCCCAGACTGAGCGACTGAAGGTTGAAGCCAGTTACCTGCCGCACGATATGATTGGTGGCGACTATTACGATTATATCCCGATTAACAAGAACCAGTTTTTAATTTGCGTTGCCGATGTGAGCGGCAAAGGCATACCGGCTGCATTGATGATGTCCAACTTTCAGGCATCCCTGCATACCCTGCTCAGGCAAACACCCAACTTGCGCGATATTGTTGAAGCACTAAACTACCAGGTACTGGAAAACACCAAGGGCGAGAAGTTCATAACCTTCTTTGGTGCGATTTACGACATCAGCCTGAAAACGATGGTTTATGTGAATGCCGGACATAACCCGCCCTTTCTGCTCGACCGTAAAAACGGCATCCGTATGCTGGAAGACGGCTCAACGGTATTGGGAGCAATGCACCCGTTGCCATTCATTAATGAAGGGTTCGTAACCGATATTGATGATTTTCTGTTGTTCTGCTACACCGATGGACTAACCGAAACGATTAACGAACAGGGTGTAGAATATGGCTTTGAGCGGCTGCATCAATACTTCAGTGACCCTTCCATTACTGCCAAGAGCCTTAACAAAATACATCAGGATATCATTGTAAGCCTGGATTCATTTAAAGGCAGAAACGGCTATCACGATGATATTACCCTGCTATCTTGCAAGGTGAGCTAAATTTCAAAGCAGCCGGCCGAAATGATAAACCGTACTCCTTTTTTTCTTCCCTGGCTCTACCCGGAACTGGTGTGGCGTATGCAAGGTGTTGATCCGACACTGTACCTTACTTTCGATGATGGCCCCGTGCCCGGCCCAACTGAATTTGTACTTGACCAGTTGAAAAAGTATGGCGTCACCGCTACTTTTTTTTGTATTGGCGATAACGTACAAAAGCACCCGGAGCTGTTTAAGCGCATAGCAACCGATGGACATGCCATCGGCAACCATACCTTTAATCATCTTAACGGTTGGAAGACGAAGGCCGGTGAGTACATCCGCAATGCTGAAAAATTTGCCAGTGAGGTGGCATTAATTTATCCAGGTTTCACCACAAACCTTTTCAGGCCCCCCTATGGCCGGATAACACGCAACCAGATCCGGGCACTTTACTGTTACCGGATAATTATGTGGGACGTACTGACTTATGATTTCAACAAAATGCTTTCACAGGAAAAGTGTCTTACCAACTCCCTTCGTGCAGTACGAAATGGTTCCATTGTGGTTTTTCATGACAGTGTGAAAGCCGAAAGAAATCTGATGTACACACTTCCGCGTTTTATTGAAGTCTGCCTTCAGCGGGGATACAGGTTCAACGCAATCCGATGACCATCAAAGCCAGGTGTGTATTGGTTACTCCGCTAAACTGGGGGTTAGGGCATGCAACCCGCTGCATACCTGTTATTCAAACGTTGCTTGAACTGGGCCACCGGGTAATCATCGCCAGCGATGGTGATGCGCTCGCCTTACTTCGAAGGGAATTTCCTGAGCTGAAAAGTTTTGAATTGCCCGGCTACCAGCCGCACTACCCCTCCGGAAGTTCCATGGTGTTTTCGATGGCCCTGCAATTACCAAAGTTTTATGCAGCCATACGCAAAGAACACAAGCAGGTGACCCGGCTCATTGCCGAGGAAGGAATAGACGCTGTGATTTCTGATAACCGATATGGTGCCTGGTCTGATGTGGTGCCCTGTGCTGTTATAATCCATCAATTGAACTTAATTATGCCGCGTGGATTCAAATGGATAGAATCGCTTGTCAACATTTTTCACAGAATGCTCATAAAAAAATTTAACCGCGTGTGGGTTCCTGATATGGAAGATTCCATGGTATCGGGCAGGCTGTCTGCTGGAGTGAAGGATTCGCGCATTCGCTTTATGGGTCCGCTATCGCGATTCAAGGTACAGAGTAAGCAAACCAGCAGCTATGACCTGGTTGCGGTATTGTCAGGCCCCGAACCTCAACGGTCGGTGTTTGAGCGAGCGCTTCGCGATCAATTGCCCTTATGTGGTCTGAAATGTTTATTAGTACGCGGAATAGTAAACAACAGTCAACCGGTAAATAAACAGGGAATAACCGTTGTCGATTTTCTTTCATCGGAAGCTCTTAATGCAGTTTTAAATCAGGCATCGGTTGTTGTGGCACGATCCGGGTACAGCACGTTAATGGATATGCTTGCTTTAGGAAAGAAAGCCATACTTGTTCCTACACCCGGCCAGACTGAACAGGAGTACCTTGGTGAACGGGCGATGGAAAGAAGGTACGCCTATACGGTTAATCAGCATGATGTTCGGGTTATGGATGCGCTAAGCCGGTTGAAAGGTTACACGGGTTTCCCGGTCGTTCAATTCCAAAGCAAAAAGGTAATTCATGTAATAAATGAGTTGATGCGATTACCTCTGCCTGTTGTTGTGGGTATCTTCATCTTTAGCCGATATTTGATCTATGAACTACTGGGTTGATACGCATGCTCATATTTACCTGAATGAATTTGATGGCGACCGGGGGCAAATGGTTGAGCGTGCAAGGCAATCCGGGATCGGCAAAATTCTGATGCCCAACATCGACAGTACATCTGTTGGACCAATGCTAAGGGCGGAGGAGGAGTTCCCGGACATGTGCATACCGATGATGGGGTTGCACCCCTGTTCAGTTAAACAGGATTTTGAACGCGAACTTTACGAAGTGGAGAGCTGGCTATCGAAGCGCAAGTTTGCAGCAGTGGGCGAAATAGGCACTGACCTGTACTGGGATAACACCTACTGGGAACAACAAAAGGAGGCTTTTACTGTTCAGGTAAACCTGGCCCAAAAGCATAAACTTCCTGTGGTTATTCATTGCCGCGAAACGCTCGATCAAACCATCGATATGATCGAACGGTTGCAGGATGGGGAATTGACCGGTGTTTTTCATTGCTTTACAGGCAACCTGACTCAGGCAGAGCGAATCATCCGGTTAAATTTTTATCTCGGTATAGGCGGAGTAGCCACCTTTAAAAACGGGGGGCTCCATCAGGTTTTGCCGCACATCGGGGTGAACCATATTGTACTGGAAACTGACAGCCCCTACCTCGCACCGGTTCCTCATCGTGGTAAGCGAAATGAACCTTCTTATATTACATGCGTTGCCGAAAAGGTGTCAGGCCTTATGGACCAACCGTTAAACCTCATTATGCAGCGAACCACACAAAATGCCATCAATCTGTTTTCACTATGAACCTGAAGCGTACTGACCTGGAGAATTACGGAACGCATCGCGCCCGGCTTCTTATCCTTTATACCGGGGGAACGTTTGGTATGACACACGATAAGGATGGTACACTCATCCCGTTTGACTTTGCCTCCATTCTTGAACACCTTCCGATAGTTAAAAACCTTGGGCTTGCTTTCTCGGTTTTTTCATTTGAGGAACCGATTGATTCCTCCAATGTAGGGCCTCAACACTGGCAACTTATCGGCCAGCTTATCTACGAGCACTATCATACCCACGATGGTTTTGTCATCCTGCATGGAACCGATACCATGGCCTACACTGCTTCGGCACTGAGTTTTATGCTCGAAAATCTTTCCAAGCCGGTTGTATTAACCGGGGCACAATTACCCATAACTGAACCCCGGTCGGATGCCCGCGAAAACCTGATTACTGCGTTAGAGATTGCTTCAGCACGGCAAAACGGTAATGCCGTTGTGCCTGAGGTATGCATCTACTTCGATTATGAATTGTTGCGGGGTAACCGTTCAAAGAAAGTGGAGAGTATGCAGTTTGATGCATTTGACTCCGGAAACTACCCGGCTCTGGCAAAGGCCGGAGTTAAAATCGACTACAATCATTCGGTAATCCGGCAGCCGGGTAAAGAACCACTTACCCTGCACACGCATTTCGAAACCCAGGTTGCCATTCTGAAATTATTTCCGGGTATATCCCAACAGGTTGTTTACTCGGTGTTGGGTATTAAAGGATTACGGGCTGTTATTCTTGAAACTTACGGATCGGGGAATGCACCAACCATACCCTGGTTAATAGATGGGCTTGCGGAAGCCATCCGAGAGGGAGTACTGGTGTTAAATATATCGCAATGCCCGGGCGGTACGGTAATGCAAGGACGATACGCCACAAGCCGCGAACTGGTAAACATAGGGGTTGTAAGTGGTGCTGATATGACTACCGAGGCTGCGGTAACCAAACTCATGCTTTTGCTCGGCCGCTACGATACAGCGACCACCTGCACACTTATTCAGAAGAACCTGGCAGGCGAGTTAACCTTGCCGGATGTACCAAGGTAGGGTGGCGGAGAGGGCGGGATTCGAACCCGCGATACCGTTTCCGGTATACACACTTTCCAGGCGTGCTCCTTCAACCACTCGGACACCTCTCCGGGAATAAGGGCGCAAAATAAATTAATATTAACAGGCACACCAAGTAAGTCCGCTTTAATATACAGTTGTTAAACCGCAATTCTTTACCGATCCAAGGGGTTAATTGCGCATCCAGTGGCCGTGTCTTTCTTTGGCAAGTAGCATTACTGGCTTATATAGAATACCGCATAAGCCATCGGTATAAAAATTTTTTAAAAAATATCGATAAATCCGCAAAACCTTTAATTTTGGCCTCTTCAAGGAATTACTTAAACCTCAAACTATGAAAAAACTACTTGCTATTTTAGCTTTTGCAGGGGTTCTGGCGTCCTCTGCTGTTTATGCCGAGTCGGCCGATCTTCCTCAATCTGAACCTGCAACTGAAGAAGTTGCTGCCGATGGCACTTCTTTCCACCAGGTTTTAAAGGAAAAATTTATTGAAGGGGATGTCCGCTTTATGACTCCCGTTTTGATCTGCCTTATTCTTGGGTTGGCATTCAGTATTGAACGGATTTTGACGTTAAATCTGGCAACCACCAATACAAAAAAATTATTAGGGCAAATTGAAGATGCTCTTGCAAAAGGAGGTGTAAATGCTGCATTGGATGTTACCCGTAACACCCGTGGACCCGTTGCTTCCATTTTCACACAAGGCCTGATGCGCTACAGCGAGGGGATTGATATGGTGGAAAAATCTATTGTTTCCTATGGTGGCGTAGAAATGGGTAAGCTCGAACGTGGGCTAATCTGGATTTCGCTGTTTATTGCCCTTGGACCTATGCTTGGATTCTTTGGAACGGTTGTGGGTATGGTTCAGGCATTTTCTGATATTGAAGCGGCTGGTGATATTTCCCCCAACATTGTTGCGGGTGGTATGAAAGTGGCCCTTACTACTACGGTGGGTGGTCTAATTGTAGGTATGGTGCTTCAGGTATTTTACAACTACCTGGTTTCAAAAATCGATTCACTGGTGAACAGCATGGAAGATGCCTCTATTTCACTGGTTGACATTCTTGTAAAACATAAGTTAGTATCCCAAAAGTAATTGCCCATGCGTGGTTTATTAATTATTGGAGTCTCAGTTGTATTGGTGGTTGCGGCCTTGTTTTCGGTGGATGCCGGCTTATACGCTTCGTATGCGCTTTTTGGTATCGCCATAGTAGCCGCACTTGTACTGCCTTTGCTGAGTTCGCTAAAATCGCCCGGAGAATTAAAGAAGCCGCTTATGGCGCTGGTTGCCATAGTTGTGCTTTTTGTTATTTCCTATGCGTTGTCTGGTTCTGAAGTAAGTACTATGCAGGCAGCAAAAGGTGTTACTGAAAACACATCCAAGCTTGTTGGAGCAGGGTTAACGATGTTCTACCTGATTTCCGGAATAGCCGTACTCGGGCTCATTTATTCAGAAATCAATAAAGCCTTAAAATAATGCCCAGACCGGTACCTGATATTCCCAATGCATCGATGGCTGATATTGCCTTCCTGTTATTGGTTTTCTTTCTGGTAACCACCACAGTGGCCAATGATAAGGGGCTAAGTATACAACTTCCACCCCCGCCTGAAGCGTTGCCGCCCGATCTGGATATCAAAATCCAGGAGCGCAACCTGTTTAAGATTCAGGTAAATTCATTTGACAATGTGCTGGTTGAGGGCAATCCGTTTACCGGATCGCCTGCCGAGCTTACCGATATGATCAAGAAGTTTGTTTTGAACTATGGAGCAGACCCCAACTCATCGGATAACCCCGAGAAGGCGATCGTATCCTACAAAACAGACCGCGGAACAAGCCACAAGAAGTTTATCGAAATCCTGGATGCTGTTCAGGCTGCGTACTACCAGATTTATGCCGATAATGCCGGTGTAACGGTAAAGAAATGGCTGGAACTTTCATCGGATCTGAATAACCCTGAAAACAGGAGATTGTACGATCTGGGTCGTAAGAAAAGACCGGACGGAACAGCTGAAATACCGATGGCCTTATCCATAGCTGAGCCAACAAAAATAGGAGGGAATTAGTATGTCTAAATTTAAAAAGAAAGCTGCCGTTAAACAGGAAATCCCCACCTCGTCCATGCCTGATGTGGTGTTTATGTTGTTATTCTTTTTCATGGTAACAACTCAAATGAGGGAAACATCCATTAACGTAAAGCAACAATTGCCTGAAGCTACCCAGTTGAAAAAGCTCGCCAGGAAATCGTTGATTGCTTACATGTACATAGGTGAACCCAAGAAAACAGACCAGTGGGGGAAGGAACCGAAGATTCAGGTAAATGACGTTTTTATTGAGCCTAAAGATGTGATTCAATGGGTTAACTCAGAGAAAGCAAAACTCAATGAATTTGAGCGTGATCAGCTTACCGTTTCAATGAAAGTAGACAGCGAAGCTAAACGGGGAATTATCGCGGATGTGGAAACCGAACTCCGTAAAGCCAATGCGCGGCTTTTGCTGTACTCTACGTTGCAGAAGAGGGTTGAGAATTAAAATTGTTTTTTCATAGTCTGATTGTACACCCCGCCCCGTACGCCAAATCGGGTCGGGGTTTTTTCTTATGGAACCAATTACTGCCGCAGTTCAACTGAATGACCCAAAGACAGTACGGGCCTGGTGCATGTACGACTGGGCTAATTCGGTTTACTCACTGGTTATTACCTCAGCCATTTTTCCGGTGTATTACAAAGCGGTAGCGGTTACAGCAAATGGCAGCGATGATATCCCGTTCCTGTGGTTCACCATAAAGAATTCGGTACTGTACTCGTACGCATTGTCATTTTCTTTCCTGGTTGTAGCTGCCATTCTCCCGTTGCTTTCAGGAGTCTCAGATTACACGGGCCGCAAAAAGCAATTCATGAAGGTATTTGTATTCATTGGCAGTTTCTCATGTATAGGGCTTTACTTTTTCACCGGTATTGAAACATTATGGTGGGGCTTACTTTGTTCGGTAATGGCCAGTATCGGGTATTCCGGAAGCCTTGTATTTTATGATGCCTTTTTATTGGAAATCGTTACGGAAGACCGCTATGATGAGGTGAGTGCCCGGGGGTACTCCATGGGATATTACGGAAGTGTGATTCTGATGATTGCCTGTCTGGTAATGGTGCTTAACTATAACTCATTTGGTTTTCCTTCTGAAGGTGAGGCTACCCGATTCAGCTTTTTACTGGTGGGTGCCTGGTGGATTCTTTTTTCCCTGATGTCGTTTGCTGTTTTACCTCAGCACAGGTACCGTGTGCCGGTGGGAAGCATCTGGACAAAGGGATACCATGAAGTTCGTGCAGTTTGGAGAAGCCTGAGGAGCACCCCTGACCTGAAACGGTATTTAACCTCATTCTTCTTCTTTAATATGGGTGTTCAAACCGTAATGTACCTGGCAACCCTGTTTGGAACCGATGTGCTTAACTTGCCTGCAGAGAAACTTATTGCAACCATTTTATTGATTCAGTTGGTTGCTGCGTTTGGTGCATGGCTTTTTGCCAGGGTTTCAAAGCAAAGGGGAAATTCGTTTACGTTGTCGTTTATGATTTCCTGCTGGATAGCAGTATGCTTTGCAGCCTATTTCATCAACCACGAATTTCAGTTTTATGCACTGGCAGCTATCGTAGGTATGATTATGGGAGGCATCCAGTCACTATCAAGAGCTACCTACGCCAAGTTAATACCGGAAAATACGGTTGATCACGCCTCGTATTTTAGTTTCTATGATGTAACCTACAACCTTTCTATTGTTTTCGGAACCTTCTCGTTTGGGTTAATTAACCAGTTAACCGGGAGTATGCGCAATAGTGCGCTGGCGTTGGCCTTGTATTTTGTTGTGGGCTTGATTATGCTCAATCAGGTAAAGTCGGCTGATATTGCAGCGCCAAAATCCACACGGTAGCAGGTCATTTTAAATTAATACCGCAGGTGTTTTACCGTTATGCCATTGTTGATGAGTTGACGAAGGGAGTCAATTCCGATTCGTAAATGCAGTTCAACGAAATTTTTAGTAACCGCCTTGTCGCTAACCTCTGTTTTTACTCCTTCAGGCACCATGGGCTGATCGGACACCAGCAGGAGTGCCCCTGCAGGGATTTTATTTTTAAAGGCAGTAATAAAAATCGTTGCTGTTTCCATATCAATTGCCTGGGCTCTGACTTTGCGCAGGTAGGCCTTGAAGTCTTCGTCCCATTCCCAAACCCTGCGGTTGGTAGTGTAAACGGTGCCCGTCCAGTAATCCTGGTTATAATCGCGAATAGTAGTTGAAATGGCTTTCTGCAAAGCAAATGCAGGTAAGGCAGGTACCTCCGGAGGATAATAGTCGTTTGAAGTACCCTCTCCCCGGATGGCGGCAATCGGAAGAATCAGGTCGCCAATATCATTTTTCCTTTTAAGGCCACCGCATTTTCCCAGAAACAGTGCGCCTTTAGGTTTTATAGCGCTGAGGCAATCCATGATAGTAGCTGCATTCGGGCTGCCCATTCCAAAATTGATGATGGTTATGCCATCGGCAGTGGCGTTTCGCATGGGGCGGTCTGTTCCGTGAATTGGTACGTTATGCCATTCTGCAAACATGGAAACATAGTTATCGAAGTTAGTGAGCAGGATGTATTGCCCGAATTGATCAAGCGTTTGCCCGGTATACCGGGGAAGCCAGTTTTCAACAATTTCCTGTTTAGTCTTCATTTGTTCATTTACTTTGTTGTATGCAGAAACTCAACTTGCCGGATTACGCGTATCGGCTTAAAAAAGCAGATGGTAAAGTATGGATTTTTGATGGCATTCGGAAAAAGTATGTCGTCCTTACTCCTGAGGAATGGGTTCGCCAACACCTGGTAAATTACCTGATTCACCACTTGAACTATCCGAAAAGTCTTATTGCAGTTGAAACGGGATTAACGTATAACTCCCTAACCAAGCGAACCGACCTGGTGGTTTTTGACCGGCAAGGAGGTACCTGGATGGTGGTTGAGTGTAAAGCAGCTGATCATCCGATTACCCGCAATACGGCCCTTCAGGTGGCCGTATATAACATGGCTTTAAAAGCTAAGTATATTCTGATTTCCAATGGTATGAGTCACTATTGTTTCGCCACAAATTTTTCGGAGGCAAGCGTACTTCCATTAGCTACCATCCCTGAGTACCTCAATGGAAATTAATTAAGCACAAACGGTGCTTACAAAAACTTCTTTACATCGGTATAGGGCAGATTAAATGCATCGGCAACTCCTTTGTACACCACTTCACCAAACATCACATTTAATCCGCTTCGTAATTCCGTACTTTCCTGGCAGGCCCGTTTCCAGCCCTGGTTGGCTAGCCGTATGGCATAGGGTAAAGTGGCATTGGTCAACGCCAGGGTTGAGGTATAAGGTACGGCTCCCGGCATATTGGCCACGCAATAGTGAACAACGTCATCAATAATATAGGTAGGGTTTTCGTGCGTGGTAGGCGTGCAGGTTTCAATGCAACCACCCTGGTCAACGGCCACATCAACCAATACAGTACCTGGCCGCATGGTTTTCAACATATCGCGTGTAATGAGTTTAGGTGCTTTTGCTCCCGGTATCAGCACACCTCCAATGATCAGGTCATGATCTTTCACCAGTTCACGAATTGCATATTCGTTCGAAACCATGGTGTGTACATTCTTTGGCATTACATCGTCAAGATAGCGCAGGCGGTTGAGGTTTACATCCATAATGGTAACCTCGGCACCCATGCCTGCAGCGATTTTGGCGGCATTGGTGCCCACTACACCACCCCCAAGAATCAACACCTTGGCAGGCTTAACTCCGGGTACTCCTCCAAGCAAAATTCCCCGGCCTTTCAACGGCTTTTCAAGGTATTTGGCTCCCTCCTGAATGGACATGCGCCCTGCAACTTCCGACATGGGTATGAGCAACGGCAAACTGCCATCAACCCGTTCAACAGTTTCGTAGGCCAGGCATACCGCCCCGCTGGCAATCATCGCTTTGGTGAGTGGTTCGTAGGATGCAAAATGAAAGTAGGTGAAAACCAATTGATCTTTCTTAATGAGTTTATACTCCTGCTCAATCGGCTCCTTTACCTTTATGATCATCTCAGCAAGACTAAAAACCTCATCGGCTGTTCCAACTAATTTTGCCCCGGCTTTGGTGTATTCAGCATCCGGAAAGCCACTTCCAATTCCGGCAGCTTGCTCCACATAAACGGTGTGCCCGCGTTTTACCAGTTCTTGTGTTCCGGCAGGTGTAAGCGCAACCCGGTTTTCATTATTCTTTATTTCTTTTGGAACGCCAATAATCATACGTTTAAAGTTTTAGCAGGCAGCAAAGATAACGTTCAACTGCCAATTCGCAATTGTCATTTGATGGGCTATTGGCTATTTTTGAACCTGATCATTTCCAATGGTGAACGTTGCAAAAGAGTCGAAAGTAAAGTATTCACAAGCCCGTGTAAAGGAAATCCTTGCCGATTACAGGCTTGCATGCGAGAGTCGTGAAGCCAGCCTGATCGGCAGAAAAGAAGTGTTTATGGGTAAAGCCAAATTTGGAATTTTTGGCGATGGCAAGGAAGTGGCCCAGTTGGCTATGGCTAAAGTCTTTCGCCCGGGTGACTTCAGGGCCGGGTACTACCGTGATCAGACGTTTATGTTTGCCATAAAGGAACTCACCCTGCAACAGTACTTTGCGCAACTGTACGCCCATACCGATGTGGAGGCCGAACCAGCCTCGGCTGGTCGCCTGATGAACGGACATTTTGCTACACGCTGGCTTGATGATCAGGGCGAATTAAAAGACCTAACCAGACTTAAGAACAGCAGTGCCGACATCAGTCCTACAGCCGGGCAGATGCCCCGTTTGCTCGGAATGGCCTATGCATCTAAACTATTCCGGAACAATCCTGGTTTAAAGCAATTCACTACATTATCGGATAATGGAAATGAAATAGCGTTTGGCACCATCGGTAATGCTTCTACTTCAGAAGGGGTGTTCTTTGAAGCTCTCAATGCCGCAGGCGTGCTGCAGGTACCCATGCTTATATCGGTATGGGATGACAATTATGGCATTTCAGTTCCGCAAGAGTATCATACTACGAAGGGAAGTATATCAAAGTTAATGGCCGGCCTGCAACGTACTGCATCGGAAAAGGGCTTTGAAATCATTACGGTAAAAGGTTGGGATTATCCTTCTTTGTTAACCGTTTATCAGCGGGCAGCCACTATCTGTCGTGAGGAACATGTGCCTGTACTTGTTCATGTTGAAGAGATGACTCAACCCCAGGGGCACTCCACCAGTGGTTCGCATGAACGGTATAAGTCACAGGAACGACTGAAATGGGAAGCCTCATTTGATTGCATTCGGAAAATGCGGGAGTGGATTATAGAAGAGGTGCTTGTTTTACCGGAAGAGTTAGACGCGATTGAGAACGAGGCAAGGCAAACGGCCAAAGCTGCCAAGGAGAAGGCGTGGAAAGCCTTCACCCAGGAAATTCTGTCAGATCAGAAAGAGTTGCTGGAAGTTCTTACCCGTATAGCCGATGGTTCAGGCAATTCGGAAGAAATCCGTCAAATCATTGAACAACTACGAAAAACAATTAACCCGATAAAGCTGGACGCCATGAAGGCCGCCCGAAAAGCCCTTCGGATTCTTCGGCATGAAAAAGCAGAGCGGGTTGAACTTGAACAGTGGATTAGTAAGGCAACTCAAAAAGCTGCCGACCAGTACAGTTCACATTTGTATAGCCAGTCGGCAAAATCGGCCCTTCAAGTTGCCGAAGTAAAGCCTGTGTTTTCTGAGGATTCAGCCGAAGTAGATGGGCGCGAGGTGGTGCGTGCCTGCTTTGACGCGGCCCTAAGCCGTGACCCGCGCATCTTTGCCATCGGTGAAGATGTTGGAAAAATCGGAGATGTGAACCAGGGATTTGCCGGCTTGCAGGAAAAGTTTGGCGAGTTGCGCGTAACCGATACCGGAATCAGAGAATGCACCATAGTAGGTCAGGGAATTGGCGCAGCGTTACGCGGCTTACGCCCGATTACAGAGATTCAGTACCTCGACTACTTACTGTATGCCTTGCAGATTATGAGCGATGACCTGGCGTGTCTTCAATACCGAACGAAGGGAGGGCAAAAGGCTCCGCTAATTGTAAGAACACGCGGGCACCGGCTTGAAGGCGTGTGGCACTCGGGCTCGCCTATGGGTATGATTTTGCACAGCCTTCGCGGGATCTATGTGCTGGTGCCCCGCAATATGACACAGGCCGCTGGCTTTTATAATACCATGCTCCAGTCGGATGACCCGGCCCTGATCATTGAATGCCTTAACGGCTACCGCCTGAAGGAACGTATGCCCGATAATATCGGTGAGTTTACGGTGCCGCTGGGTGTGCCTGAGGTGTTACGCGAAGGGCATGACGTAACGGTTGTTACGTACGGATCAATGTGCCGTATTGTAATGGATGCAGCAGACGAATTGGAATCCCTGGGCATTTCATGCGAAGTAATTGATGTGCAAACGTTACTTCCTTTTGATGTGAACCATTCTATTGTTGAGTCGGTAAAGAAAACCGGCCGGGTTATTTTTGCTGATGAAGATGTGCCTGGTGGAGCCACCGCCTATATGATGCAGCAGGTGCTCGAAGTTCAGAACGGATACCGGTATATCGATTCAAAGCCGCTTACCATTACAGCAAAGGAACATCGCCCGGCTTATTCTTCGGATGGCGATTACTTTTCAAAACCCAATACCGATGATGTGGTGGAGCAGGTTTACCGGCTAATGCACGAAGCCGACCCGGCCGGTTATCCTCCTTTGTATTAATTAACACGTATTCGGTCTAGCGTAAATTCCGGAGTGCGTATGGAATCTTTTTTGAGCGACCGGTCGCTGACAATAACATCAAGGGCAAGTGTTTTTATGCTAAAGAGAGGGATGAACCCGGTTGATTTCATATTGTAACGTATGGTGCCTTCCAGCGGTGCGTTCCCATCTGAAAGTAACGGGAAACGGCCATTGAAGGTAGAGCAGAACTCTTCCTCCCAGCTAAATTCCTCAAGAGAGGAGCCCACTTTTTGGTAAAAGCGGATCCGGATGTTGTAGAAATTCTGGTTTTGCTCAAAATACAGGGTATCTTGAATCAGTACTGCGCCTGATGTGCTTGTGGCTACCACATTATAGGTTGAGTCAATGGTACTGAGCAGTTCGGCAGGGATAATCAAATAAGAAAGAATATAGTCTTTGCAGTCCACCTTGTTGGGGTCGAGGGGAGGAAGGAAACCATACCCCGGCTTGGTTCGGGTACGGTGTGTAACCAGTTTACCCAAGGGTGCTGATGCTTTTAGAACAGAGACTTCCTGGGGAATGGGTGAGGGTGCAGTTATACGTGTTTCAAATGTGGCTACCGGCTGGATTCCGCCACCAGCAGTTTCTAAATAATAGGTGAATGGATGGTATGGATCACTACGGTGTTGAAGATTATCCTGGCTAAATCCCATATCACCATCACCATCCTTAAAGTCAATGTAAAGCACCAGGGTGTCCATTACGCTAAATTCCGGGGTAACCTTGAACTCAATTTTATTAAATGTAATTTCGGGAGCATCATTGAATTCAGGCGGGTCAAAGCATGAACTGATGCCGGTGATTAATACAATGAATAAAACAAATCCCTGAATTGCCTTCATGTACTAAATTTGAATCTGCGAACCATCAAAACGTTTGGAAAAGCTCAAAAGTTTACAATCCCAAATATACACAGTAAACGAGGTAAGTTTTGGAAATATTGCACTTTCAGTATTCCGTTACCAGGCAATCTGCAACCCGCTCTATAGCCGGTATCTGGAGGCAAGAAATATCCGTCCGGACACAGTGAGTTCGGTAACCCAAATTCCGTTTTTGCCCATTGAGTTCTTTAAGACCCACACGGTTAAAACAGGGGAATGGAATGAAGAGACTGTATTTTACAGCAGCGGTACAACGGCATCAGCAGTAAGCAGGCATCCTGTTTATGATCTTTCTTTTTACCTGAACAATACCCGGTTGTGCTTCGAAGAGAGGTTTGGTCCATTAAGCGGATATCACTTTCTGGCATTGCTGCCCTCGTACCTGGAACGGAAAAATTCTTCGCTCGTGGCCATGCTTAGACATTTTATGCTGGCATCAGGACAATCTATGGTGACCGAAGGTTTTTATCTGGACAACCTTGCCCGGCTGGTTGACGATATTACCCTTTTGCGAAAAACGAGTTCACGTAAAATTGTTGTCTTTGGAGTTACCTTTGCCTTGCTTGATCTGGCCGAAAAATATGCCCCTGATTTACGCGGTTGCCTGATTTTTGAAACCGGTGGAATGAAAGGCAGGCGTAAGGAGATAACCCGCCAGGAACTTCATGCAGTGCTAAAATCTCGTTTGGGGATTGACTGCGTGTATTCAGAGTATGGGATGACAGAGTTATTTTCGCAAGCCTATTCAAAGGGAGGTACTTTATTTACGTGTCCTTCATGGATGAAGGTTTTAGCCCGTGATATTACCGATCCGCTGCAGGTAGGCCAGCTCAATAAACCCGGTGGCCTTAACGTTATTGATTTGGCTAATCTTCATACCTGCGCATTTATTGAAACCGGTGACATTGGCACGGTACTAAATGACGGGACTTTTGAGGTGTTGGGCCGGCTTGATAATGCCGAAATAAGGGGCTGCAACCTGATGGCCGAGTAGCCAAATTTTACGTTTAATGGTAAAAAAGCACGTTGAATTTGTTTTGTACACGAACTGTTCTATTTTTGTTTCAACCAAATAGCCACGTTGAATGAAAAAACTGATTATTTTCCTCCTTTTGGCCGGATTTATTTCTGCATGCAGCCAGTATACCTGTCCTACCTACAGCAAAAAGGAAATTCCTTCAAAGCAGGTTACTGAAAAGAGAATCTGAGCCCCTAGAGGTAATTTTCTACGTCTGTCGAGGTTATTTCATCTCCCGACATAATTACGAGTCGTTCAATTACATTACGTAATTCTCGAACATTACCAGTCCAAGCGTAACTTTTTAAGGCCTTTAGCGCACTTTCATTCATGCGCTTCTTTTTATTACCCAGTTCTTCTGCAATGGTAGTCAGGAACTTATCGGCTAACAGGGGAATATCCTCCTTTCTGTCGGCCAACGGTGGTACGCGGATAACAATTACGCTCAGCCGGTGGTACAAATCTTCCCTGAACCGGTTTTCGCTGATTTCTTTTTTCAGATCCTTGTTGGTGGCGGCAATAATCCTAACATTCACTGGAATCTCCTTTTCACCTCCAACCCGGGTAATTTTGTTTTCCTGAAGTGCCCGTAATACTTTGGCCTGGGCTGAAAGGCTCATATCTCCGATTTCGTCAAGAAAAAGTGTTCCGCCCTCGGCCTGCTCAAATTTGCCAATTCGCTGCTTGATAGCCGATGTAAATGATCCCTTTTCATGGCCAAACAGTTCACTTTCGATTAACTCTGATGGGATGGCTGCACAGTTCACTTCAATGAGGGGCATTTCTGCCCGCTTACTTTTTTCATGAAGCTGACGGGCCACCAGTTCTTTGCCGGAGCCATTCGGGCCCGTTATTAAAACCCGGGCCTCAGTTGGAGCCACCTTGTCAATCATCGCTTTAACCTGAAGGATGGCTTCAGACTCTCCGATTATCGCAGAATCCCTGGTGATCTTCTTCTTCAGAACCTTGTTTTCTTCTTGTAAGCTGTTTCTCTCCAGAACATTTCTGAGGTGTATCAAAATTGTTTCAATACTTTCGAATGGTTTTTGTATGAAGAAGTATGCTCCCCGTTTAATACACTCCAGCGCTGTTTCTTTTGTGCCATGCGCGGATATCATAATGAAAGCAGTAGAATAGCCCGCTTTCTTCACGCGTTCCAGCAGTTCAATGCCATCGAGCTTGGGCATTTTCACATCGCAGAAAGCAACGGCTATTTCATGCTGGTCAAGTACTTTTAATGCCTCTTCTCCATCTTTGGCTTCCAACACCTCATGGCCTTCATGTTCCAGAATTTCACGAAGGGATGAGCGGATGGCAGCGAGGTCATCAACAATTAAAATTTTTGCCATGGTTTATATCATTCAAAACAAAAATAAACCTTCCGGATTTTCCGGAAGGTTTAGGTATACAAGCCTGTAAGCCGGGTTCTGTTTTCTGCCCAAGCAGAATGCTTACCATTTGTCTGGTCCTGTCGTTTCCGTCAGGATCAATCGGTCTACCCATCCCGGTATCCGGGCAAGCCGGATGCTGAATCAGGCATTCATTGCCGGGATTTATTTGACCTTTCAACGCATAAGGTTTTCCGTGCGACCGTGGTTTACCTACGGCCCGGTGGGCTCTTACCCCGCCTTTTCACTATCACCCATCCGATCAGGTATCGGAATTTGGGCTACCTGTTTTCTGCGGCACTTTCTGTATTTAGCGCTTTCCGCTAAACCCCCCGGATTTCCCGGGGTATGCTTCCTGAAGTTGCCCGGACTTTCCTTACTGACGGTTAGCATCAGCACGGTAAGCCGGCTTGTATAACGCAAAAATAACGAAATAGCGTTTACGTTGGTTTAATGAATGTCTTTGCCGGTAAAGGTTAATTCATAGTGATCAGCCAGTTGTGCTACTTCCTGAACCATGTACTTTACATCGTCTTCTGTGGTGGTAGCCACCAGGCTTGAAGCTACCACTTTTAGCTGACCATCTTCAATAATGAATTTGCTATAGTCAAAATGCCCGTTTTGAACCAACAGATCGTAGGCATCAATGGAGGCGTTATACTCCGCAACTTTTGAGGTGAATACTGCCCGTTCTTTGCCGGATGTTTTACTTTTTTCCAGGACTACTAAAACGGTTTGAAACCGGCCGTTGTTCAAAGGCACAACCACAATGGCTTTGGTGTGATCGTAGTCAGTAAAGGTGCCGCCAATCTGGTCGGCATATTGTTTTACAGCTTGCAGGATACTCATAAACGAATTTTTTTATCAGGTGGAAGGTATAAAAAAAGTGTCAACTTTCAGAATTGGAAAAAGTTGAAACGTGTTCCTTTACGGGAAAACTCAACGGCAGGTGCGGGAAGTTTTATCATGTTGACAAGAAACAAAGCAGAATTGAGAAGTTTTGACTTTGTTTTAATGTGAGACAAGTCAAAGTCAATGCCAACGTAGTATTGCCGGTAGGCATCGTATCCGGCAGCCGTATTGTCACGGTCATTGGCATACACCATACCCTGTGCACCATACCCAAACGTAAGGTTCAACCATTTTGGAAAATGGAAAAATTTATCAAGGTCAACTGATAGCCAGTACGTTTGCCCGTTATAATCTTTAATCATTTCGCTTATTGGACCATCACCCAAGGTTCCTTCGGGCCGTAGAGCAGGATATCCGGTGCGGTGAAAGGAAAACTTGGGGTGTAAGCGAACTTCATTCCATAAAGCCGATTGACCCAGGTAGAATGCAGCCCCCGATGCATTGGCCAGTAAATCGCCTGCTGAAGCACCGTAATCGGCCGAGAACCCGTCCATAATTTCAATGGGCAGCAGAACAAGAAAGCCGGTTAATGAACCCCACAGATCGGCATTCCGTTTTTTAACGTTGCTCCACTGTAAAACCGATGACGTTGCTGAGCTGAAATGGAAGGCAGCATAAAAATGACCCGCTTTGTCAATTTGTTTCCACTCCTTGCAGTCGTTGAAAAACGTGAAGGGTTGATTTTCACTATCAGCATACCAGAGTTGATTTAGTCCTACCAGCGTTGCTGAATAGCCGACTCCACCCACCAGAAGTACGGTGGTTAACCTTTTTGAATTAACCATCAGGAGTGAGTCCTGCGCAAAGATAATTGAAATGGACAGGCCGGTAAGCAGAATTACGCTAGTTACCTTCATTCTCTTTTTGAAGTTCTTCCGGAAGGTCATCCTCCGGTTTTCGCAAATTCCGTTCACGGCTTGACTTAAGAAGGTCTTTCAGTTGATTGAAGCTTTGTGTATACATCAAACTTACCCCGGTAGTAAACGTAGTTTGGTTGGTGGTGTTGGTTGCCAGTTGATTCACGTTGGTGCGACTGTACATTTTTACTTTAAATTTACCATCAGGTGTAAGCAGGTAATCCACTGTCCAGTCTCCGGCTACGGGCGATGCATTGGCGGGCTGACTGCCGGGTGTAGTGGATGACGGCTGATTGTTAAAGGTACCATCACCGGTTACGCGCAATCTGCCGTTAAGGAAGGTATAGGATAGCCGGAGTTGAAAAGTATTAAATGTTTCCTGATCCATGGTTCCGAGATCTACATCAATCACCAGATTTTCATCCACCTGGCTCATCCAGTAACTTAGTTGATTGGACAGCAATTCGCTTACGCTGTTGGCTACCGAACCGCTCATGCTTATGGATGATTCAAGCGGTGAAAATCTTCGCAGGATGATCAGGCTGAAAACCTGCTTCTTTAATTCCTGCTCATCAATTTTACTTTTAAATGAATAAAACTCCAGATCGAGTGCTACAGGCGGCCGGCCTTCTACGGGTATGGATTTGGGCAGATCTTTCGCCTCAATATCAAAATTGATTTGCGGTGCCAGCATGGGGCCTTCCAGCTTCAGCAATACCTGCACGGGATATTTTCGTTTGATTTGGGTGACTTCGCTCAGCGTTGGATCGGATAGGATAGGAGCCAGCGATGCCAGTTGATTGTAGGATGCATCGATGTTTAATACAGCCTGGTACGGATCTCCAAACCAGGTAATCCGGCTGCCCGGTTTTATCTGAAACTCTTTGTTAATGATGTCGTAGAGGGTAAAGTTGTACCAGCCTTCGGTAAACTCCATAGGACCAAACATGTTGAACTCACCTTTTGTATCGAGTTGGAGTTTTAGTTTTCCGGTACCCCGGCCCCTGATGATGTCACCCGCTTTCAGATCAAAAATGATTTCACAGTATGCATCGGGGGTAACGTCAATGTTAAAATCTATGGTAAATCCGCTAAGGCTAACCTTCTTTTCCGGTTGCGTCTTTTTACTTGCCAGGTAGGTTGAGTCGCTGAAGTTTACGAAACTGATAAAGTCTTTTTGCACGGCAGTAGCCGTACCGCTTATCGGGATAAAAATGCGTGTATTTTTGCGGGTTACGGCATTTGCTGAAACCTTTAAATTATTTACCGGACCAGTAATGCTTACATCGCCCGATGCAAAGGCTTGGCCATAGAACAATGAATTATCCTGGGCTGAGGTATTCAAAACCTGGAAGTCGGTAAAAGTGGCTGCCAGGTTTAACTCCATGTTGCTAAAATGGGTGTGTGTAATGGCACCCTGAAGCACACCTCTGTTCCGGAAGGCATCCGTTAATACTATCTCCTGGAAATAAATGCTATTAGTCGTTAACCCTATGACACCATTGAATTGATATGCTGTATTAAGGTAATTAAAAACCAATCCTCCGTTTTCAACACGGCCTGCACCATTGATTTGCAGATCACTCAGCTTGCCAGTAATGGTATAGGTTCCGGTAATGGTTCCCTCAAGCCTGCTTAGTATACCCTCCAGGAACGGCTCGAATATTTTAAGATTGGCCTGCCTGAATTGTGCGGTCATGGATAAAGGACTTGAACTGACCGATGGGTTATAATTTCCCTCGCAGTTTACAATTCTTGTGCCCAAACGGTCAATTAAGAAACTCAGATTAAAAATTTGTTGATCAGCATCCCAAAGATTATTTCCGGTAATGTCACCCACCAGGAAACCATCTACCGAAAGTTGTTTTATCGAGATACTGTTTTGAATGCTTACCTGACCATAGTAATCTGTAAGAATAACCGTAGCATTGGTTGTACCCGATAATTTACGGGCTATAACCGGATTGATGGATTGGAAATCAAAATCAGTAACGGATAGAGTTAATGACTGTGTAGAGTCTGCTGAAAGCCGTCCTTGAAGGCTAATGGCTTGTTGTTGATGGTGAAGCGTTACCTGCCTGAAGATCCACTCCTTTCCCTTGATAACAATTTCATTTAAGGGATCGAACTGCCACCGCTGATCGAGCAGTTTAATTGTTGATGGCTGAAACCGAAGATAGGTACTGTCCTGAAAATCAATTGTAGCGTGCAAGTCGATTGAATTTTCGGTTTTTTGTGCTACGTTAAAATCAAGCGTGATACGCTGACTATCCCAAATTGCTTCTACGGCCAGGTTATCAGTCTGGAGGCTGTTGGCAAGCGTCTGTTTAGCGGATTGCAAGTAGCCTACCGCCAGGGTGCGGGTACTATCTGAAAATTTAGAAGCACTTATTTCAATTTGATTTTTATAAAAACTTTCGGTGCCGTAAGTCAACGTATCGAATCGGGTAAATGCCTGGATGTTGGATGTTGATCCTGCAGAAAATCGTCCTTCAATATGCGTGTTACGGCTTAGGGAAAGCGGAACATCTGCCAATTCCATAACCGGCCTGATGTCCTTGAGGAAAATGGCAAAATCAGCATGGTATTGATTTGGCTGCTCCGTCTTGGCCTTATAGTATGCGGTAATTGCTTCCTTGTTGTTTTCGATATTGAGGTAGAATTCCTTGAGCAGCCGTTGAATGTCGCTAAACAGGGTGGAGAAATAAAAGTCTCCGTTAATTTCTGCGTCTGCTACCGAAGTTTTAAGGCTTAATGATCGCTCCTGATGATCACGCTGGGCCACAAGCGAAATCTCATTCAGGTGTAACGACTCATCTTTATAGTTAATGGAGAGGTCGTTAAGCGTTGCTGTTCCTTTTAAACTGTCGAGCACAAGGCCCTGCATGTCCACATCAAGTTTTGTATGAACAAACAAGGGCTTGTTGGTAAGGTTGATCTTTTCAAGATATAACGTGTCTATGGCTCCCTTTATATTAAACTTGTTTACAGCGTTACGCAGGTCCACGTAACCATTAATAGCTGCCTTCAGGTTCGGATCGTTTACCGATAGTCGCCCTTCAAACAACTGGCTGGCAAAGCGGGCATTGGTTTCAATTCCTGAGTAGTTGTAGTTTTTAATTCCAATAGATGTGATTTTTCCATTTAAGGTAAAGTCGGCTGCGTTGGCTGTCAGGCCGGAGCCGTTAATCTGGCCGTCCATACTTACCTTCTGAAACAGGATCGTGTCATTGAGGTATTTTCCAAGGTCAAATTCAAGCAGGGTAAGTTTACCTTTATAAGTGGAGCGATCAAAATCGGCCTCGTCCAGTTTCAGGTTAATATCGGATTGTATACGGCCTATGGCGCTGGCGAATTCGCCATGCGAAACAAAGTCAGACGGGTATCCCAAAAACTGTCCCGAAAGCGCTACACGTCCAAGTGGCTTAAGGCGTCTGACGACAGGTTCATCGAGAATGAAACTCAGGTCAACAAAGTCCAGTTGCGACTGTTTTAACGACAGAACAATAAATGTTTCATCGATATCAGGAAGTCCTTCCATTTCAAGGGATCCGGAAAGGTGGGTATTGCCTGTTATAATATCCATGTCTGTAAACCGGAAGTCGCTGGCTGTTCCTTTAATACGGCCATTTATTTGTACTGGATAGGGAAGGTCTCTGGCTTCAGCAACGAATAGGGCAAGGTCTTGTGGATAAATAATTGTGTTGGAAAGGTGACTGTTGATTGTAACCTTATTTACAAAGTTACCCAGATCATCCTGATCAGCGAAGGTAAAGAGTATAGTGTCTCCGATCACACTATTGCCGCCCTGAAGCGTAAGTCCCAGGAACTCCAGGGAAGTATCACAAATCCTGAAGAAGGTTTGGAGTTGATGGATTTTAAAATCGGTTTTTGTTTCGGTAGCCTGAAAGGAGGCTACCGTGAATTCAAGGGTGTCGTCAAGCAAAAAGAAGCGCTGAAGTTCAGCTTCATGCAAAGCAACTGTAAAATGATTATAATCAAAGCCTGAAGTAATGGTGTCGCGGTCGGTGGCATACGTAAATAAAGAATTCCGGAGGATAGTTTCACCAATCTGTATACTCCCGCTTTTTTTTCCAGTACTTTTTTTATCTTTTTGAAGTCGTTTTGAAAACACGTTTATATTCAGGTTGCGTGTGGAGTCTGTTTCCCGGATTCGGGTGAAGAACACCTGGGCGCTGTCAACAGCTACTCCATCAATACGAATGGTTTTGTCAGCGAAAATGCCATTAAAGGTAAAGTTTACCGATAGCTTATGCAGGCTGATCATCCGGTTTCCTTCAGGATCGACAATAGCCAGTTTCTCAATCATGATCCGGTCAAACCAAAAGAACTCAATGCGACCGAGGGTTGTAGAGAAGCCGGTTTGGTCTGAAAGCGTTGAAAGAAAGTTTCTGGTAATGCGTGTTTGTACGGCCGGAATCTGGAGTACAAAAAACGAGGAGAGGAGCACCAGCACAGTAAGGTATAGGCCATAAAGCGCAATGCTCTTTAGCCAGTACAATACCTGATTTTTGATAACTTGCAGTTTCATGCCTTATACTATGAGTCCCGTCATCCTTGCTATCGAATCGTCATGCGATGAAACTTCTGCATCGATAATTAGTAACGGCAAGGTACTTAATAATATTATTGCCTCACAGGAGGTGCATGGGAAATATGGTGGCGTTGTGCCGGAACTGGCATCGCGCGCTCACCAGCGAAATATCATTACCGTTGTTGACAAGGCCTTTCAGCAATCGGGTATTTCGCCAGCTTCGCTGGATGCCGTTGCCTTCACCCGCGGGCCGGGCCTTATGGGTGCACTGCTGGTAGGCGTTTCGTTTGCAAAGGGCCTGGCGCTTGCTTTAGGCAAGCCGTTGATAGAGGTGAACCACATGGAAGCGCATGTGTTATCGCATTTTATTGATGAGCCGAAACCTGCATTTCCGTTTTTGTGCCTTACCGTAAGCGGGGGGCATACACAAATTGTACGCGTAACCGATTACCTGACCATGGAAGTGCTGGGCGAAACACAAGATGACGCAGCCGGTGAAGCGTTCGACAAAGCGGCCAAACTTATGGGGTTGCCCTATCCCGGTGGGCCGTTAATTGATCAGTATGCCAAGGCAGGTGATCCAAATGCCTTTTCGTTTCCAAAAACAGAAATGCCCGATCTTGATTTTTCATTTAGCGGAATCAAAACAGCCTTCCTTTATTTTTTGCGCGATCAGAAAAAAACCAACCCTCGGTTTGTTGAAGAAAAC
>JBKBOE010000040.1:0-26455 GCA_046294915.1 Cyclobacteriaceae bacterium | reverse complement strand
GGATATAGCCATTGATAATAACGCCCCCGTGTTTGTGGGCACGCCCACCATAACGGTTACCAAAGCAACGGGTGGCATTACAGGTACACTTACGGCCAATGCCACCGATGCCGAGAGCACACCACGCGTTTACATGTACCACCGCCCGGTAGCAGGTGGAGGAACGTATGACTCTACCCAACTTACCGGATCAGGTCCGTTTACACTGGATTTAAGTACACTGGATGCAGCCGAATACGACAACATGGGTATTGAATACTACCTCAAAGCATTTGATTCAAAACCCAACGTAGCCCGCCATCCAGCTACGGGTACATTATTTGGTCGAATGACCGACCCTGATGCCAAAGTACCGGCTGCCCTCCTTTCCTATGGAAACCAGCAAACGAACTATCGGATTATCGGTATTCCTTACACTCTTACCGGGGCAATTGCTGAAGTGTTTACCGATATCGGACCTGCTGACAAAGCAAAATACCGGATTTTCAGGTATGAAAGTTCGCAAAGCTATGTAGAAGGTCCGGGGGATTTTAACACCATAGACCGTGGAAAGGGGTATTTCATCATCCAGGCCGCTAACCGAAGTAATATTGTTCTTAAAATGGGCTCTCAGCAGGCACCTGCCAACCACCGCGGCAGTTTGTATCAAATGAGCCTGCACAACGGCTGGAACCTGATTGGAAACCCGTACACCGTTCCCATCAACTGGGACAATGTAAAAGCGTTCACCGGAAATAACGGAAGCGCACTTGGTCAGTTAAAAGTTTACGGCAGTGGCGGGTACACTAACGCTACACAATTGGAACCCTTCCAGGGAGCGTTTGTAAACGTAACCGGTAACCAAACGGTTACCATTCCGTTCCTCGGCCAGACAACTTCCGGTGGCCGTGAAAAACCAGAGTTCGTAACCGATATCAGCCAGCCCAACTGGAAAGCAGGGCTAACCATAAGCCAGGGTGATCTTACCAGTCAGCTTAGCGAATTCGGTATGCACCCGGTAGCCTCCGCTGCGTTTGACGAAACCGATGATTTCAACCCCCCACCCCTGTTCGATTTCGTGGAGATTAACTTCCCCCATCCCGAACATCAGCTTGGCGCTTTTGCCACCGACATTGTTAACCCACAACCTGAATACGTGTGGCGCTTTAATGCCGATGTAAGCCGGCCTGACAATGCCGAGCTATCGTGGAATAACGACTTCTATGGGAATAACAACCTGGAGTTATACCTGTACGATGTTCAGACTAATCGTGTTATCAACATGCGCGAAGAAAACCGCTACATGTTTTACCCGGAGCAGTCTAAACAATTTAAGATTTACTACGGGGTTGACATCCGCGAGCGCATCGGTCCGGACGAGATACAGGTACTGGCTCCTTACCCTAACCCGTTTGGGTTAAAGCAACCGGTAACCTTCTCCATTGGTTTGCCTGAAAACCCGGGCAACAGAAAATATGCCGTTACCCTGGTTATCCGCAACAGCATGGGCCAGCAGGTATTTACGCATGGCGACCAGTTGAATCCAGGAATCCATACTATCACCTGGGATAGCCGCAGGCCCGATGGCGAAGCCTCCGCGCAGGGTTTTTATGTATACACGGTTAAAGCCGGAAACCAAACCTTTACCGGTAAAATTCTATTCCTAAACAGCCATTAATATGAACCGCATCATAAAATATATAAGCCCGACAACCACCCCTCTTATAGCGTGCTTTTTGCTGGCAGCGCTTACTTCCGGGGCCCAAACTGTAGCCATTTCGTGGGTGGAGATAGCCGGAACAAAGATTATTGTGCACTACGACCTGGAGACTTCTAATCCTAACCACGAGTTCACAATAAGCCTTTTTTCATCAAAAGATAACTTCTCAGCCCCCCTTACCAAGGTTACCGGAGACGTAGGAAACGAGATTAAGCCCGGAAAGGATAAAAGGATAATCTGGGATGTTGTTGCTGAATTGGGAAGTTTCAAGGGAGACCTTGAACTTGAAGTACGCGGGAAAATTTTCGTACCTTTCATGAGGCTTACGAACTTTGATACCTCAAAAAAGTACAAAAGAGGTAAAAGTTACCCGCTGACGTGGACATCCGGAAACATGGGCGGCCAGATTGACATCGAACTTTATGATGGCCAAACCCGCGTAAACAGCGACCGGGGTGTATCCAACAGCGGAAAGTTTGAATGGGTAATTCCAGGCAGCGTAAAACCCGGAAGCAATTACCGGCTGAAGTTTACCGATACAAAGAACCGTGAAGAAGTGATTTTTACAAAGGAATTTAAGATTGTGCCTAAAACACCAATGGCGGCCAAGGCATTAATCGGCCTTGCTGTTGTTGGAGGAGGAGTTGCTGCAGCTATGGCTGGAGGCGGAGGTGGTGGCGGGACTTCACCGGCAAACAATTTACCGGGCCCTCCAAATCCACCAAACTAAATACATTGTGTTCTCGTTACCAACTAAAAAATATTAAAAACAGACTACCGATGAAACCAAAATTAATTTCCCTCTCACTTGTGTTTCTCATCGCTATGCCGGCTTTGTACGGGCAAACGATCAGCGCTAAAACCAACAAGGTATCAGTTGATTTCAGCAATGCAAAAGGCGATACCAATTCTTCCTTCCCGAAGATCATTTGGATAACTCCTGTTAATGAAACCGTATTCCAGAAGGATGCAAAATTCGAGGCCAAATTCACTATCGAATCGCGCGATCCCCTGGTTAAAGTTACCGTTAACGTGCGCGAAAAGGATTCAGCGCCTACCCTTCGTGGCGGCACTACGGCATCGCAAGGCGCCCTGCGGGGTTCCATGCCTGTTGAAGTAAAGGAAGGCGATAAATATAACATGATGGTAGAGCGCAGAATTACTTTGCTTGACGGAGTTAACGAAGTAGAGATTATCGCTGAAAACCAGCAGGGTGTTAAGGCTTCCAGTTCACGCTACGTGCATGTGGGTGAAACCCTCACTGCCGATGCCGGCAAACTTCAGCGCACGGATTATGCACTGATTATCGTAACCGATAAATATGAAAACTGGCCCAAGCTCACCAATCCCGTATTTGATGGTCGTACCATTGGCCGCGAACTGGAAACGGCTTTTGGCTTTAAGGTTGATATTGTAGAGAATCCTTCGCAGGATCAGATCTGGGCAAAACTGCGCGAATACGCTGAGAAGAAATATATGCCGCTTGACCAGTTGTTCATCTTTATTGCCGGTCATGGTCATTTTGACGACACCTTTAAAGAGGGCTACCTTGTAGTTAAAGAGTCTCTGGTGAACGATGCCGGTAACGCTTCGTACATCTCCCACAATCGCTTGCGCAACAACATCAACAACATTCCATGCGAGCATATCCTTTTAACAATGGATGTTTGCTTTGGAGGTACATTTGATGATGCTATTGCTTCTTCCAGAGGAGCGTTCGATGGAGGGCCTTACAAAGAAATTTCCCAAAGCGAATTCATCACCCGGAAACTGGCGTATAAAACCCGCAAGTATTTAACCAGCGGAGGAAAAGAATATGTTTCCGATGGAGCACCCGGTCATCACTCGCCATTTGCTTCGCGCGTAATAGATGCCTTGAAAAGCCGGGGTGGTAATGATGGCATCCTGAGTTTGAATGAACTGCTCACCTACGTTGAGAAACTGAATCCGGAACCGAAATTCGGTAAGTTTGGCAATGATGCACCCGGAAGTGAGTTTGTGTTTGTGGTGAAGTAACAACTTCAAAGAATAAAATAAAAAACCCGGAACACCCGGGTTTTTTATTTTTAGTTTTCCATCGGCAGCTCTCCTCAAAACAAGGAAACACCCATCACCATCTCCTTATTTACTTTGTAAAACTGCTTGTGTACATTGAAGGCCTCTTCCTGATCTGCCACCTTTTGCGAATAGGTCCCATCTTCCTTCATCACGTAGGCATTCACATTATCCAGCAGGTTAAAATGCAGAATATTCATGGCCTGTTTTTTTAGGATTTCATCATCGAGCATAAAAAGGGATTCAATTCTGCGGTCGAAACTGCGCACCATGGCATCGGCACTGCCAATGTAAACCCTGGGTTGCCCGGAATTGTGGAAATAATAGATACGCGAATGCTCCAGGTATTCGCCAACGATACTTATAACTTCAATGTTTTCACTCAACCCCTTTCTTCCCGGCCTCAGGCAGCACATGCCACGCACAATCAGTTTAATAGGTACACCGGCCTGTGAGGCTGCGTATAGCTCATCAATGAACTCCCGATCCTGCAGGGAATTCATTTTAATAACAATTCCACTGGGCATACCCTCCCTGGCATTCTCTGCCTCACGCCTGACCAGGTTGCAAAGCTGAATGCGCATATCACGGGGAGAAGTTATCAGGTTGCGATAGGCCGAAGGCTGCGAATGTCCGGTGATAACATTGAAGAATTCGGAGACATCGTGCGCATAAATTTCTTTGGTGGTCAATAACCCGATATCGGTGTAAAGGCGTGCCGTAATTTCGTTATAGTTGCCGCTGGCAAGGTGTACATACCGGTACACTTTATCATCGGGCTCCTTACGTACAATAAGGAGCAGTTTGGTATGGGTTTTTAAATTGCCTACGCCATAAATCACAAAGCACCCGGCTTTTTGAAGCCGCTGGGCTTCGCGAAGGTTGTTCTCCTCATCAAATCGTGCTTTCACTTCAAACAAAACCGCCACATGTTTGCCGTTTTCAGCCGCACGAAACAATGCATTAGTAACGCGCGATTCCTTTGCAACCCTGTAAATCGTAATCTTGATAGACAGCACTTGCGGATCATCGGCTGCCTTTTCAAGTAATTCCAAAACCGGATCCATTGAATTATAGGGATGATGAAGCAGGATGTCACGGTGCTTCAACACTTCAAACAAATCGGGCGACTCCTCGTCAGGGTAGTTCAGCGGTTTTATGGGATCAGGGAATTTTGTTCTGAGGGCTTTGAACTCCTTGTGCCCTACCACCTGGTTCAATCCGCCAAAGTCGAGCAAGCTTTGCTGCGGGATGTGAAAAATATTAT
Organism: Cyclobacteriaceae bacterium; assembly: GCA_046294915.1. GTDB lineage: Bacteria > Bacteroidota > Bacteroidia > Cytophagales > Cyclobacteriaceae > UBA2336. The sequence continues at coordinate 21,434 of JBKBOE010000040.1, read as the reverse complement.
GGTCGTCAATATCCCATTGAATCTTCAGCAAGCGGATCATCCACGGGTCAGGCATGCCCTGCACTTCCATACGTACCACGCGTCCCGTTCTGCGGGTTTTTAGCTTCTGCTTAAGGTCTTCCAGGAAGTTCGATTCAATGTCATCGCTTTCATCAAGGGCAAAATCGCCATTGCGGTTAATGCGAAAGAGGTTTATGCTTTGGATTTCTATATTCCGGAACAGGTTATGGATGTTATGCCGCACAATATCCTCAACGGGTACAAACACCAACATGCCGTTCTCCTGGATTTCGAAGAACCGGGGAATATTGCTGGGTATCTGTATAAATGAAATCCTGTTCTGCGGTTGGGCATCGCTGACCACTTTTGTTACTACCCCAAACAACAACCGGTTATTTTTTAAGATGGGAAAGGCGTGGTAACTGTCAAACGCCATCGGGGTGAGCATCGGAAAAATGGTACGGCTGAAATAATGGTTTGCCAAAGCAGTATGTTCTACGGAGAGATCAGTATAGCTGCGGATGCAAAATCCGTTTTGCTCAAACAATGGTTTGAGTTTCAGCAGGTAGTATTCGTTTTGATCCTGAACAAAATTGCGAATGGCGTTGAGCAGGAGTCTCCGGAAAGGTTCCTCACGAAGGCCGCTGTAGTCGAATCGTTCCTTGCCATAGTCGAGGTAATTATACAAGCTACCCAGACGAATGGTACAGAACTCGTCAAGGTTAGAGGCGGTAATACACAAAAACTTCAGCCGGTCAAAAATACTCCGATCGCTGTGTTTGGCCTGATCGAGCACACGATAATTGAATTGCAGCCAACTCAGGTCGCGGCTTATATAGCGGCTTCCCTCGATGGTGCTCGCAATCCGGTCATTGACTGATGATACCGCTTCCATATGTGAGATTACTAAAAATGCCACCTATGGCATCGGTAGCCTTGTTAAAAAAATGTTATATGTCAATCCGGGCATACCGGGCATTCTTTTCGATGAACTCCCTGCGAGGCGCCACCTCATCCCCCATAAGCATGGAAAACAGGTGATCGGCCTCTGCAGCCGACTCAATGCTAACCTGCTTGAGGGTGCGTTTTGAAGGATCCATTGTGGTAGTCCATAGCTGCTCAGGATTCATTTCACCCAATCCTTTATACCGCTGCACATTTACCGAATCTTCCTTACCGCCACTTAGTTCTTTTACTGTGGCTTCACGCTCTTCCTCCGTCCAGCAATACCTTTCTTCTTTTCCTTTCTTTACAAGGTATAGCGGAGGCAGGGCAATATATACGTACCCGTTTTCGATAAGCTCCTTCATGTACCTGAAAAAGAAGGTAAGGATGAGCGTGCGGATGTGGCTGCCATCCACATCGGCATCGGTCATAATGATCACTTTGTGATAGCGCAGTTTGGAAAGGTTTAACGCCTTGCCATCTTCGGCCGTTCCGAATGAAACCCCCAGGGCCGTAATGATATTCTTGATTTCTTCGTTTTCATAGATTTTATGCTCCTGGGCCTTCTCTACATTAAGGATTTTGCCGCGAAGCGGAAGAATAGCCTGGAAAGTGCGATCGCGCCCTTGTTTGGCAGATCCGCCTGCCGAATCGCCCTCTACAAGATAAAGCTCCGATATGCCCGGGTCCGTACTGGAACAATCCGCAAGTTTCCCGGGTAAGCCGGTGCCGGTAAGCACGTTTTTACGCTGCACCATTTCACGGGCTTTACGGGCAGCATGACGTGCCTGGGCTGCCAGAATAACTTTGCTTACGATAAGTTTGGCCTCTTTGGGATGCTCTTCAAGGTAGTACTGCAGTACTTCACCAACGGATTGATCCACCAATCCCATTGCTTCAGAGTTACCTAATTTGGTTTTGGTTTGCCCCTCAAACTGAGGCTCGGCTACTTTTACCGAAATTACCGCTGTGAGGCCTTCCCTGAAATCATCGCCACTTATATCAATCTTTACTTTATCGAGCAATCCCGATTTATCGGCATAGGCTTTGAGTGTTCGTGTGAGCGCTCTTCGGAAACCCGCCACGTGCGTACCCCCTTCATGGGTGTTGATATTATTTACGTATGAAACCAGGTTTTCGCTAAATGAGGTATTGTAACTTAATGCCACCTGAACCGGAATACCCCCTTTATCGCTTTCAATATAAATGGGTTTGGGGATGAGTTTTTCGCGTGTAGAATCAATATATTCCACAAACTCTGGTAAACCGCCATGCGATAAAAATTCATTTGTACGTGGATTACCATTCTCGTCTTTTTCGCGCAAATCGGTAAGTGTTATCCTGATTCCCGGATTAAGAAAAGCAAGCTCACGCAACCGGGTAGCTATAGTCTCGTAATTGTACTCGCTAACGGTAAAGATCTGCTTATCGGGTAAAAAACGTACGGTTGTGCCGCGCCTCTCTGACTCACCGGTGATTTTAACCGGGTATTGCGGAATTCCCCTGTGGTATTCCTGTTCCCATATTTTACCATCGCGATATACCGTTGCTTTCAGTACTTCCGACAATGCATTTACACAGGATACACCAACGCCATGTAATCCACCGGAAACCTTGTACGTGTTCTTGTCAAACTTGCCGCCTGCATGCAGAACCGTCATCACCACCTCAAGGGCCGAGCGCTTCTCCTTTTCATGCATATCCGTAGGTATGCCCCGGCCATTATCCTCAACGGTAATGGAATTATCTTCATTAACGGTAACCCTTATATCATCGCAATACCCTGCCAGGGCCTCATCGATGGAGTTATCAACAACCTCCCAAATAAGGTGATGGAGCCCCTTTACGCTGACATCACCAATGTACATGGCAGGGCGCTTTCGGACAGCCTCCAAACCCTCTAAAACCTGAATATTGCTGGCTGAATAATTGGCGGGTTTCCGCTCTTTGGTTGCACTCATTCCTTAAATTCTAATAAACCGACAAAAGTACGGATTTTTGCCCTGAAAACGTAGAAATTTGCCTCTTTATGCATCCAAAATGAGTCTTTATTTCATGCCATCTGTGCCTTTAACCTGAATGGAAATTCAGCCGGTTATCTAATCGCCCAACCGTTATAAAAAATGAGGATTACCCATCGGGGAGTTGCACTCCTTGCGGGCCTTTGTGCAAAACAATACTAAGGAATGTTCGAATGGCCTTGATGAACAACCCAAGGGCAACCAAAGAACTACTAGGGATGTGATGACATTGACTTGTGAACCCCTGAAGATACAGGGGGTTATTGATCACCAACAACCTCAGGTAGCGGTTTTAACTTTTGCCTTATTTTGCTTTGCCTTCTTTTTTTTATCCTTACCACCATCTCCAACCCCGTTCTCTGCCATCAGGTGCATTTTTGCCTTCTGAAGTTCCTGTTTCTGCGCTTCAGAAACCGAAGGGTAACTTAATTTGAGTTGTTCAAACTGCCGGTAAATAATAAATGCAATGGCCAGACGAGCATACCATTTGTCATCGGCTGGGATAATAAACCATGGCGCATGTTCCTTTGAGGTATTGTTAAATACATCTTCATAGGCTTTTTGGTAATCATCCCAAAACGCCCGCTCCTTTAAATCGGATAGGGAAAACTTCCAGTTTTTTGATGGATCGTCAATGCGCTCCATAAAGCGCTTCTTCTGTTCTTTCTTTGAAACGTGCAAAAAGAATTTGAGAATCACCGTACCGTTTTGCACCAGGTTCTTTTCAAACCGATTGATCTGCTTATACCGGTTTTCCCAGAATTTATTATCAATATCTTTTACTGAATCAACACCCGGTATATTCTCATTCAGAATCCACTCCGGGTGTACTTTGGTTACCAGAACATTCTCGTAATGTGAACGATTGTGGATGGCTATTTCACCGCGTGCCGGCATGGCAAGATTATGGCGCCAAAAGAAGTCGTGATCAAGTTCGGCCGCGTTAGGCGCCTTGAAACTATACACCTTTACACCTAACGGATTAAATCCCGACATAATGTGTTTTACAGCTCCATCTTTACCGGCTGCATCCATGGCCTGAAAAATGATTAGCACGCTGTATTGATTATGGGCATACAGTTTATCCTGGATTTCCGCCAGGTGCCGTCTGCCAAAATCTAGAAGGGCCTCGGCATCTCTTTTATTCAACTCTTTACCTTTGTATTTGGTACTACAGTCTTTCAGTTTTACCTTTTTTCCCGGTTTAACTAGAAAATCCTTGATTTTGAGAAGTTTATCATCTGATAGCATGGTCGTAGTATTTAACGTAATCAATGTACAAGATTGGTAATTCCTACAACATGACGAAGATCATAATTTCATATCTCTTCCGCTTTGTAATAAATTTTTAATAACTTCCGTCTCCCTGAGTTTCCCGGGCATATTGGCCCTGCACGCTGTTTTCAGGGCTCTGAATGCGGATTTGCTGTTTAACCTATAAAAACCGTTATCCTATGAAAAGAGCAATCCTCCTTGTACTCACCCTTGCCATAACCGGCAGCCTGGCCTTAGGCCAGGGGAAAAGCAAAAGTTCCGCTCCGGCCAATGATGAATCGGTTATCAAATCGCTGATTGAAAGGGAAACGAAAGCATTTTTTGAAATTGATTACGCCACATGGGCTGATTGCTGGGCTCATGAGCCTTTTGCATTCTGGTCGTTTGCCGATACTACTGATGTAAACTCCTTTTCGGGATGGGAAGCTATAAAAAAGGGGTTCACAAATTACTTTAAAACGTCAAAACCATCCACGGCTAAGATCACAAGGACGTGGGGAGATATTCGTATTTTCGGCAATGGTGCATATGCGCGGTTTACACAGCGTGTTGAAGACGATACCGACCGACCTGCTCAGGAAGAAGTTCGTGTACTGGAAAAGATAAAGGGGCAATGGAAAATTATTTGTGTGTCGGTAATCGCAATGCAAAAAGACAATCAACCTGTGCGGTAGCCGGCTTTAGTATTGCCCGGTTCGCAGCATCACCAAGGTGCAGGCAAAAACCGGCTCTATGTGGTGGGTCTTAAGAAGTTTTTCAAATTCGGAATTTTCAGAGCCGGGATTAAAAATGATGCGGCTGGGTTTCAGACTAATGATATAATCATACCACTCTGGCTGGTTACGCGGGCCAATGTACATAGTAACCGTATGCACATCATGAATTGCCGGACGTTGCCTCAAATCAAGGATGGTTTTTCCGAAAACATTACCTGATTTAATACCTACAGGAACAAATTCATGCCCGTATTCAGCAAGTAGGTCTGCAGCCATGTACGCATACCTTGCAGGATTGGCTGAAGCGCCCAGAATAACTGTTTTTTTACTTTCCATAACTGTCCTATCTGAAAGAAACCACCGTTTTTGAAATACCATGCAATGCTTCGGCTACCGCTTCAGCACATCGCTCACCATCCATGGCAGCAGAAACAATGCCCCCTGCATACCCCGCTCCTTCACCACACGGATACAGGCCCTTGATTTGCGGATGCTGCAGGGAAGCAGTTCGTGGAATGCGCACCGGAGCTGATGTGCGACTTTCAACCCCAACCAATTGCGCCTCATTGGTCAGGAAGCCTTTCATTTTACTTCCGAAATTTTTTAAACCCTGCTTTAAGGAATCGGAAATAAAATGCGGCAATACCGACCGAAGATCAACCGAGGCCAGGCCCGGCTGATAGGAAGTTTCATTCAGCCGGTCAGAAACTTTATCATTTAAAAAATCAACCAGCCGCTGTGCAGGTGCTGTTTGGTTACCCCCTGCTGCAAGACAGGCTTCTTTTTCGATATGGGCCTGAAAGTACATACCGGCCAATGGGCCTGTGTCGGCATAAGGCCTGAAATCAGATGCCTGTACCGCAACCACAATTCCCGAATTGGCAAACCTGGAATCGCGCCTGGATGGACTCATACCATTCACTACTACTTCACCGGGGGCAGTGGCCGCAGGAACAATAAATCCACCGGGACACATGCAGAACGAGAACACACCCCGCTGGCCTCCATTATAAGTTGCCTGATGCACCAAAGCGTAGGAACTGGCAGGTAAATTCGGATCACGTGTTGTTGTACAATGATATTGTATTCTGTCTATCAGTTCCTGTGGATGTTCAATTCGAACACCTAATGCAAATGGCTTAACCTCCAGGGCAATACCCTTGCGATGTAACATCGCATAGATGTCGCGGGCAGAGTGCCCCGTGGCCAATATTACGGCCTCTCCGGGCAGTATATCACCCAATGGCAACCTTACACCTGCTATGGTATTTTCATTGATGGCCAGATCAACCACTTTGGTATTGAAGTGGAATTCACCACCCGCTTGTTTAATGCTGTTGCGGATGGCCTCTACCAGCAAAGGCAATTTATTGGTACCAATGTGGGGATGAGCATCGTAGAGAATGTCCTCGCGTGCACCATGAGCCAGCATGATTTGCAAAATGCGCTGCACATCGCCACGCTTTTTCGACCGGGTGTACAGTTTGCCATCCGAGTAGGTGCCGGCACCACCTTCGCCAAAACAATAGTTTGATTCCGGGTTAACCACATGCTGTTTGTTGATGGCGGCCAGATCATGCCTGCGCTTACGTACATCACTGCCCCGCTCAACAATAACCGGTTTTATTCCCAGTTCAATCAGCCGAAGGGCAGCAAACAATCCGGCAGGACCCGACCCAACAATAATTACCTGCCTGCTGCGGGAAACATCGGGGTAACTAAACTGACGCAGCCTGTTGATTTCAAACCCGGGAACAATTTCACACTGTACCCGCACAACAACCTTTTTACCCCGGGCGTCAATGGATCGTTTAAGGGGTTTGATGTAACACCCTCCGCCTGGTTGAATACCCAGGCGTTGATATAAAATCTGCTGAAATAGTTCAGGCCGAAATGCCTCTTCGGGAGAGAGTGTCAGTTCTTTGATTTGCATGGGGAAGGGAGTTAACCTTCAATGCTGCAAAGATAGTCCATCATTGGGAGAAAATATTTCCGAGGTTTAGCCCAAAGTTGAGTGTCCCTACAACCTCATTCTGTCTGACTTCGCTGAAATAGTGTTCATTTCCGGGTGAAGAGTCAAAATTGCGGTAACCCAGATCACCGGCAAGGAAGATATCGAGTGTGAAGCCGCCTGCATTATTTCGTTGCATGACCCGGTAACCCAATACGATTCCGTATTGAATGCGCTGCTCGGATGAACTGAAGGTAACGATGCTGCCCGGCACAACTTCCTGATTGATAAAATGTCCCAGGTTGGTAAACCGGATTTCATGCCCGAAATACCACATGCCTGCCTTGATGGGGTTGTAAAACTTTTGTCGGATGGCCATGGAGTAACCCCGTTCAAACAGCTTGTTGGTTGCTATTTTAGCATCGGCTATAAAGAAGGGATCGCGTATTCCGATAAACTCAAACTCATGTCCGAGGCGCTCCTGCGAATAAAACTCCACGGCAAGCGGAAACTGTCCGGCAAACATAAACATCGGGTTTCCCCCAATAATCACTCCGCGAAACTCGTTGGTACGTTCATCAAAATAGGTAAACCGGTTTGCCTTTTTAGCTGTAGTTTTACGCTGACTTAAGGCTACGATTTCGTTGGTTAGTTTTTTCTGATCGTAAAAGGGTTTATAGTAACCCGTAAGCGTTCCATCAGGCTCATAAATTTCCCATGTGCCCACACGCAAATCATCATTCAGTTCGCCTTTGGTTTGAAGTGCTCCGTTGGGATAGTAACCCCGGTAAATTCCTTTGCCGTTTACGTAATCACATTCACCTTCTTTTTTTCCATCTTCGTAATAAAAATTCCAAATACCCTCGCGTTTGTTATCTGCCAACAGCCCGATAACCTTTAATTTGCCGCTTGGATAATATTCGCGGTATTCGCCCCTTCCGTTGGCAAATGTTGCTTCGCTAAGTTTCTTTCCGTCTTTGGTTTGCGAACTCCAATACCCGTTTTTCTGCCCCCCGATAAACTCACCTGAAGAACTCAGGCTTCCATCTTCAAAATAATATTCCCAAATACCTGACGGTTCTCCTTCCGCATAGTTACCCTGCGAGGCGATCCGCCCGGAGGGATAATACGTAATCCATAAACCGTGTTTCTTTCCATTTACATAATCGCCTTCGCTGTGTAATGTACCGTCTGCTTCAGCATAGTACCGCCAATGCCCTACTGCACGTGTTCCTGCTTTGGGACCCTCACCGGCAATTTTGCCGTTATGGTAATATTCGGTGCACCGTCCATAATCATCGGTATAGTCGCCTTCGCTTTTCAGAACTCCGTCCTCATAAAACGATTTCCATACCCCGTTGCGCTGGTTATTTTTATAGCTTCCGGTTTCTTTTACAGTACCGTTTTCGTAGTACATTACCCAATCGCCTTCGCGGCTTCTTCCATTAACGGTTCCCTCCATGCTCTTCTGACCACTTTCATAAAAATATTCCCACTTTCCGAAGTTGGTATTTTGCCGTAAAGCACCGCGCATTTTCAGATTACCCGATTCATAGAAGAACTCCCAGATTCCGGTTGTTTCATTGTTATTAAAAAATCCTTTTGATTCTATGTTGCCGTTTAGGAAATACGAGGTGTACGGACCATGCATCATATTGCGGATAGTATCTTTCACTACGTACACTTCCTTTAGGTGTTTTCTTTCAGGATCGTGCCACGTTTGCCGCGTGAAGCCCTGGGCAAAGGCTCCGGTTGAAAGTACTACCAATACAAGCACAGGCAACGCCTTCACGGTACACCGATTTAGAAGCCTAAAATACGAAATTTCAGAGAGCTATTCGCCACGAATAAAAGCAGCACGTCCCCACTCCTCTTTTTCCTTTTCGCTCCACAAGTCCGGGAAGAAGATAATCTTCTGAAACCGGGGGGGCAGGTATTTTTGCCAGTTGGTGCCACCGGTGGCTTTGATATCTTCAGGATCTTTTTGCAGGTAACGCCCGGCCGATTTCATATGAGCGAGCGGCCATAATACATTTGCGAGTGTATCGAATTCACGGAGACGGCTGATCACGTTCGGATCGCCTTTGAAATAACGGTAATAAAGTTGCAGCAGGTTGGTATGGCGATGTTGATTTCCAAGCCTGGCAAACTCAGTCATGTACTTTTCTTCAAATTGCCTGAGCGTTAGGGTCTTCTTACCGGTAGCCAGTTCGGTAGCACCACTGCGCCAATATAATTTGGGAAGTATCTCTTCAATACTATCAGGATCTTTTACCGAAGGCCGGTCGGTGGCGCTCACCAGGTTAATCATATCGGTTGAACAGATTTCAATAAACCGGTATTGAGCCGACTGAAATCCGCTTGCCGGAAGCAAAGCCATACGGAATTTCAGAAACTGCTCTTTTTCCATGCCGTCTACCATAATATCAAACGAATTGGCAAGGTTGCGGAAGTACCGGATAATGCGGTCCAATCGCTCGGTAAAAAATTTTACATCGAGATTTTCGTTTGAAGTAATCTGTTCCATCTCCCACAACACCAGGCGAAAATACAATTCGGTTATCTGGTGGTAGATGATAAATACGGTTTCATCTTTAAACCGGGTTTTTGGATTTTGTAAACTGAGCAGCGTATCCAGGTGAATGTAATCCCAGTAGGTCAGGTAATCCGAATAGAGCAGGCCATCCAGGTAAGCCGATAAATCCTGCCCCATAACATCGTATTTAGCCTTAAGTTTTTGAAGTTGTTCGTTCAGATCAGGTTGGGTGGTTTGCTTCTGGTGCGGATTCACGGTTATCAATGGTTTGATTAAATTGCGCTCTGCCTGCAGGACGCGGGCACTAAATAACTAAAATCCTATGGTATCGCATACGGCCGAAGCTAAAGCTAAGAAATCCCTGAAACAGGATACATTCGATCACCCCGATTTTTATGCTATTGATTCCCTGCTCACCGAGGAACATAAACTCATACGCAGTTCTATCCGCGACTTCGTAAAACGCGAAATCAGCCCCTATGTTGAGGATTGGGCGCAGCGCGCACATTTTCCATATGAAATCGTGAAAAAATTCGGAGCAATTGGTGCGTTTGGCCCTACCCTCCCGGTGGAATACGGTTGTGGCGGTTTGGATTACATTGCTTATGGACTCATTATGCAGGAGATCGAGCGTGGCGACAGCGGTATGCGGTCAACTGCCTCGGTGCAGGGGTCGCTGGTAATGTACCCCATCTACAAATTCGGAAACGAGCAGCAACGAAAAAAATATCTACCCAAACTCGCCTCAGGCGAATGGCTGGGTTGTTTCGGCTTAACCGAACCTGACCACGGCTCCAACCCTTCGGGCATGGTTACCCACTTTAAAGATATGGGCGACCACTACCTGTTGAATGGCGCCAAGATGTGGATTTCCAACTCGCCCAAGGCGGATATCGCGGTGGTGTGGGCCAAGAACGAACAGGGACGTATTCATGGGTTGATTGTGGAACGCGGTATGCCCGGATTTTCTACTCCGGAAACACACGGCAAATGGTCATTACGGGCCAGTACCACCGGTGAACTGGTATTTGATAATGTTAAAGTACCGAAAGAAAACCTGCTGCCGGGTAAAAACGGTTTGGGTGCACCCATGATGTGCCTCGACTCGGCACGTTATGGTATTGCGTGGGGTGCCATTGGCGCAGCAATGGACTGTTACGAATCGGCACGAAGGTATGCCTTAGAAAGGATTCAGTTCGGAAAACCGATAGCCTCCTTCCAACTTGTTCAGAAAAAACTTGCCGAGATGCTTACCGAAATAACCAAAGCACAGTTACTCAACTGGCGACTGGGCACGTTGATGAACGAGGGGAAAGCAACCACTGCGCAGATATCGCTGGCCAAACGAAATAATGTGCAAGTTGCACTGGAGATTGCCCGCGAAGCCCGGCAGATACATGGCGGTATGGGTATAACCGGTGAATATCCGATTATGCGGCACATGGCCAACCTTGAATCAGTAATTACCTACGAAGGCACGCACGACATTCACCTGCTGATTTTAGGCAAAGAGATTACAGGAATTCAGGCGTTTGTGTAAATTCTGATTTCCTACTGCGCCACCGCTCCCACCATAATCCGCTGCACCGGATTTTGCGGATCGTTGGAGTAAACGGTTACCGCTTTGGTTTGCGTTCCTTTCCGGTCTTCAGGAGTAAATGTAATCCGTATAATACCGCTCTCGCCTGGCTTAAGGTTTTCTTTGTCTACCGCTGCAACCAGGCAGGAGCAATTCCCCTGAATATTCCTTATCTCCAAAACCGATTTACCGGAATTGGTAAATACAATTTCCTTTGTTGCGGATTGTTTGAATTTTATACTCCCCAGGTCAATATTCATCTCTGTGATGGAAAGTAATGGTGCGTTGGTCAGTTCCTGTGCGGATACAGGAGCAAAATAATCTTCAAGGGTGGCGTATAAGATAAAGTCTTTCTTAGGAGAAACCTCATCATCAGTGTGAAGCGTAATTTTATCTTTATGAAAACCATAAAGTCCTTTTTTCAGTCCGTTATACCCAATCCGAATTTCGCCCCGCTGTCCCGGCTGAATGGTTTTGGGTACAACGTCTATACGGATATGCTCAGGGGCATCGTATTTATTAAGGTAGGTTATGGCCTTTTCACTAGCATTTACAAAATCAATATTGCGCTGCGTAAATTCATCTTTACGAAAAATCTTGCCCAGGTTAAACGATAAACTCCTGAACCGTAACATCCCGCTGGCGGCCCGGTATTCGGAAGCATGGGTAAGATTGCGCGAAGAAACCTGCCCTTTAATATAAAGGGTAATGGGTTGCCCATCGAAATCGGTAGTTACTGTTAACGATTTATGAAAATACCCGGGGCGACCTTTTGGATCGAACTGGGCTTTAACAACTCCGGATTTGCCGGGTAAAATCGGCTCCTTTGACCATTCGGGTGTGGTGCATCCGCATGAAGGTTTTACCGAAAGAAGCATAACCGGTTTATCGGATGTGTTGGTGAGCGAAAACATATGGGTAACCGGACCGTCTTCTTCCATGATAACTCCGAAATCAAATGTCTCCTCTGTAAACCTGACGGGGTTTGCCACCTGAGCAGCCAGTGAAGTAACCAGTAACACGGTTAAGCCGATCAGACCTGCTCGTTTCATATCCCTTCTGCTTTTTACAAAAGTAAAACTTAAATCATTACCACATTATTTCATTTATTTGCAGCACGATGACACGCATTTTAACGGGCATTCAGAGCAGCGGCAGGCCCCACCTCGGCAACCTGCTGGGCGCCATTATTCCGGCCATTCAACTTTCGAAAGATCCAAAGAACGAATCGTTCTTCTTCATTGCTGATCTTCATTCTCTCACATCGATTAAGGATTCCCGTACCCGAACTGACCATGTGCGCGCTGTAGCCGCAGCCTGGCTGGCTTTTGGGTTCGATACAGAAAAGAATTTTCTCTACCGCCAGTCGCGCATTCCGGAAGTGTGCGAGCTTACCTGGTATCTCAACTGCTTTACCCCCTTCCCCATGCTGGCCAATGCCCACTCCTTTAAGGACAAGGCCGACCGCCTTGCCGATGTGAATGCCGGCTTATTTACCTACCCTGTGCTGATGACTGCCGATATCATTTTGTACGATGCCCAAATTGTTCCCGTAGGTAAAGACCAAAAGCAACATCTGGAAATGACACGCGATATCGCCTCGGCTTTCAACAATCAATATGGTGAAACGTTTGTGATACCCGAGGCCCGGATTGAAGAACAGGTGATGACCATTCCGGGTACTGACGGCCAGAAGATGAGCAAATCCTACGGTAACATTATTGATATCTTTCTTCCGGATAAAGAATTGCTGAAGCAAATCAAGTCAATCATCTCCGACAGCACCCCGCTGGAGCAACCCAAGAATCCAGACACAGACACCACCTTTGCAATCTACAGCTTAATAGCCTCACCCGAACAGCGGGAAGAAATGCGCAAAAAATACCTTGCCGGAAATTATGGTTACGGACATGCCAAGCAGGAACTCTTTGAAATGATCATTCAGAAGTTTGCCGAAGAACGCAAAGCCTTTACGTACTACTTTTCCAATCCTGCAGAACTTGAGAAAAAACTGGAACAAGGTGAAGAAAAAGCACGGGTTATAGCCCTGGAGGTACTGAACCGGGTAAGAAAGAAACTCGGTTACCGGTAAATACAAACTACTGCTTACCCTCCCACACCAGTTGCTGCTTGTCCTTTACTTTAAGGTAAATCCGTATCGGATTAACCTCCAGCAAAAGACGTACATCTTTTCCCGGTAATTTTTCAAGTTCTACCGGTACGCCATCGCCCAGGTAGGCGATGGGCATCAATACATCACTGTCGGGGCAATGTTCATCGTGTATCTTTTGAAGAACCTGTTCCAGATAGGCACCATAAACATCCTGAAAATCGTCCTCCAGGTCATGGAGCTTTTCTTCCAGGTCATCGTACTGAGGGTTGCTGTAATCAATCTTCTTCAGTTCAGCTCTTGCCTTTACAATTTCCTGAAGGGCCTTATCTAATGCGTTGATATCCATACTGCAGCGTACCGGTTTAACGCAGCAATCTTAGTAAGTTAATCGCCAATTCTCAAATCCGAAATTTTATAGGGCCAAATGCCCGGTTATCAGGAAGAATTCAAAGAAAATTTTACAGGTATGTTGCCCGCTGAAATTATCCCTTCAGGCTATAACCCTAATTGCACAAACATTACCTTTACAGATAGTAAATGATTACTTTATGGCAACCGATTTCCTCCCCATTCATGGCACCGACCACATTGAGTTTTATGTGGGCAATGCCAAGCAGTCGGCCTTATTCTACCAATATGCTTTTGGCTTCGATCTGGTAGCCTATGCCGGTCCTGAAACCGGGGTGCGCGACCGGGCATCGTATGTGCTGCGACAAAACAAGATTACCCTGGTACTCACTACCTCCCTTCAGCCCGACTCGGAGATATCCGAGCATGTCAGAAAACATGGCGATGGCGTTAAGGTACTGGCACTCTGGGTAGATGATGCTCGGAAGTCGTTTGAAGAAACCGTAATGCGGGGAGCTGAAATTGCCCGCAAGCCTGAGGTATTGAGCGATGAGTTCGGACAGGTGGTTGTTTCTTCCATTAAAACCTACGGAGAAACCATTCACACTTTTGTGGAGCGGAAAAACTACAACGGCCCCTTCCTGCCCGGTTACAAGCCCCGCCAAAGCACATTCAAGGCCCAGCCCATTGGACTAAAGTATGTTGACCACTGCGTAGGCAATGTAGAGTTGGGCAAAATGAATACCTGGGTAGAGTTCTATGAGAAAGTAATGGGCTTTAGCCTGCTGGTAACGTTTGATGATAAGGACATCTCCACCGAATACAGTGCACTCATGTCAAAAGTGGTTTCGAATGGCAACGGGTACATCAAATTCCCGATCAACGAACCGGCAAAAGGCAAAAAGAAATCCCAAATAGAAGAGTATCTTGATTTTTACAAGGGAGCAGGTGTACAACACATTGCTATTGCCACAGACGACATTATACACACCGTAGGCGAACTGCGCAGGCGTGGTGTGGAGTTCCTGTACGTACCCGAAACCTATTATGACGATGTGCTTGATCGCGTTGGAAAAATTAACGAAAGCCTGGAAGAATTAAAGAAACTTAACATCCTTATCGACCGGGATGAAGAAGGCTACCTGTTACAGATTTTTACCAAGCCCGTGCAGGACAGGCCAACGGTTTTCTTCGAAATCATTGAGCGCAACGGAGCTAAATCATTTGGCAAAGGGAACTTTAAAGCGCTGTTTGAATCAATTGAGCGTGAGCAGGCCTTACGGGGAAACCTCTGAAAAAACCGGTCAACCACTAAACCTTATCGGCACTAAAACCCATGACTGACTTACTGACCACCGTAAAACAAAAAGCCCGGCAATGGCTCGATAGCCCCGTTATTGATCAGGAAACGAAAAATCAGGTTGCGGAACTGCTTAGCCGTACTGATTCGCGCGAACTCATTGACAATTTTTACAAAGATCTGGAATTTGGAACGGGAGGCCTTCGGGGTATTATGGGGGCAGGCTCCAACTGCATGAACAAATACACCGTGGGCGTGGCCACCCAGGGTTTGTGCAACTACCTGCTGAAAAGTTTTCCGGGCAAACCAATTAAAGTGGCTATTGCCCACGATTGCCGCAACAACAGCCGGTACTTTACCGAAGTGGCCGCCAATGTGTTCTCCGCCAATGGCATTGACGTTTACCTGTTTCCGGACTTGCGCCCCACACCCATGCTTTCGTACGCTATCCGGCAACTGAGATGCGATTCAGGAGTGGTCATTACGGCCTCGCATAACCCGAAAGAATACAACGGATATAAAGCCTACTGGAATGATGGCGCGCAGGTAGTTCCACCACACGATAAAAATATCATTGCCGAGGTGAAAGCCATCCGTGGGTTTGAAGAGGTTAAATTCAATGGCAGGCCCGAAAAGATTCATATCCTCGGGCCAGAACTGGAAGCAACCTACTATCAGGAAGTAAAAAAACTTATCCCGCGAAAAGAAGCAGTAAGCCGAAACAGCGCTATTCCCCTGGTGTACTCCAGTCTTCATGGCACCGGCATTACCATGATACCGGAATGCCTTAAACAAATGGGCTTTTCGAATATTCACCTGGTAGAAGAGCAATGCATACCCGATGGGAATTTCCCTACGGTAAAATCACCGAATCCTGAAGAACGATCGGCAATGGAAATGGCCATACAAAAAAGCCAGGCCATTGGTGCCAACCTGGTAATGGCCACCGACCCCGATGGGGACCGGGTAGGTATTGGCGTACGCAAACCAGATGGTGATTTCATCCTGCTGAATGGCAACCAGGCATTTTGCCTGATGATGTGGTTCATTATGAAAAACCTTACCGACAAAAAAAATGCGTACGTAGTCAAAACCATTGTTACCAGCGAACTGGTGGACACCATGGCCCGGAATTACGGCATCGAATGTTACAATACCCTTACGGGATTTAAATACATTGCCGAGCTGATGCGCAGCCTGGAAGGCCGCAAAAAATTTATTGCCGCTGGCGAAGAAAGCTACGGCTATATGGTTGGCGACTTTGTTCGCGACAAGGATGCCGTATCGGCTTGCGCGTTCTTTGCCGCCATGGCGGCCTGTGCTGCCGATGAAGGCAAATCGTTATACGACTGGCTGATGGATATGTATGCCGAGCATGCCTTTTACAAGGAAGGACTAATCAACATCACCAAAAAAGGACAGCAAGGTGAGCAAGAGATAAAAAGCATGATGGAACACTTCCGCACCAACCCGCCCGATTCTATTGCCGGCAGCCGGATTGTACAAATACGTGATTACAAATCACTGAAAGAAACCAACAAGGTAAACGGTGAATCAAAAAAACTGGATTTCCCCGAATCGGACGTACTGCAGTTTTATCTGGAAGACGGTACCAAAATTTCAGTACGGCCATCCGGTACCGAGCCAAAAATCAAATATTACATCAGCGTAAATACCAAACTTAGCCGTGTTGAAGATTTTGATGTGGTTAGTCGCCAGCTTGACCAGCGGATAGAATCTGTTGAACAATCTTTACGAAACCCGTAATCCATGGAAAAAGACTTCCTCACTTCGTTGATAAACCTATTCGACCGCGAACTGACAACCCTGGAGAAAGAAATTAACCTTTATCCATCCGAAGAAACCCTGTGGAAGTTAAGCGGTGAAATAAAAAATACAGCCGGTAACCTTTGTCTGCACCTGTGCGGCAACCTGCAGCACTTTATCGGAACGGTGTTAGGTCATACAGGTTACGTTCGTAACCGCGACCATGAATTTACCGCCAGGAATATTACCCGTGATCAATTGATAAGGGAGATTCAAAACACCAAAAAAGTTGTTCATTCAACGCTGGCTAAACTTGAGGAATCAACACTTCAAAAGGAATATCCGCTGCAAACCCTGGGCTACCCGATGACTACCTCCTATTTTCTACTTCATCTGTATGGGCACTTTACCTATCACCTGGGGCAGATAAATTACCACCGCAGGCTTATCGCAGCCTGATTTTTTCATCCGGCATCCGGAGCGTACCTTTGCATCCCAACCATGAAAAAAGTTGCATTTTATACCCTGGGCTGCAAACTCAATTATTCTGAAACATCCTCCATTTCGCGGATGTTTGAACAGAAAGGATATGTAAAAACTGAGTTCACCGACACACCGGATATCTTTATTATCAACACGTGCAGCGTTACCGAAAATGCCGACAAGAAATGCCGGAAAGTGGTGCGCGAAGCCCGGGCTATCTCCCCCGATGCCTACATCGCCATCATCGGGTGTTACGCCCAGCTTAAGCCGAAAGAAATTGCCGAAATACCGGGAGTGGACGCTGTACTGGGTGCTGCCGAAAAATTCAGACTGATTGAACTGCTGGATGGTTTTGTGCGGAAGTCTAAAGCCGAAGTGTATGCCTCTGCTATTGAATACGCCAAAACGTTTAATACCTCCTATTCACTTTATGACCGTACCCGCACCTTTTTAAAAGTGCAGGACGGCTGCGATTACTCCTGCTCGTTCTGTACCATTCCGCTGGCCCGCGGCAACAGCCGCAGCGACACCATTGAACACCTTGTTAAAGCCGCGACCCATCTGGCCAAAACGGAAGTAAGGGAAATTGTGCTCACGGGCGTAAACACAGGCGATTTTGGCATACAAAACGGGCAACGCCATGAACATTTTATTGATTTAATCCGCGCATTAGACAACGTAGATGGAATTGCACGGTTCCGGATTTCGTCTATCGAGCCTAACCTGCTCACGGATGAAATCATAGAATTTGTTGCCTCCAGCAAGCGGTTTGTTCCGCACTTCCATATACCCCTGCAATCGGGGTCGGATAAAATTTTAAAACTGATGCGCAGGCGTTACCTGCGCCAGGTGTATGAAAGCCGCGTACAAAAAATTAAATCCGTAATGCCCCATTGTTGCATTGGTGTGGATGTGATTGTGGGCTTTCCGGGCGAAACCCACGAGGATTTTCTGGAAACCTATAATTTTCTGAACGTGCTGAACATTTCCTACCTGCACGTTTTTACCTATTCCGAACGGGATAACACCCTGGCCGCCACTATGCCCGGCCGGGTGCCTGATAAAGTACGGGCCGAGCGCTCCAAAATGCTTCACATCCTTTCAGACAAAAAACGCAGGCGGTTTTACGAAGAGAACATAGGTAGTATAGCCACTGTACTCTTTGAAAACGATGTTGAGGATGGGCGAATGCACGGGTTTACCGAAAACTATATCCGGGTAGCCGCAACCTATGATCCGGTGTTGATTAACGAGTTGAAAAAAGTACGCCTGAGCAAACTTTATCCATCAGGAGTGATGGAAGCCGAAGAGGTGAACCATCTGATTCTGTCTCATTAGCGCCATTTTTAACCGGATTTCTTAAAATCTTCCATCAAAATACCCCGTAGTACGCCTTGTAAGAGAAGTGTGTTTTTCGGGGAATTACGAAAGTTTCAATTATTTGTAAGCAACAGTAAAACAAACTGTTATACCGGTTACGGGAAGCCTCAAATGAACCAGCTCTTAGTGTAAGAACAAAGCCCTGCCTTACAAAAACGCTTCAAATCCGACATCATATCTTCCAACTCTGCCCCTACTCTTACACACAAAAGGCAATTCCGTACAATGCACAATGCCGGTGTACGCGCACTCCTACTTTTGATGCATCAAATTAAACAACGGAAAAAATGAAACGACTTGTAATCTTCATCGTCCTGATCCTGCTACTAGGCACACTCCTTTCATCGTGTAGTTTTACCTCTTCGATGTGCCCTGCCTACTCGCATCAGAATAAACTGACCCCGCAAGGTGAAAGGGCCCAAATCAAGTATATCAAAAGAAGAATCTGACCTGTTTATACAGAAATGATGCCGTCACGGATTACGAGTTTCCGGTCGGCCATCGAAGCAAACTCTTCATTATGGGTAACGATAATGAAGGTTTGATTAAACCGCTTTCGCAAGTCGAAAAACAACTGGTGAAGTTCGCGCGCATTCATTGAATCAAGATTACCGCTGGGTTCATCGGCCAGCACCAGGGCCGGTTCGTTAATCAGTGCACGTGCCACCGCAACACGTTGCTGCTCGCCTCCCGACAACTCAGAGGGCTTATGGTGAGCCCGTGCTGAAATTCCAAGCAACTTAAGTAACTCATCTGCTCTTGCTGCTGCATTATGAGTATTCTGCTTTGAAATCATGGCCGGCATCATCACATTCTCCTTTGCGGTAAACTCCGGCAAGAGGTTATGGAACTGAAATACAAATCCGATAGACCGGTTGCGGAAAGCCGCAAGCTCTGCCTGTGAATAAGAGAACACGTCAATCCCGTTAATCAAGACCTTTCCGGCATCCGGAGCATCCAGTGTTCCGATAATGTGCAGCAATGTACTTTTTCCCGCACCCGAAGCGCCCACAATGGCTACCACTTCAGCGTGGTTAATGGTGAGATCAATCCCCTTAAGAACCTCAAGGGATCCGTAGGACTTACGGATTCCGGAAACTGAAACCAGTGTGTTACTCACTAAACAAGGGTTTGAATTAAAAGGTAAATACGGTATTTTGCTCCAAAATACAACTTCATGAACATACACGAATACCAGGGCAAAGAAATCCTGAAGAAATACGGAGTGGCGGTGCAGCGTGGCATCGTTGCCGATACCCTTGATGGGGCTATACAGGCTGCCAAAGAATTACAATCAGAAACCGGCACCCAGTGGTTTGTAGTAAAATCACAGATTCATGCTGGTGGAAGAGGTAAAGGCACCATTAAAGAAACGGGATCTAAAGGCGTGGTCGTTGCCAAGAATATTCATGAGGTACCTGAAAAAGTTAAAGCCATTCTTGGTGGCACATTGGTAACGCTGCAAACCGGACCGGAAGGTAAAAAAGTAAACAAAGTCTTAATTGCCGAAGATGTGTACTATCCGGGCGAATCCGAACCTAAAGAATACTACATGAGTATACTGTTGGATAGGTCCAAAGGTATCCCGGTTATTATGGCCTCCACCGAAGGGGGAATGAATATTGAGGAAGTTGCCGAGACCCATCCGGAAAAAATCATAAAAGAATGGGTTGACCCCACCATCGGGTTACAGCCTTTCCAGGCGCGTAAGATTGCCTTTGCCATGGGCTGGAGCGGCAATGCTTTTAAAGAAGGTGTTAAATTTATCCATTCCCTTTACAACGCTTATGTTGGCCTTGACGCCTCCATGTTTGAAATCAATCCGCTCTTAAAAACATCCGATAACAAAATCCTGGCCGTTGACTCAAAGGTAAATCTGGATGACAATGCCCTTTACCGCCATAAAGATCTGGCCGAGTTACGCGACATTACCGAAGAAGATCCGCTGGAAGTTGAAGCCGGAAAAGCGGGGCTGAATTATGTAAAACTTGACGGCAACGTTGGCTGCATGGTAAATGGTGCCGGATTGGCTATGGCTACAATGGACATTATTAAACTTTCGGGCGGGGAACCGGCAAACTTTCTGGATGTAGGTGGCGGAGCCAATGCCGAAACTGTTGAAGCGGGTTTCCGGATTATTCTGAAAGACCCTAACGTTAAGGCCATACTCATTAACATTTTCGGGGGTATTGTGCGGTGCGACAGGGTAGCCAACGGGGTTGTAGAGGCCTATAAAAAGATTGGTAATATCAGCGTTCCCATTATTGTAAGGCTTCAGGGCACCAATGCCGAAGAGGGGGCTAAAATCATTGAACAATCGGGCCTGAAAGTGTATTCGGCCATAGTGCTCAAAGATGCGGCCCAAAAGGTTAAAGAGGTACTGAAATAAGGTTTTTATAGGAAGGTTATAATTTCTAATTTAGGGGGATAAATAGCCCGGAATGAAGATTCGTTTAGCGATTATAGTAACCTTGATCCTGATTACCATTCTGGCAAACGCGCAGAGTTTTTATGCCATCAGAAAGGAGCGGAGTTTAATTGCAACAATTGGGACCGGAACAGCCAATTATTTTGGCGAAATGGTGAATCCTAAGGAATATGGAAAGATCAGGTACAATATCGTTGTAGGTGGAGAGTACTATTTTACAAACAGGATCAGCGGTCGTGCGGAACTTACCTATTTCAGGATTGCCGGGGATGATGCCCTTGCAGACGATGATAGGGTTGAGAGAAATCTCTCTTTTTTTTCAGGCAACTTAGAATTAAGTACCATTGGTACAGTCAGTCTTTTTCCAATGGGACAGCGTTTTTATCAGCGCCCTAAATTGAATGTATTTGCTTTCGCTGGAGTAGGATTATTATTTATGAACCCAAAGGCTGAACGACAAAACGGAGAAACCGTGGCTCTTCAGCCCCTTCAAACTGAGGGAATTAAATACAGCAAATTCCAGCCGGTAATACCTTACGGCTTAGGTTTAAAATACATGTTTGATCCATTTTTTAATATTATTGTTGAAGGG
>JBKBOE010000039.1:0-26483 GCA_046294915.1 Cyclobacteriaceae bacterium | reverse complement strand
GTTTTCAACTCCAAATTGAAGGTTGTTCCCAAATAACCTTGAAGCATGTTGCTTATTGACCAATCTTCTAAGATGTGTTCTGTTGATGATGAAATGTATGGCCGTACATTTTCGGTGATGTATTGCTTGGTCGAGACTCCATTTACTTTTGTTATCTCCGTACCAATGGGCAATTCATCCTTCTTGCTCAGATTCACTTGAGTAATTATTGCTTTACCTTCAATGTTGGTAAGGATAAGTTTGTAGTCACCGAAATTAGAAATGTATATGTCATTTTGTATTTCTTGCGGAAACCAAATATTGGTGTGGCCGTCCCTTAGAAAGGCGCAAAATCTTTGTAGTAGTCGATAGTATTCGTAATCGTTTTTTGTTTCCTGTACTTCTCGAATAAGTTTCAAGTACAAATCGTTCCATTCTTTTTTGTCAACCTTTGAAAAATAAACGAAGTTGTAGTTGACTTCTTGCCAAAATTTAGAGAGTCCATAAACTTTTTCTTCTTTGGATATTTTATTTGGTATTTGTCCAAAGGTCAAATTTGCAAGTACGATTAATAGTAGTGATAATACTTTTTTCATTAACTAACTTTTTAAGTTGTCGGTTTACGATACTCTGTCCACGGAGCCGACCCAATTGGCCACAACGTTTGTGCTTCTGCTATTGAATGTATTACATATATGTCAAAAGGGCAATATTTTGCCTTAAATTCAATGAATACAGCCAAATTTTGAGGATATTTTTTTTGTACACTACGTTACTCCGCATCTCCCCGCAGTTGCTTTGAAGCTGCAATCTGGTCCAGTGGGCTCACCACTTTATCCAGCCCAAAACGGGTAACCCTTGCATAAATTTCGGTGGTCTTTGGCGACTCATGCCCCAATAATACCTGGATGTACCGGGTGGATGTACCCGATTCAAGCAAATGTGTGGCAAATGAGTGGCGCAGCATGTGTAAGCGTACATTTTTCCGAATGCCCGCGCGATAAACTGCCCGTTTTAATATCTGTTGCAAACTGGTGGCACTGTAACGATGCCCCCGTAGCCCTTCGAACAGCCAAAAGCCCGGATTGTATTCGGAAATGTATTGTTCAATAATCGGAATAAGACTTTGTGCCAACACACTCTGCCGATCCTTGCGGCCTTTGCCTCCTCGAACCAGTACCATGCCGCGGTCGAAGTCAACATCGCCAAGGCGAAGGTTCAACAACTCGCTGCGCCTTAATCCGGATGCATAAAGCAACATGAGCATGGCGCGATGCTTCAGGTTTTCGGTAGCCTCAAAAATTGCCATCACTTCTTCCTGGCTCAATACTTCCGGAAGTTTTTTATCCCGCATGGGCCGTTCTACCTCATACACTTTCCTCTCTTGCTTCAGCACTTTCTCATAATAAAACTTAATGGAATTAATGGCCTGATTCTGGGTTGATATGCTCAACTTCCGCTTTTCAACAAGATGCATGAGGTAATGCAGTATCTCATCTTCACCCAATTCCTCAGGATGACTCTGTGGAAAGAATTGTAAAAAAAGTTTAAACTGCTCAGTGTACGTTTTTATGGTTGACGTACTGTAATTACGGAATTTCAATTTTCTGCGCATAGCCTCAAGCGCCTCTAAAGCAGCCGCATGTAATGTACCAATTTCGGGTTTATGAATGACGGTATGTGTTTTCTTTGGAGTAGATGTTGAGGTTTGGCTTGATTGATTAACCGGGTTTTTAAGCTGCGTCATGTCAACCCAGGCAACTCCTTTAAATGCGTTTAGTATCTCGCTCACGGTGGATGCCGTTACAGGAGCGTACCAGCACTTCATCGTTCGGCTAAAGGTTGATCCGGTAATGCTGCGCACCCGGGGCAATAGTTTGGCATCAAAAGGAAAATGCATGGCAATACATTGCTGTCCGCGATGAAAAGCAGGTTTAAGTACAACCGTTTTGGTGAGCCTGGCCATACGTATTACTGAAGTTCACTCAATAGGCCCTGTCAACCGTGCCTGATCCATATATTTTTCGGGTTGCATTTTTGGTGTTGCCCTTATGCTTTACCGATCCGCTGCCAACAACAGTGGCTTCAATAGTATCGGTTACATTCAACTCGGCAACACCTGAGCCGCTCACTTTAATTTTTGCCTTTTCCAGCGGACAGTTAAAGGCATTAATGCTTCCGCTTCCACTCACCAGCGCAGTCATAGAAGTTGCATATCCCTTTATTGCCATCTTTCCCGAGCCGCTCACTTCTACATTGACCTCATCGCCCTTAATGTCAAGGTCCATACTGCCACTGCCTCCTATGGATAAATTGAGTTTACCGGAAGCCAGCGAATTCTCAGTAATAATTTTGCCGGAACCATTTACCTGCAGATCGCTGATGTTCTTCACACTAATGTACACTTTCATAGTAGGGTTAAGTTTGATGTCGTCAATTTTCGACCAAATGCTTTTGCTTTGGTTGTCGGGCTTGCGTTCAAGGTTTATCATCAATACACCTTCTTCAACGGTAATTTTTGTAAGCTCGTAAATCTCGGTAAGGGCTTCCACCGTAACTTCCTGCTTGTTGGTTTGCTTCAGGTAAACCGTATAACTTGAATTGTTGTAAATGGCTTTAAACTCCGGGAATTCGAGTGTTTTTTTGGTTGTCTGGGAGTAGGTAGCTACTGTTGCGAGTACTAAAAGTAAACTAAGTAAACCGGTTTTCATGGTATTATCGTTTAAGGGTTAATGAATCTGATTCAGTGAGTCTGAAAATTACGATTAAAAGGCATCACCGTAAAACCGTTAACCGCACAGGATTACTCCCTACCTTTTTCTTTTGCGGAAAATCGCCCAGAAAACCACAATAAAGATTATTCCGCCAATGCTGAGCATCAGCAATACTTCGGGAGTAACCTGGCTTACTGCATGCATAATGCGCAAATTACTTCTTTCCTGGTTTACATCAGAACCGCACCCGCACTTGCATCCGTACATCGGTACGTATGTTTCCGGTAATAGCATCAGGGCCGCTGCCGATTACCTCCCTGTCTGAATAGGTGCTTTGCGCCAGCCTTAACCACACACTTACATTGCGCGAAAACGCATAATCGAGCATTACATAGCTGCGAATACCCACTCCGCTGTATGCAGGCAGGGTGTACGCCAGCCATACATCGCGTTCGTACACGTATTGCCGGTTGTCGTAGTCGTCCGTATCGAATAGCGCATACCGGGCAGTTACGGATAGCCTTCCGAAATCCACGCTGGCATCCTGGATCAGGGCCATTCCATAGGTTTTGGTTCCGCCAATTTTAAACGAACTGAATTGTGCCCGTGTTTTCAGGCGCAGTTTACCACCTATGCCATAATCGCAATTGAACCACAGGTTTCGTTTTATGCCTTCACCGGTAGCATATATGTTGCTCTCCGTTGCAGTAAGGTTTCGCACTTTCAATTCTTCCCGCAACTGAACAAAGGCCATCACATGGCGCGCAGGCTGATAGTTGAATCGCAATAACCACTCGTGTCCTTCAGAGGGTGCATAGATGTGATAACGCAGCCAGGGAAACCGAAACAAATCGGTATAACCGGCAATTATATACCTCCGGTTCCACCGGTATTTCCATCCCCAATACAACCCGCGCTCATTTATGGGTAATGATCCTTCGGAAAAAGCATTAGAATATAAGCTGTAGAAATTGCGCTGATAGTTGCGATAGTGCAGCACTACATCGAATTGTGGCGTAACGCTGCCCAACACTCCGGCTACTATGCCATGCCCGTGGTGCAGGGTTTTACCCGCCTCACTGAAGAATGTAAAATTCTTAACCGTATGGTTCAGAAAAACGCCCGCGTTAATCAGCCCATCTCCCGAAAACGCAAACTGGTTGTATACCTGGGGTAACCGGTTAACCCGGCTATTGTACCCAATGTGGTTGAAAATAAGCCCGGCATCGGTCTGGCCCATTCGGTAGTTCACCACCACACCGTACTGTTCTTCGCGTAAACGCTTGCGCGTGCGAAGTTCGGCCTCGTTACGGTGAAGGCCGGAGGTTGGAAAAGATGATACAAACGACTGCTCTGCGGAATCGGAAACCACACTGGCATCGCGCAAAGCGCCCGAATAAAACCCCGAAACAAAAAGGTTCTTTTGTGCCTCCAGTGTAACGGCCACTCCGCGCAGGTAACCCAATTCATTTACCGAGGTGTACGGCAGAAATCCAAGGTTGCTTCTCCTTACCGTGGTTATGGTTTCGCCCCCTTTTCCAAATCCGAAGTTTCCACCCAGCAACAATCCTTGTGCAAGCTGCGATTGATAATCGCCAATAATCAGGTTCTTAATCTTTCCTTTGTTCATTACTTGTGCATGAAATGAGTTGTAGTCAAACCCATACTGCTTTTCAGAAGGGTTCCACACAACCTGTTCGCCAGCATCTTTTTCGGCAGTGAAGCCAAAACTGTATTCACCCGGCCGGGCTGTACGAAAGCGCATATATAATTTGTTCTGACTGCCTTTGAACTGCTGTGCTTCACTTACGGCATCGGTAAAGCCCGCTTTGGTTTGGAGGGTGCGATCGTACCGGAAAATGAAGTAACTGTTACCCTTTTCTGCAAGGCGTTTCCAGAAGTACCGATTGAAGCGGGTTGATGGATCGGCAACAACAAAAAACGGGGTAATGCGCATGATGTCGTGCAGTTCAAACCCGGGTACTGCCTGCAGTTCGTAAATACTCAGAAAGTCCCCGTTTTCATCCCGGTATCGAACAATGTTTTGAACCTGCGCTTCGGTAAGAAGGTTAAGAAACCGCAATTGTTCAGCATTGGCTGTGTTGATATTTACCGGATTATTAAAAAGCAAAGCAAGATTTTCGTACAGTTCTTCGTAGTTCAGATCCAGGTCCGGGTAGCCAAATAATTCATCAGCCAGTCGCTCAAGGTCAACTTCTTTTCGTGGGTATTCCTGTGCCTGAGTGGAGCAACCGATCAGCAAGGGTATGAGGGTAAACCATTTCATAATTTGCCCAAGGTGCAGATGGCTGAAGCCTGATGACTGAATTGCAACAGGGTGCTGTGTTGCAGAGCATAATCGAGCCTGAGCCGGCTGGTTTTAAAGCCCATTCCGAAAAAAGCGGCATCGGGTTTAAGATTGAAGCCTGTGCGCGCAACAAACTTCGGGTGGAACGTATATTCCAAGCCGGCCTTCCAGGTGGTTGGGTAGTCGAGGTCTTTCTGGATTTCTGCCGCAACCCGTACGTTATCGGTGGGCGTAAAAGTGAGGCTCGCATTTAACAGAGCCGGAACTTTGTCGCCATCGGCTGAAATATCGGGGCGGTTAATGTTGCTGATGTAAGCACCAATGGAGATTTCGTTAGTGAGTTCGGCTATGCCTCCCATGCCAATGGTGAATACGCCCTTAGTACCAAAGCCTTCGGCCTGGTATTGTATGTAGTTAACCTTAACGCCCAGTGCCGCCAAGCCAAATTGATTACTGAACCCTGCCGAGAGGATGCTTTCGTTATACACCTTGTCGCCAAATCGGAACATGCCTACGCCCAGCACACCCGCTTTTACAGGAACGCTGAATGCAAAAGCTGCCCTGTTGGCAGCCGGTATTGCTGCGGCTACATGGTAGGCAACTGCACCTGCCGGCTGGGTGAGTTGTGCCATGCCCGCTATATTGTTAAGGATGGCAAATTCATCAAACAATGCGGCCGATGCATAGCCCATGCCGTTAGCCCGTGCACCCATAAGGGTACTCACACTTTGCGCCCGCGCTCCCAGGGCCAGCAAAAGAATAAGCAGCGCTGAAAACTTCATGTAGATTTGGTGTTTTAATTTAGCACCACCTTACCGAATGAAAAATACCCTGTTCGCAATTTTTACCGCGTCAGCCTTAAATGTCCTTTCGCAGGATACTGTTTTTGTGCACTATGCCGATGGCCAGCTTAAGGCAAAAGGAGTTTTGATAAGCGGAACAAAGGAAGGGGAGTGGAGGTATTTTTATCCTGACGGCCGTTTAAATGCAGTGCAGACTTTTACCAGTGGAAGGTTGCACGGACCGATTTGCTATTTCTATCCTGACGGAAAGCCGGAGTCGGTAGAGCAGTGGCAGCATGGTGTAATGCATGATTCGGCCTGGTATTATTATGAAAACGGTAAGGTGTATCGGAAGGGAAAATTTAACGGGAGTAAGTACGAAGGCACCTGGATTTATTTTCATAGCAATGGCATAGTGCAGCGTATCGTAAACTATGAAGCAGGCTTACCTCATGGCCGTGTACAGATTTTTAATGAGCGAGGCATTCTGGTACAGGATGGTAATTACTTTTTGGGTAAGGAGGCCGGTATGTGGAAATTTTTTGATGATGATGGAAGGCTTACCTTTTCGGGCGAATACGTTGATGGACAACGCACGGGTACCTGGTATCAATACACCCGAAACGGGAAAAGGAAGGTATGGAAGCCGGATGAAAAGGAGTAAGCAGAGAATTAAGGGAGGTATTAGAATTCTTTCTTGATGTGAAAGAAAAATCCCCTGTCGCCTTCGGCATTAAAGGAATACTCAAATCGAAGCACCAAATCATAGGAACTTACCAGATCAATACCAAAACCGGTTCCTGCAATAAGTTTATCGGCCAGCAACTGGTTAAGGGAGTTGCTGATGTAGTATGGGTAGTTTTTAACATAGCCGAAGTCGGCATAGGTTTTCAGGTAGATGGCAAACGGAACATACTGAAACTGGCGAAAGGGCATATCGCTCCAATTCCAGGTGCGGCTGAATATGCGTTTTTTGAAAGTGGTTTTATTTAACAGATACCACGGGCCTTCAATAACAAAAACCTCGTAGCCGCGAACAAAAATCTTGTTATAGCCCATAACCCCGTAGTTGAAATAGGGTATGTCATCGCGGTTGCTCCAATAGGCGAACGAAAGGTTGGACAGGAAAAAGTTCTTCTTCAGATCGAAAAAACGGGAGTAGCTAACCGATACATCCCACTTGGTAATGTCGTTGTTTACAAAGAGGCCGGTTTTCTGAACCTGAGCCAGCAGGTGATGACCTGTGAGCGGGTATGCCACTACATTGCGGTGATCGCTGATGAACTGGTAATTAAACAGATCATACTGCTGCTTCGTTTTTGAAGTGGTTCCCAGGTAATTTTCGTTGAGTTTTGCCACGGTATCGGCAATGCTTGTGGTGCGATAGCCGTACTTCCACCGGTGTTGCTTGTAAAAATTTTTGCGGTAAGTGTATGTTAACCCAACACCCCGCGTGTTTCTGAGAAGGGTACGCGTTTCCAGGAAATCGAGCTTGTGGTCAAGGGTTTGTACCGCCAGGTTTTTTGCGTCTACAAAGTCGGTTTCAAAAATCAGTCCCTGCTTTTGCCTTCGGTCGAAATAGGGAACCCGGTAAAGCAGTTCGAACCGCTGTACATAACCAAATTGTGCAGTGAAGATGAGCGTTTCGTTGCGCCCCCGCATGTTGTATTGATAGAGTTTGAGGCCATAGTTTATCCGTCCGAAATCGTGGTTGTAGTTTTCCCACCATTCGTTAAAGTTCCTGTCCGACAACTGGAAAATGGGGATCGGAAACGTGTACCACCGCTCATCCACCTCTACCAGCAAATCGGCCTGGCCACGGGTAAGTTCAAGCGTTCGTATGTCCGTTGTGTTGAAGAGCGCCAGGTTGAACAGTTTGTTCTTATCTTTTTCAATAATCTTTGGAAGTTCCAGCGAAAAGACCGAATCACCGGGCTTGAGGGTAAGTTCTCGAAGGATAATGCGCTCGCGTGTTTTCCGGTTTCCGATAACGAAAATCCGGTTAATGTGGAGGTAGTATCCGGTTGTATCTTTTGGATGAAGTTTTTTTTCTTTAACGGGTTTCTTCAACGAGTCGTACGGAACAGCACAGGCGCTATCGTAACCCGATACGGTGAGTGAAAGGAATAGTCCGCATACAACATTCAGCATTCTCGAACCCGTAATACCAACGCAACACGTTTTTTATTTATTGCTTGCTGCAAGTGATTTCTGGCGGTAAGCCCATACCAATATGCCAATACCAATAATAACCATCGGAATGCTGAGTAACTGCCCCATGTTAAGGGGCATATCAACTTCAAAATCTACCTGGGGTTCTTTCAGAAACTCGTACGCAAAGCGAAGGCTCCAGAGGATAGTCATAAAATAGCCGAATAGGATGCCGGGCTGTGTGTTTTCCTTCTTGCGGCTCCAAAGCCAAAAAAGGAAGATAAAAAGCAAAATGCACGATGCGGCTTCATAAAGTTGTGCCGGGTAGCGGGGTACGGCCAGTGTAGAAAGAATGGCGTACCAGGTGCCGTCATCATCCTGAACCAGGTTATAAATAAAATCGCCCTGGCTGATGTGTTCACGAACACGCCCGTTGTACATCAGTACATCGCTCACCTCATTCACCAGGAAACGTCTCATATCCTGCTCGGTGTAGTTGTTGGCTTTGTTGAACCGGCACAGGATTTTAATGGGCGGGTAGGGATAAATTCCTTTTTCATCGTCCATCTTTACATACTGTACATCCGTGAAAATGTCCTTTCGTTTCAGAATGTCCGTTACACTGCGCGCAAAAAACACACCCTGATTGGAGTGGGTTTGTTTGCCGATAATCTCTGAATTGAAAAAGTTACCGAACCGGATGAGGGCACCCGTAAGGGCTACCAGGATGACAATCCGATCGAGCGTTTGCAGGTAATTCTGCCCGGGTTTTTTCTTCCGTGCATAAAGCCAGAGTGCAAACAGAATACCAATTGCCGCACCGTGACTTGCCAGGCCGCCTTCCCACACTTTTATAATATCGATTGGATTAGCCAGGTACCGGGCCGGCTCATAAAAAAAAACATGCCCCAGCCGTGCGCCAATAATGGTTGCAATTACCATATAAACAGTAAGAACATCCACATCGCTTTCAGGCTTGCCTTCTTTTTTAAACATGTAGTAGAGCAACTGCTGGCTTATCAGAAATCCCAGTGCAAACAATAGTCCGTACCAACGCAGGGTAAGTGTTGTATCCAGAAATGGAATGGGTATCGAAAAAATCTCAGGACTGCCATTCCAGATAATAAAGCTCAGTACATTCATCGGCCTAGCGGATTAAAAGTAAGGTTAAGATGGGCGCAAATATAAACGGTTCGGGGCTGCATGTTCAACACCACCTGCATTAATTGTAAATATTCTTTGGCAAGTTGTTTACAGGGTTTCAAGGTCGTTTAGCTCTTCGGTAAATGCCGATGAGAGGATGGGAAACCGGCACCATGTGCGCGGGTCAACGTTAATATCGTCAAGGTGAAAGGAGGGCGCCAGCCGCTCGCGCTTCCACTGGTTGGTGGCCCACAAACGAAAGAACTTAGTAATGTGCTTTTTCAGCAGGTCGGTATCATCGGTTGTTGCCTTTAATGCGCAGAACACCTCAGCCGGTGACTTTCTCAAGCGGATGGCCTGGTTCTCGATAGCCGCCAATACGGTGTAGGGCATCAGGTCGGCTTCATCGGTTTGTGTTCCGGGTCTTAATTCTGCCGTGGGTTTCAACCGGTTTATGGGATTCAAGCCTGTGTATCCTAAATGCTGCTCGGCCCAACCTAACCATTGTAAAATGGTGGGCTTGTCAATGCCGGAAATGGGGGCAAGACTTCCGCTGGTGTCGCCATCCATGGTGGAGTACCCCACGTCACCCTCGCTGCGGTTGGAGGTAGTGAGTAAAATATGGTGTGTTACATTGGCCAATAACCAGATTACGGGCGACCGTGCACGCGCCTGAATGTTTTGCAGGGCAATGTCATCGGTTGACCAATCCAGCTTGCGTCCGAGGGCCTGTTCAATTTTGGCTGAATATGACTGTACTTCTTCGTTCACACTCCAGTGATAAAAACGGGCACCGATGGAGTTGGCCAGGTGTTGTGCTGCTTCGAACGTGGTTGATGATGAGTTTTGTGTTGCCTGGTAAGCGGTGATCAGAAGTTGCTGTATAGCCGATGGGTAATCGGAAACCGTTTTGTCCCTGAAAATAGTACGGGAAAATTCGGTCCATCCCAATTCTGCTGATGCCCGCTTTACCATTTCGGCCACCATAACCGAGCATGTGGCCGAATCGGCACCACCGCTCAGCGAAACAACATACCCGTTAGCTTTGCTCTTCCGCAGGTAATCAAACAGGGCCAGTGTAACCCCTTTTGTTAACTCTTCATTACGGTCTTTATTATCGGTTAAGGGTTTCTGTTCGCTTGCTGCCGGATTGCCAGGTGCTACCTCACAACACAATACGTTAACCGGCTTAAACGAAAGCCTGTTGTTTTGGGCCAGCAGTTTTCCATGTTGGGCTATCAGGATGTCACCATCGTAAATCATCCTGCCGGCCTCATTGCCCAGCAGGTTCACATAAGCATAAACACAATTGAATTGGGCAGAACTTTCGGTTACCAGCGCTTCGCGCGAACTGCTTTTGCCCAACGCAAAATGGCTGGCACTCGGATTTAGAATCAGGTCAACATTTCGTTTATAGAGTGAATGCCCCGGCCGGTTGATGCGCCAGGCATCTTCGCAAATCTCAAAACCAAAGGTAAAGCCGTTTGTTTCGTAAATCAGGTCACCCGCCCGGATGATTTCACCATTGCGCTCCAGTTCAATCATTTCACCGGACTTCCATGCTTTGAACCACCGGGGTTCATAATGCACACCATCGTTCGCCAGGTTTTGTTTTAAGGTTATGCCTAAAATATTCCCGTTGCTGATAACGCATACACCGTTGTAGGTAACTTCATTGATTCGGATGGGCAAGCCGGCACATACGGTAAGGGTATTGCTGTGGGGCAGGAGTTGCGTTACCATTGCCCAGGCTCTTTCCGACAGCCAGTCGCTGAGGAATACGTCTTCACACCCGTATCCGGTAACGCAAAGCTCGGGCAGCAGCAGTAAATCGGCCTGCTGTTCTTTTGCCTCGTTAATGGCTGTAACCATATTGGCCAGGTTGCCCGACCAATCCAGCGGAGTTTGGTTAAGTGCTGCACCGGCAATTTTGAGTTTTCTCACCATGTTGCAAATATGCCTGCAATAAACAGGAATCAGGCGGAAGTTTCATTGAGGATGCCCAGTAATTCACAGGTTTTAAACGCAGCATCCTGCTCGGCTTTTTTCTTGCTATTGCCATGGCCGGTTCCTTTTGGCTGCCCTTCAACAACCACCTGGGCTGTGAATTCCTTGTGCACTCTTCCTTTCTTTATGCTTACAATCTCGAACTTAATTTCTTTGCCTTCGCGCTGACCCCACTCAATTACCTTGCTTTTGAAATTTGAATGTGTGGCAACAAGTTCATCAATGTTATAGTACGGCACAATCAGCTTGTTAACAACAAACCGCTTGCAGCGAAGGTATCCTTTATCCAGATAAATAGCTCCTACAATGGCTTCAAGGGTATTGCCCAGAATTACCTGCTGGAGTTGCGTGTTTTTCTGATCGAACTGCACAATAGAACCAATGCCGATTTTGCGGGCGAGCAGATTGAGGGATTCGCGGTTAACAATTCTTGACCGTATTTCGGTAAGAAAGCCCTCGCTTTTGTAGGGGAATTTCATAAACAGGTAGTCGGCCACGGCCGCACCCAGTATGGCATCGCCCAGATACTCCAGCCGCTCGTTGCTTTCTTTAAAACCCTGGCCATTTTCTTTTGCGATGGAACTGTGCATAGTGGCCAGTCGGTACAGTTCCAGGTTGGAAGGCGTAAAACCGGCTACGGTTTGAATGGCGGCAATCAGCTTTTTATCGGTATTGGACTTGCTCTTTTGGATTTTAAGTAAACGCCACACAACTGCGCTGAATTCGTTTTACCGGAACGAAAGATAACACGAAAAATGCAATTGATCCTTCATGGGCAGGCTTACACTTTTTTAAACAGGATGGAGAAATTATGGCCTCCAAAGCCAAAGGTGTTACTCAGGGCAACCTTTACTTCGCGCTGTTGGGCTTTGTTGAAGGTAAGGTTGAGTTTGGGATCCAGGCCATCATCATCCGTAAAATGATTAATGGTAGGAGGAATAACCGATTGATTGATAGCCAGCAGGCAGGCAATGCTTTCAATAGCACCGGCTGCTCCCAGTAAATGGCCGGTCATGGATTTGGTTGAACTGATGTTCATGGAATAAGCATGTTCACCAAACACCCGCTGTATGGCTTTTAACTCGCCAATATCTCCCAATGGGGTTGATGTGCCGTGTGTGTTAACGTAATCTACTTCGTTAGGCGCAATGCCGGCATCGTCAAGGGCATTGAACATTACCTGGGTTATTCCTGCCCCTTCGGGGTGCGGAGCGGTGATGTGGTATGCATCGGCCGACATGCCCCCGCCAATTACTTCGGCATAGATTTTAGCCCCACGCTTTTTGGCGTGTTCGTATTCTTCGAGAATCAATGCTCCGGCACCTTCACCCAGAACAAATCCATCGCGGTCTTTGTCATAGGGCCGCGATGCAGTGGCCGGATCATCGTTGCGTTCGCTGAGTGCTTTCATGGCATTGAATCCGCCAACGCCTGCTTCACATACGGCTGCTTCTGAACCACCCGATACGATGACGTCTGCCCGGCCAAGCCGGATGTAGGTAAAGGCATCGTAGATGGCATTTGTGGATGAAGCACACGCAGAAACCGTTACAAAATTCGGCCCCCGGAAACCATACTTAATGGAGATGTGCCCCGCACTCAGGTCGGGAATCATTTTGGGAATAAAAAACGGATTAAAGCGAGGTGTACCATCGCCTTTCGCGTATGACTTTACCTCTTCCTGGAAGGTGAGCAATCCGCCAATGCCTGAACCCCAGATAACCCCAACGCGGTTGTGATCGATTTCGGTTAGCGGCAGTTGAGAATCTCTAATGGCTTCATCAACAACAACCATGGCATACTGGGCGAAGGGGTCCATCTTTCGGGCCTCTTTGCGATCCATGAAATTGCCGATATCGAAGTTTTTAATTTCGCAGGCAAACCGGGTCTTAAAAAGCGAAGCGTCAAACCGGGTAATGGGTGCAGCCCCGCTGGTTCCCTTTTTCAATCCTTCCCAGAATTCTCCGAGAGTATTGCCAATGGGTGTGAGTGCACCAAGCCCTGTAACGACTACTCGTTTTAAGATCATGTTAAAAATTTGAATTCAGCGAGCGTAAACCGCCCGGTTATTTCTTTACGTTTTGCTCGAGGTAAGAAATGGCCTGGCCAACGGTTGAGATGTTCTCCGCCTGATCGTCAGGAATGGAAATGTTGAATTCTTTTTCGAACTCCATAATCAGTTCGACAGTGTCAAGAGAGTCAGCGCCAAGGTCGTTTGTAAAGCTAGCTTCAGGAGTAACTTCAGATTCTTCAACGCCTAATTTGTCGATGATAATCTGTTTTACTTTTTGTGCGATTTCAGACATGTTGGTAAGTTTTAGGATTTTAAAAATTCAGTGCAAAGAAAGAGATTTAATGCAATATTGTCAAACTTTTTTAAAGCAGGCACCAGGTGGGTAAATCGCCCTGAGCGCACCGAAAAATGAAGAAAAGTAAGCTGGTTATTGAGTACCGTTACGACTTTGAACTTACCGGAGTAGCAAGCACAGCCAAAGGATATAAACTGGCCTGGGCTATTAACCAACTAACCGGCTTCCACCTGGTACGTCAACCCGACCTGGCAGTAGGGTTTAAGAAGGAAGGTGAAAAATATTTTAATTTTTATGCTTTCGAAACACGCCTCAACCGATTGAAACTCTTTAAAAACAAACCGGTTGATCAGGCTTCTTCCCGGCACCGGCTGGTTCCGGAATTTCCTCACTTCGATTTCATACTTTTGACCCAATCCGAAGATCCGGAGTTTAAATTGAGAGTAACCGAAATGCTGCGCACTGTTCCGTTTGTTGAGCTGGTATCGCCCATACCCCTGGAAGGACTTAAGTCCAAAACGAATTTTATTTTTTGAAACAATACATAACCTATGACCGAGAAAATTTCTTATAACAAAACAAAAATCGTTGCCACAATTGGCCCTTCCTCCAATTCAAAGGAAATGCTGCGCGCGCTGATAAAGGAAGGTGTGGATGTGTTCCGGCTCAACTTCTCGCATGGTACTCACTCCGATCACCAGAAGGTAATTAACAACGTGCGGGAACTCAACGAAGAACTGGGCTCAACCATAGCGTTGCTGCTTGATTTACAGGGACCGAAGATCCGCATACAGGAAATGAAACCCGATACAGAAGTTGAACGCGGCCAAACCTTCATCATTACAACCCGCGAGTTGGTTGGTAATAATGAAATTGCCAGCACTTCGTATAAGAACCTGCCAAAAGATGTTAAGGTTGGCGATCTGGTATTGATTGATGACGGAAAAATCGAGTTAAAGGTAGTGGAGGTACGTGATGTTGATATTGTTACGCAAGTAATTTACGGAGGCCCCGTTAAGGCCAGGAAAGGTATTAACCTTCCGTACAGTAAGGTTACCGCTCCTTCGCTTACCGAAAAAGATATGGAGGACCTGGAGTTTGGCCTGAAGAATAATATTGAATGGATTGCACTTTCGTTTGTGCGGAAAGGACAGGATATAAAGATTCTTCGTGACATTATCGAGAAGAAGAAATCCTCATCGCGCATTGTGGCCAAGATTGAAAAACCTGAAGCACTGAGCAACATTGATGACATCATCAATGCCACTGATGCGGTAATGGTTGCCCGGGGCGACCTGGGTGTGGAAATCTGGCTGGAAGAAGTGCCCATGGTGCAGAAGATGCTGGTGGAAAAGTGCAACAGGGCAGGTAAGCCGGTAATTGTAGCCACGCAGATGATGGAGAGCATGATTGAAAACCCCAGGCCTACCCGTGCCGAAACCAACGATGTGGCCAACGCAGTAATGGATGGTGCCGATGCGGTGATGCTGTCGGCTGAGACAGCGGCCGGTAAGTACCCGATTGAAGTTATCCGAAGCATGGTGCGCACCATCGCTTCGGTGGAGAAAAACGAAAAGATGTACTACCGCTTTCACGAAGTTGACCCCAAGTCGCCCATTTACCTGAACGACAGTCTGGTATTGGCCGCCTGTAAACTTGCCAAGGATGTGGGCGCCAAAGCCATTGTGGGGATGACATCCTCGGGGTACACGGCATTTAAATCCTCATCGCACAGGCCCAATACCAACATCTTTGTTTTTACCGGAAATAAATCCTTGATCACCACCATTAACCTGGTGTGGGGAGCACGCGCCTACTATTACGATAAGCATAACTCTACAGACGAAACCATTGCCGATGTAGAGAAGATTCTTAAGCAGGAAGGGCATGTGCAACCAGGCGATATTTTTATTGTGCTGGCCAGTATGCCCATACAGGAGCGGCTGCGAACCAATACACTCCGAATAAACGTGGTGAAGTAAGGGGCAATCAGGCTTTAGGTTCTGTCAGAATAACTTCCTCCCGTTCAACCACCACCATTCCGGGAGGATCGCCCTTTCTTTTCCGTACAAACTTTTTTGGGGTAACGGTTACCGGGCATAGCGAATCGGTTTTTCGCTTTGAATGCCATGCTGCCAGTTGTGCGGCCCGTTCAATTACCGGCTTCGGAAAGGGCTTGCCGGCCTGGTATTTAATCAGCACATGCGAGCCGGAAACATCTTTTGCATGAAGCCACAGATCGTCCTTGTAGCCAAACCTCTGCGTAAGTTCATCGTTATCGCGGGCACTTTTACCGATCCAGATTTTAAAGCCTTTAAATTCAATCTCCCGGTACGGCAATGAAACCGATTTGGTGTTCTCAGGCTGCTTCAGGTTATTCAGGTTAAAGGAAGCAATTACCTGCTTTAACGTCTGCGCATCCGTTACCTGCTTCAGTTGCATAAGCTGGCTTTGAAGTACTTCAGCCTGCTGCTGCTTTGAGGTAATGGATTGCTTTAGTTTGCTGCGTTCAAGTTCCCTGTTCTTCGCCTTGCGGTAATATAGCTCGGCATTCTTCTGGACTGTGAGTTCTTTTTTGAGAGGGATCTCCACCGGCATGTTGTCGTGGTATAAATCCGGAAGCACAACCTTGTCAAGTCCGCTTGGTAAGCTACTCAGGTTAGTCATCAGCAGATCGGCCCACCTGTTAAAATGGTGGTCATTCTCGACTTCGGTTAATCGCTTGATATTGCGCTTAATGTGCTCATGAACCTGATTAAGGCGGGCTTGAAGGATTTTTATTGCGTTAGACTTCTCGCTGATGAATGCATTGGTTGTTTCATGCGTTACAAAGAAATCCTGAATGGCAATAACCGGATCGGAGTACGATTTAATAACGTCCTTTCCGGGAAGAAGCGAAAATAAAACGCTATCGTTCTTTTTAACAATATAGTAAGTTGGGTTTTCCAGTATGCTGATTACGGACTCAAAGAGTTTCCACTTCTCATCGGTTGATTTAGTCAGAAACCCGCTGGAGGCCAAATAATCCCAAACGGGTTTTCCAAAGGTGGAGTAATAACGACTGAGGTTCTTAAGATTGTTTTCAAAGGCATTTTTTGTAAACGCAATGGGCTTATTCAAATCATCGGGTTGCAAAGTCCAGTCCTGAAGGAGATGATTGCGGAAAATTTTGATGGGCTTTGAATTGAGCAGCAGGATGATGTTGGCCCGGTTTCCGTGCATCTTAAAGAGCAGTGCATAGCCATGCTCCAGTTCCACGCTGAAGCTCCGGTCGTTCTCAAACTGGGTTACATTAGAAACACGGCACCCGATAGCCTCCTGAAAAAGATCAATACTGTTTTTTCGGGCTCGTTTGAAATCGTTCGGAAAGGAGAGACAGCAGAAGTGGTGTTGCAGGAAACCCCGAATGAAAAAGGGTTTTGTTGTGGTTTCAAACTGCAGTATTAATTCATCGGCATGCTGACTGAAGCATTGAGCGAGCACGCTTCCGCGCAGTCGGTTAGCCAGGGCTGCGGTAAGTTGGCGCAGAAAATAATAATTGTTGTGCACGCTTAAACGATTGAAATGCGCAGCCCATCGTATGCCAATCGGATGTCTTCGGGTAACTCGCTATCGAGTTTGCGTTGCGTGCCTAGTTTATGACTGATGTGCGTAAACCAGGTTTTTTGGGCATTGATTTTTCGCGCCATCGCAAGGGCCTCTTCCAGGTTGAAGTGTGAAATGTGAGGTTCACGCTGCAGAGCATTCAGTACCAGGTATTTTATTCCATGCAGTTTTTCAAGAGTTTCATCCGGAATAAAATTAGCATCGGTAATATAGGCAAAACTTCCAATGCGAAAGCCGAGAACGGGCAACCTGAGGTGCAGCACGGGCAGCGGAATAATTTCGACTGCGTTTATAGTGAAAGGTGTGTTGGAGATAGGGAAGAGCGTAAGGCGGGGCAGGCCCGGGTAATTGTCGGGCCCAAAGATGTAGGAGAAATCGGTTTTGATCTGCGCCAGGGTTTCTTTCATTCCATACACCGGCATGTTCATGTTCTGCATAAAATTGTAGGCGCGCACATCATCAAGCCCGGCTGTGTGATCGCGGTGGGCGTGGGTAAACAAGAGGGCATCTACCCGCTGAATATTCTCGCGCAGCATCTGCTGCCTGAAATCCGGGCCGGTGTCTATCACCAGGCTCAGGGTTTCGGTTTGGATGTGCAGGGAGGAACGAAAACGCTTATCGCGGAAGTCAACCGAATGGCACACTTCGCAGCTGCATCCGATTACGGGTACGCCCTGGGAGGTTCCGGTTCCGAGAAAAGTTACGTTCAAGCTTTTACTTCGGTTTGGGTAAGCTCTTCATAAAGCCTTAGGCTCTTTTCAGAAAAACGCGATTTATCCAATTCAACAGATTTAAGAATGTCCAGCAAGGCGTTAATCTTGCCTTCGGTGGTGTAGAACTTATTGACAATCATGATCTTCTGATCGCGCAGCAGGCAGTAGCCCGATTTAAAATTGCCTTTTTCGTACCGCAAGGTGTAATCCGATTCGCCCAACAGTTCTTCCAGTTTGGTAAGAAAGGGTACCGTGTACTTGATCATAGGTGGTTGTTTCGGGCGAAGATAAGGGATAATGACAAATGATTGAACGATCACCAATACTCACAAAGCTTTGTACTTTTGACGGGTGGATGGGATAAGTAAAAAACTGATTGTGGTTGCAGGGCCCACTGCATCGGGTAAAACGCCCCTGGCCATACGGCTTGCCCGGCATTTTTGTACAGAAATCATTTCGGCTGACTCCCGCCAGTTTTACCGTGAGATGAACATCGGTACGGCCAAACCCTCTGAAGAAGAACTTGCCGTTGTAAGGCATCACTTTATCAACAGTCACTCTATTCACGATGTGTACGATGCCGCTCAGTTTGGTGATGAGGCGCTTGCCGTTGTCAACACATTATTTAAACAATATGATAGTGTAGTTGTATGCGGTGGCTCGGGGTTATACCTAAAAGCGTTACTGGAAGGCTTTGATGAAATTCCCGATGTTCCCGATGAAATCCGGGGCGAGTTGACAGATCAATACGCTGCCCGCGGTCTTGCCTGGCTTCAGGAAAAAGTAAAAGCCGTTGATCCGCAGAGTTTTGAAACGCTGGATATACATAATCCGCAGCGTCTGTTGCGTGCCCTCGAAGTAAAAGTTGCAACCGGAAAATCAATCCGTGAATTTCAGCGAAAGCAAAAGCGGGTACTGCCTTTTCAGGTTATAAAAATCGGACTTGAACTTAGCCGGGAGGTGCTCTACAGGCGCATTGATAACCGGATGGACTCGATGATTGAGGCCGGCTTATTTGATGAGGCCCGTGCGTTGTATCCTTTCAGGCACTGCAACGCACTGCAAACTGTTGGCTACCAGGAAATTTTTGATTTTATAGACGGAAAGTACACATGGGAAGAATCCGTTCGGCTGCTGAAGCGAAATTCAAGACGGTACGCCAAACGGCAACTCACCTGGTTTAAACGCGATGAAGAAATCCATTGGGTAAATCCGCAGGACTGGGAAGGAATGATTAGATTGATTAACTAAGGGATTGCTTGCCGGTTTATTGCCGGTGCCCTTTACTGGTTTTTAATATGAGTAAACAGGTTCTTATTATTACGTATTACTGGCCGCCAAGCGGAGGGAGCGGGGTGCAGCGATGGCTTAAGTTTGTTAAATACCTGCCCCAGTTTGGATGGGAGCCTGTTGTATTTACTCCTGAAAATCCATCGTTCGAAGTAAAGGATGAGTCGCTCTTAAACAATATTCCCCATGAAGCGGAGGTGATTAAACTTCCCATTTGGGAGCCGTATTCCGTTTATTCCAGGCTCACCGGATTTTTTACCGGGAAGAAGGTTCAGTCAGCCGATTTTGTTACCACCGGCAGAAAGTCATTATTTCAAAGTCTGGCTGCTTTCATCCGTGGTAATGTATTTATTCCCGATCCAAAAATTTTCTGGAAACGCCCTGCGGTAAAATTTCTGAACGATTTCATTAAGCATAATCCAATCAGGGTGGTGGTAACTACCGGCCCTCCACACTCCATGCACCTCATCGGCCTTGCCCTGAAGAAAAAAAATCCATCCATTAAATGGATTGCTGACTTTCGCGACCCCTGGAGCCAATGGGATTTATTGGATACACTTGCGATAACCCCACTTGTACGGGCACGGCACCGACAGCTTGAACAACAGGTGCTTGCCCATGCCGATTGTGTAGTAACGGTTACTCCCCGTTATGTAACCTGGTTTAAAGCGCTAGGCGCACATAAAACGGTCCTGATAACAAACGGGTATGATGAAGATGATTTCGCAGGATTACAGTATTCAAAAGGAGAACGGTTTACCATCCGCCATCTGGGGGTAGTAGATGAACTGCGTGATCCTCGTCCGTTCATGCTCGCAGCGAAAGAAATATTTTCTGAAAACCCCGATTTTTTTTATTCCCTTTCTATTGAATTTGTCGGCAATGTAAACAGCGCGTTTAAAACCTGGGTTGAAAGCGATGAAGTGCTTGCGAAGATCACTACGTTTCGTAAACAGGTACCCCATCATCAGTTGGTTGA
The DNA here is from genome assembly GCA_046294915.1 of Cyclobacteriaceae bacterium. Lineage (GTDB taxonomy): Bacteria > Bacteroidota > Bacteroidia > Cytophagales > Cyclobacteriaceae > UBA2336. Next base: position 6,502 of record JBKBOE010000039.1, on the reverse strand, counting down.
GGTGTATAATCAAACCGATGCGCTGTTATTGGTGCTGGCCAACAGCGCCATTGCCGAAGGGAACATTCCGGGTAAGTTGTTTGAGTACCTTGGTTCAACGCGCCCCATAGTAGGCATTGGTCCGGAAGGTGGCGATGCATCGGCAATTCTTGCTAAAACCGGGGCAGGCGTTGTTATTGAACGCCATAACCTGCCGGCCATTAAGCAACACCTGCTACGCTTGTTTTCCGACTGGAAGAATGGGGCCGGCCACAGGCCGACCGGAGTTGAATTGTATAGCCGCAAGGCCCTTACCGCTGACCTTGCTTCACTGCTCAATTCCCTGTAGGTTTTGTATGTTGCGCTGAATTTTAACCGGTTTGATTAGCAGGCAATTCATTAAGAGTTCATTTATTTATACCGTGGCCGGCAGCCTGCCCATGGCCAGCGCGGTTGTTTTGCTGCCGTTTTATGTCGGCTATCTGTCCACCGGGCTTTATGGAGCTCTTGCCATCTACCTGGCGCTTTCTATGCTGGCGCAAATAGTGGTAACCTACAGTTTTGACACCTCACTGTACATCCACTATCATGATTTTAAATCGGATAAGGCCAGGCTTGCAGAGTTTGTCAGTTCAAGTTTCAACTTCATGTTGTTGCTGGGAGCCTGTGTGTTGGGCATTGCAACGCTAACCGGTGATCTGGCTTTTGATGCTTTATTTTCAGGGCAGGATATGTCGTTTTTTCCGTATGGAGTTCTTTCGGTATTAACCGGAGTTTTTCAGGCGCTGTTCAAAGTAAACAGCAGCTTGCTGCAAAGCAGCGAACAACCCACGCGTTTCTTTTGGTCAAACCTGGTTAACTTTTCGCTCATTGCTGTACTTACTATTGCAGGGCTAATCATTTTCCCTGATAGCCTTACCGGCCCGGTTGGCGCAAGGGCTTTGGCTGCGCTCATTTCAGGAGGAGGCGCCTGGCTGCGAATTTCTGGTATGTATGGGATACGCTTCAACTACCCCCTGCTGTGGTCAACTTTTGGATTTAACACGTATTCGTTCATCTATCAACTTCAATTGTGGGCTGTTAACTATTTCGACAGAATCCTGATGGTTTTCTTTTTACCCCTGAATCAGGTAGGGGTTTATGACTTTGCCTTTAAGTGTATGCTGGTTGTGGAATTTGGGTTAAACGGATTGTTCAATTCGTTTTTTCCTAAAGTAATCAGCCACGTTGCCGAACAGAGAACAAAGGGTACAACCATTGAAATAAACCGCTACTACCACGGCCTTGCGGCTGCCGCTGTGTTGATGGTAGCCGGCTGCATTTTAGCATTTCCGGTTGTGCTTGGTTTTTTTGAGATTAAAACCGGTTACATGGATGCGCTGGTGTATCTTCCTTTTATCGGCATTCTGTATTTGCTTAAACCCCTGCGCCTCTATGCCTCCATGCCTTACTCGGTGCTTAAGTACACCCGGCCGTTGCCGGTTTATTACCTGGTGGTAACTTTTGTAAAAGTGGGATTGATGATTATACTAATACCGCACTTTGGCGTGAATGGAGTTATCGTGGCATCTGCATTTGCTTTGATTACCGAGATTCTATTATTGTTTGCCGGCAGCCGAAACCGGTTTGCATTCAACAATTTAAACGGGTATAAACTAATTGTGCTTCCTGTATTTTTCGGGTTAATCATCCTTATTTCTGAACTCGTTCCTGTTGCGATAAATCAGCATGTACTTCATTTGCTGTACATCGCTGCCGGTATACTCTTGTTGCTGTGGGTTTACCGGAATGAATTTCGATTGATTGACCCGCTTAAATTGATGCGTTAACGATGGAGAAAGCAAAGGCCTTACATCCGGTAGTGATCCATTACAACTCGCGCTACCTGCCGTTAACTGAAAACTGGATACACAGTATTTTACGTCACCACATAAAATTTATTCCGGTTTTTATTACCCGCAAAACCCAAAATCTTGATTTGTTCCCGTTGCAAAATGTTTTTTCGTTTGGAAAGCTAAATCAGGTAATTCAGTTTTTACAACTTATTTACTTTAAAACAGCTGGATACATTCCGTTCTTTAATTCGCTCTGTAAGGAATCGGGCGCATCAATCCTGCATGTCCACTTTGGTTACCACGGAGTAAAACTGCTGGGGCTGCGAAAGAAAACCGGCCTGCCGATGATCTGCAGTTTTTACGGTGATGATGCCTTTCATTACCCGCTAAAGCCGGGTGTAATCAGGCGCTATCAAAAGCTTTTTAAGCAAGCCGATCGGATTCTGGTGCTGGGGCCGTACATGAAGGCACACCTTGTTACGTTAGGCTGTGCTGAACAAAAAATCCGGATTCACCATTTGGGAATTGATGCCGGAAAAATTGCTTTCAAACAGCGTAAACGAAAGCAACATGAGCCGATACGCTTTATGACTTCGTGCAGTCTGCTGGAGAAAAAAGGGGTTGGGGTAGCCATTCGTGCGCTGGCACTTTTAAAAGATCAATATTCTTTTTCACTTGATTTGGTGGGTGACGGGCCCTTGCGTGAATCGTTGCAGCAGCTGGCGGCAGCGTTGGGCATTGCTGACCGGTTGACGTGGCATGGGTACAAACCTTATACATTCGTAATTGAAAAAATGTACGCGTGCGATGTGTTGATCCAGGCCAGCATTACTACTGCCGATAACCGCAAGGAAGGAACACCCGTGGCGATTATGGATGCCATGGCCACCGGTATGGCTGTTGTGGCTACCCGGCATTCTGATATCCCGGAGATTGTAGAGGATGGCGTTACCGGACTTTTGGCAGAGGAAAACAATGTTGAAAGTTTAAGAACGTGTTTTCAGGAACTGTTTGACCGGGAGGAACTTCTCGGGCGATTTAGTTTGCGGGGGCGCCAAAAGGTAGAGACGGAATTTAATGTTGCACTGCTCACCCGGAAGTTAGAAGCGTATTATGAGGAACTGATCAGCACGAAAGGTTCTGCGATTTAATGAAGACCAGGTTTTCTCCCCGTGCCGTTTTTGAAAAATGGTAAGGATGTAAGGCCTGAAACACCGCTTCGGAGCACCCGGGTTTTAACCGGTCGTGCACTTCAATAACAAGGCAATTTGTGAGGGCAAGCCAACTGGTATCTGCAGAAAAAACTTCTTTTTCACTTCCTTCAATATCTATTTTCAGAATATCGATCGACTGAATGGCATATTGCCTGATTAATGAACTAATTGAAATTGCAGGAACCCCGTTATTTATATCCCTGGCTTCTTCTGCCATAAACCCCCGCAGGCCAAATCCCCGATCGGTAATCTCTATCATTCCATCCTGATGCCAGACAGCCGCATGAATTGGCTTTATGTTCGGATAACCTTCAGTGTTTTTATGGAGCAGTTTAAAATTTGACGGTTCAGGCTCAAGGGAATAAATGTTTGCCCCGGGGTAGCGATGTGCCAGGAAGAGGGAAGTGAAGCCAATGTTTGCTCCGGCATCGATGATTATTTTTGGATCAAGGGATGCCGGCAGGTCGAGCTTGTATTCTTCGCGGAGAAAAATTTCCCGAAAGGTTGTAAGGTCTGCCGTTCCCGGCCTGAAGTAAATGGGGCTTGCATATCCCGGAAGGTGAATGGCTTCCTTCCTGAAAAGTTTGATCTGCATCCAAACCGAAATGCCTCCGGTAATTCCGAATTTTTGAATACACTTTTTAAAAAACCAGAACATGGATTGCTTCATTTTTCAACAACCAAAAAATAACCCAGCGGGTACGCCCCGGCAGTACGTGCCGACAGCCGCTTCCCCCAGGGGGTGTGCACAAACCAAAAACACAGCGATTGCAGAATGGATGCCAGGGCATTTCCGATCACCGGAATTTTTACCAATATCTTCGCATAAAGATCAGCCAGCACTACGGGCAGTCCACCAAAACTTTCCAGTTCAACAATCTTAAGGTTGTTTTTTGTAGCGAAGTTTTTAAGGGCAAATTCGGTGTAGCGGAAATAATCGTGCGGGGCTTCATGAATTTTATAAAGGAATGGAACACTAACGATGATTTTTCCCCCCGACTTTAGCATACGCGCCATCTCTGCCCACAAAACATCGGGCTCTGCAATGTGTTCAAGCACTTCGGAGAGGATGATGGTATCGAATGTTTCCGCCTGTATGGGAAGGGGTTTGTTCAGATCGCATTCCACGTCAAGGTGCGGATTTTTATGCAGACTGTTTGGCCAGTCGACACAGGTTATTGTGGTTGCCAGGTGTTTGTACAAAAGGTAGAAGGGAACATGTCCGCATCCCAGATCGGCCAGTGATCCTTTGGTATATTTATGTAAAGCCTTCTGGTAGAAAGATGCGGTAATGTCGATCATCAGCCGTGACGATACAGAAACAGCATGGCGATTTTTGGAAGCACGGAGTTTACCGTTGCGGAGTTCGTATTTGGTGGGTTTCCAGGATTCGGTGTTTTTCATTGCTTTGGTGTTGATGCGATCACCTGGTATAAAGCAAGGAGATATTTCTGGTCGGTTTCCCAATTCATACCCCCGGTGGTGGTTGCGTTAATACCCTGCTCGCCAAGCTGCCTGCATAAGGCGGGCGCATTCATCAGCTCGATTATTTTTTCGCTAAGATCTTTTGCATTACCGGCTTCAAAGACCAAACCGGCCCGGGCCTTTTCTATGATACGCTTTAGGGGTGCGCTTGAACTTACCAGCAAGGGTTTGCCGGCCATCATGCCCTGGAAAAGTTTGTGCGGAACAGTATTATCGGTATGCGGTGTTGATTTGTGCGGGATAAGGTTTACATCTGCAAAGTGCATCAGGGAGTAAAAGCGGGAGAACGGCTGACGGCCAAGAAAATGAACCCGGTCAGATACCCGAAGTGAATCTGCAAGGCTTTGCAGGCTTGACATTACCGCCTGATTACCAAAGCCTGCAATAATGAGTACAACCGGTTTGCCGACTAAAAACTGCAGAGCTTCAATTGCAGTGTCTATGCCACGGTGAGGCCCAATACCCCCTGTGTAGGTTATGATGAATTTTCCATCATGCGCTTTGTAAATAGCCGGTTCAACCGGCTGTTCTAAAAAGGATTGATCTTCAGAGTTGGTAACGACAATAATTTTTTTTGGATCAGCCCGGTAGTCGTCAATGATTCTGTTTCGCATTTCATCAACTACGGCAATTACAAAATCAGCTAATTCTACCGTTCTTTTTTCATGCCTCTTCCATGTACGCGGATTCATAAAAAGTTTGTTCTTCAGGTGCGCAAACCGATTTTTCTTCCACTCGAACCAAACCTGCAGGGCATCCGGATAGTTCTCATGGAAATCGGCAATTACCGGAATATTGAATTTCCTTTTTAACGAAAGTGCCGTTCCGGCAAGGGGTAAATCGTGAATATGCAATACATCAATGTTGTTGCGGGAAATCCATTCCGGTAATTTTTTTTTGAACACCGGATGTTCAAAGGTGGTAGCCATTACCACATCCCAAAAAGCAAGGCCGAAATTGGTTTTACCGGCATCGATGCGCGTAATATGAATATTCTCATAGTGTTCAACGCTGGATTCTCCTTTTCTTCGCAGGCAAAGCAAATGCACGGAATGACCGGCCGCGTGCAGTGCAGCAGCCTCCTTGCGGATGCGAACATCGGCAGGGTAGGGTGCATTCAACAACATTCCGATGGTCATATTCCGGTAAATTGAATTAATTTGGCAAAGAAAATCATTTTAATTCACTAACGGTGCAGGTGTGAAAATAACTTTAGTGGCCGGGGCGCGCCCAAACTTTATGAAGATTGCCCCCATCATCCGGGCTATCGAAAATTCAAACCGTGCGGGTAACCCGTTAATCGAATACCGCCTGGTACATACCGGCCAGCATTACGATGAAAAGCTAAGTGAAATTTTTTTTAAAGAACTGGAAATTCCCGAACCGCACATTAACCTGGGCATTGGCTCAGGCACACAGTCGGAACAGACTGCCCGGATTATGATGGCATTTGAGAAAGACCTGCTGGCTAATCCCTGCGATGTGGTGGTTGTTGTGGGAGATGTGAACTCCACGATGGCGTGTGCCATTGTAGCCAAAAAGCTAAATACCAGGGTAGCCCATGTAGAGGGCGGTATCCGCTCATTTGACATGACCATGCCGGAGGAAATCAACCGAATGGTTACTGACTCTATAACGGATTATTTTTTCACAACCAGTGAAGTCGCCAACAATAACCTGAAAAAATCAGGAATTGATGAGCGTTCAATTTTTTTTGTGGGTAATACCATGATCGACTCGCTGGCAAGTAACTTGAGCAAAGCGAAAAAACCAGGCCTGTGGGAAGCAAACCGGCTGGAACCTGAAAAGTATTTTGTATTAACCCTTCACCGGCCGTCTAATGTAGACGATCCTGAAATATTCAAGGTATTGATTAAAGCCGTTGCGCAAAGTGCCTCGGAGAGTAAGGTTGTTTTTCCCGTGCATCCGCGCACGCAACGCAACGCTAAAACGATCCGTGGCACGGATAATCTTATAGTGTCCGATCCG
>JBKBOE010000038.1:0-26535 GCA_046294915.1 Cyclobacteriaceae bacterium | reverse complement strand
GGAGGTGTTGGAGTACCTGCATTTCTTTCAAAGCCTCAGGATGTGAAGCCAGATATGCATCCACTTGCGCGCTCACTTCTGTATCAAGTTCACCGTACAGGTAAGCGATCAGCAGGTTTTCATCGGGTTTAAAGCTCATAATTCAGGGTTTCAAGGGTAATGTTTTTCTTTTCCATTATGCGTTTCAATCCGTCCAGGCCGTAATACATTCTTGACTTTACGGTGTTTTCCGAGATGTTCAGTATTTCGGCTATCTCGCGGAATTTCAGTCCTTCATATTCCTTCATAATCACCACTTCGCGTTGTTCGGTACTCAACTCCATAAGGCACTGCTGCAGCAAGTCGGCCAGTTCCTGTTGCTGGTACAGGCGTTCCGGGTTTTCGCGCTTGCGGTCGGATTTCTCCCAGTGTGGAGAATTCTCCTCATCGTAATGAGCAACGTGGTTAAGCGATATAGCGCGCATATTTTTGAGTTTACGGGCTTCTTCCCGGCACGCGTTCACGGCAATGGTGTATAGCCAGCTTTTAAACCGGCTTGTGTCCTGTAAGGCGTGAACATTCCGGCACATGGAGATGAACGTTTTTTGCGATACTTCCATAGCCAGATCGTGGTCGAGAAAAAACTTAAAGCAATAGTTGTAAATCCGCTTATACCACAACTGCACCAGTTTACCCTGGGCATTCTGATCGCCTTGTTGGGCGCGGGTAATCAGGCTGTCAGAATGCATCATGGCATTATCCGGCAACGTTTTAGCATACATGGTATTCGGGTTAGGATGCCTAAGGCCGTTTACAGCATTACGATGGAAGGCAAGGTAAAAAAGTTTTGATCCGTATTCATCTTCTTTTGCCGGAATAGCCCAGGCCGTATCTTAGCGCTGCTAATGAAAAGGCTCATTTCACTGCTGATTCGCTTTATACCCCGAACTTTGTTGCAACGTGTTGGCGGACCGGGTCTGAAGGCTGTGGGAATTTTTTATCGGGGCAACTCAGTAATGTGCCCGGTATGCAACACCGGATTCAGAAAGTTTCTTCCCTACGGCCGGATTAACCCCCGCGAAAATGCCTTGTGCCCAAGTTGTCTGTCGCTGGAGCGCCACCGCTTGCTTTGGCTCTACCTGAATCATCATGGCTTTTTCGAAAAGCAACTGCGTGTACTTCATATCGCTCCTGAAGCCTGCTTCATCAAGCGCTTTGAGAAGGTTCATGGATCGCATTATATAACAGCGGATATCGAATCGCCTTTGGCGAAAGTGAAGATGGACATCCAGGCCATTCCTTTCAGCGAAGATACCTTTGATGTTGTACTCTGCAACCATGTGCTGGAGCATGTGGATGACGATATTGCCGCGATGAAGGAAATAAAGCGGGTGCTTAAACCACATGGCTATGCTATTTTACAGGTTCCGTTTTTTCATCCGGTGCCTGCTGAAACTTTTGAAGATAAAAGCATTATGGATAAACAACAACGCGAGCGCCTCTTCGGCCAGGCCGACCATGTGCGCAGGTACGGAAGCGATTATGCTGCACGGATACGAAAGGCCGGCCTGCAGCTAATTGAAGATACTTTTGCTTCTCAACTACCTGATGACCAGGCAAAGCTATACGGTATTTCGAAAAGTGAGATTATCTATAAAGGCGTAAAGTGAAACCCGCTGCCGTCATCTTCGATATGGATGGAGTGATTGTAAACACCAATCCGTTTCATCAAAAAGCCATTGAGCAATTTTGCAAAAAGTATGGCTTTCAGTTAACCGAGGAAGAACTTCGCAGCAGAGTTTACGGACGCACCAACAAAGACTGGATTACCGGCTTGTTTGGTCCGCTTACGCCAGAACAGTTAAATAACTATGCGATCGAAAAGGAAAAGCTGTTTCGCGATTTATACGAACCGCACATCAGGCCGGTGGATGGGTTATTGGATTTCCTGGACCAATTGAAGCATGCTTCTTTAGCCTGTGCCATTGCCACCTCCGCTCCTGCGGCTAATGTTGATTTTGTGTTGAAGCACATTCCCATAAAGAATTATTTTTCAGCCATACTCGATGAACGCTCAGTAACCCATGGCAAGCCCCATCCTGAAATTTACCTGAAAACGGCAAATGCATTGGGGTTACCGGGTAATCAATGTGTGGTCATAGAAGATTCTTTGTCGGGGGTGGCTTCGGCAAAGGCAGCGGGTTGCAGGGTAATAGGTATTACCACTACACACACGCCTGAAGAGTTACAGGAAACCGACCTTGCCGTAAATAACTTCAGCAGCCTGTCGGTTGCCATGGTAAAATTATTACTGTCAGCCCGGTAAGGTTTTGGATGTTTTAGCCTAATTTATCCAGTACATCCATAACTTCGCGAACAGCCTTGCGACTGGATTCAAGCAGCGCTTTTTCCTCGCTATTCAGATCAAGTTCAATGATTCGCTCAATTCCATTTTTGCCAAGAATAACCGGTACGCCCAGGTAACAATCTTTAATACCGTATTCGCCTTCCAGTTTCACGCAAACCGGAAATACCCTGCGCTGATCGCGAACAATAGCTTCAACCATCTGGGCTGCGGCCGATCCCGGAGCGTACCAGGCTGATGTGCCCATTAGTTTAACCAGTTCACCTCCTCCAACTTTTGTCCGTTCCAAAATGGCGTTGAGTTTATCCTTATCGATAAGCTCGGTAACGGGAATGCCCGCAACGGTGGTGTAGCGGGGCAGAGGAACCATCGTGTCGCCATGGCCTCCCAGTAACATGGCCTGAATATCTTTGGGCGAAACATTCAATGCTTCGGCAAGAAAAGCTCGATACCGGGCTGTGTCTAATATACCGGCCATACCAAATACCTTAGTACGCGGGAGTTTTGAGGTGAGGTGAGCCTGGTAGGTCATCACATCGAGCGGGTTTGACACCACGATGATGATGGCAGTGGGGGAATGCTTAATAATGTTTTCGGTAACCGACTTTACAATACCCGCATTAGTGCCAATCAGGTCATCGCGGCTCATACCCGGTTTGCGGGGAAGGCCTGAGGTGATCACCACTACATCAGACTTTGCCGTTTTGGAATAATCGTTGGTGGAACCTATAGTACGGGAATCATATAAATCAATGGGGGCTTTTTGCCAGATGTCGAGCGACTTCCCTTCGGCAAGGCCTTCTTTAATATCAACAACAACAATTTCATTGGCAATTTCGCGATAGGCCAGTACATCGGCACAGGTTGCGCCAACATTACCGGCACCAACAACAGTTACTTTCATATCAGGTATGGGTTAAATTGGGTAAAATCATGTAAGGCTTTCCTTATTAAAAGCCCGCCAATTTATTAATCGGGTGGGCAAAGAAAAAACATATTAAATAAAATGTGGCGATACCGTTAACTGCAATGCCTTTTGGGTGCCTGTGGTGATCTTAAACCGGTTATCGATACGATACCCCACCACCCACATAATCTTACCGGCCGATTCAATAACCGTTACATAGGGTTTGTCTGAGTTGGGCACTTTGCTGTCAATCAGAAAGTCGCTCACCTTTTTCTTATGCTCCATGCCCAGGGGGTAAAAAAAATCCCCCGGTTTCCATACACGCCACACCAGCGGAAATTGAATCCGGTCTTTGTCCAGCACGGCAACATCAGCATGGTCAGTAAACACCGGGTTGTTTAGCGTTTCGATGGTTAAATCCCATGGCCCCAGAGAAGCATGATTTTGGTCATTATGAATTTCGATAGGGTTCCAGAACTGATCATGTGGGGTAACGATGAGTGTTGTGCGGTCAACAATCAGTTGATGCGTGGGGCTGAGGAAGCGTTTACCCGGTTGGCCCGAAATTGCCTGCACAATGTCTTCACAAACGGCCGGTGTGAAGTGATAATGGTGCACCAGGCGCCACAAAATGAACGGGTGGTGATGAATTGCTTTAAACAGCGTTTTTTGGATAGTCGTTTTTTTTTCCTCCTCAACGATATACTCCTTCTTTAGTTGGTCTACAGCATATTGTTCGAGTGCGTGGCCTGCCCGTAATCGTTCAAGGCCTTGCAGGAAAGTGTTTTCCAACGAAGGATTAAGTTCTTTTAATTTGGGTACAACGTGGTGCCGTAAGAAATTGCGCGGATAGCCGTCTGTCAGATTACTGGAATCCTCTCGCCAGGATAGCTTTTTTTGTGTGGCATAATCCTCGATGGCACTCCGTGAAGCAAACAGCAGGGGCCTTATCGTTCGGTTGTTTTTTACCGGAATGCCCAGCAGCCCATCCGATGATCCTCCATGAATCCAGTTAAGTAAAACGGTTTCGATGGAATCGTTCAGGTGATGGGCAGTGGCAAGAAGAGAAAATTCTGTTGATTCCAACAATTCGTCAAACCAGGCATAACGCAATTCGCGGGCAGCCATCTGAACAGACAACCGGTTTATTTTGGCATAATCAGAGGTATTAAATCGGGTAGAAAAAAAAGGAATGTTTTTCGTTTTACAGATTTCTCTGATAAACTGCTCATCCGCATCTGACTCGGCCCCGCGAAGTTGGAAGTTGACATGGGCAACGCCAATGGAGTATCCGGCAGAATGGAATAAATCTAACATCACCATTGAATCCATCCCGCCACTTATGGCCAGCAGAATCCGGTCTTCCTTCCGGCAAAGCCTATGGTGTTCAATATGGTTCAGAAATTGCTCAAGCACGGGGCAAAGATACAATGAGGCAGTGTGTGCGGATCGTGTTCTTTCGTTTTTCGTTAATTTTGATGGCTCATGCGTCAACTCTTATTTAGTATGTTAACCCTGTTTGCAGGGTATGCGGTTGCCCAAAGCAAGGTTAATCTGAAGCAGGCCGATCAGTTAAAAGGCGGAATAAAAGATGGTGAGCGCTACGACCGGGTATTGGGAAACGTCATCTTCACACAAAACCGCACAACCATTTATTGCGACTCAGCCCATTTTTACAGGGCTAAAAATAAAGTTGAAGCCTTTGGCCAAGTGCGCATTACCGAGGGCGATTCGGTTACCATTACCTCAGCCAGGGCTGAATATGACGGAGATAAACGAATTGCCCGCCTCCGCAGAAATGTGGTGTTCACCAAATTGGCTACCGCCACACTCTATACCGATTATCTTGATTTCGACCGTGAAAAAAACGAAGCCTACTATTTCAATAATGGCCGTCTGGTTGACAGCATTAATGTACTGACCAGCCACCGCGGTTATTATAATGTAAACACCAACATGGCATCGTTCAAACGCAATGTGCGCGTAACCAATCCGGATTACACCATGACATCCGATAGCCTGCAGTATAATTCGAATACCAAGATTATTTATTTCAGAACAGAAACCACCGTTATTGATAAGGATAATAACAAGGCTGTGTACGAGGGAGGCGACTATGACACAAAAACCCGCCAGTCGGATTTAATGAAAGGACAAGCTGAAACCAGGACGTACACCTTAGCCGGTTCAAAAATTTCGTTGGATGAACTCCGGAAGTTCTACCGTGTAAGAGGTAACGCCATTATGACTTCCAAAGAAGAAAACCTTACCATTTATGGTGATAATGTGATCTATGACCGGCAGAAAAATACGGGCAAGGTTTTCGGAAATGCCTGGATGGCTAAAGTTACCGAAGAAGGCGATACGCTATTTCTCTCGGCCGACACGCTCGTTTCCATCGATCATCCTGAACCGGCAAAGAAGCGGTTGCTCGCATTCCATAATGTGAAAATCTATAAAACCGATCTGCAGGGACTGGCGGATTCGGTGGAATACCGGCAAGCCGACTCAACATTGACCTTTTACGGTAACCCTGTGCTTTGGACACAAGGCAACCAAATGCTGGCCGATACCATTACCATGCTGATTGAGAACAACACCATTAGCCGGATTTTTATGGTTTTTAATGCTTTTGTGATCTCAGTCGATACACTGAAAAATTATAACCAGATGAAGGGCCGCAGAATGACTGCTTATTTTCAAGACAAACAATTGCACCGCGTTGTGATTGACGGAAATGGTGAGAGCATCTTCTTCGCCCTTGAAGACAGAACCAATTTATTTATCGGAATGAATAAAATCATTTGCAGCAACATTACCATCCGTTTCCGCGATGGTGTGGTGAATAACATCAGCTTTTATGTGAAACCTGAAGCAGAATTTATCCCTCCGCATGAGTTGGTAAAGGAGAAGATGAAACTCAAAGGATTTTCCTGGAAGGGGGAAATTCGGCCAGGCAAGTACGATGTGGTAAAGCGGCCGGCCGCTGGTGCTGAAAAGATCAACAAAGGGCTTCGCTGAAAGGTAACTATAGGTCGGATCAGGTACACAAATTTGCCGATTATCTGCGTTTTACGATTATCTTACTGATATACTATATTTGCAGGCTTATGCGGATTACAGCTGTATTTCTTGTAGTTTTTATCGTGCTTTTGGGCACTTCGTGCGGTAAATTCAGGAAGATTGAGAAGAACCCTGACTGGCGCGTGAAGTATGAGGCCAGTATGAACTACTTTGCCAAAAAAGATTACTACCGGGCATCGGTGTTGCTGGAGCAGATCATGCCCGTAATCCGCGGCTTGCCTGAAGCTGAAAAGGGCCAGTTTACACTCGCCTACTGCCAGTACTACCAGAAATTGTACCTGTTGGCCGGGGAACAGTTCAAAACTTACTATGAAACCTACGGAAGGAGCAGTTCATCGGAAGAGGCCCGTTATATGTATGCGTACTCATTATATAAATCTTCGCCTGATTCCAACCTGGATCAAACCGAAAGCGTACAGGCCATGGCCTCCATGCAGGAATTCCTAAACCGGTACCCCAACAGCCGGTTTCGCGATCAGGCACTGGAAGTAATCTATACCGTTCAGGCACGGTTAGAGGAAAAAGGCTTTGCCAATGCCCGGCAGTATTATAAAATGCGCAATTACAAATCAGCTATCGTGGCTCTCGGTAATTTTATTAACAATTTCCCCGACTCCAGGTATGTGGAGGAGGCGCACTTTCTGATTGTTGCTTCTCATTATAAACTTGCTGAAATGAGCATTATCACAAAGCAAAAGGAACGCTACCAGGGAGTGGTGGATGATTACATTGAGTTCCTCGACCGGTATCCTAACAGCACATACCTGAAGGAGGCGGAACGGTATTATGTTGACAGTCTGGACAAACTTGAAAAACTAAAATCATAATTTAAATTTTACGTATGGCTATTCAATCTTCTATTATTACACGCGATCTGGAAAAACTTTCGGCACCCACAGGCAATCTGTACGAATCGGTAGTGGTTATTTCAAACCGGGCCAAACAAATTGCCGTTAACCTCAAAGAAGAGTTAAACGCTAAACTGGCTGAGTTTGCAACTACGGTTGATAACCTGGAAGAAGTGTTTGAGAACAGGGAACAAATTGAAATCTCGAGGTTTTATGAGCGTATGCCCAAACCCACATCAACAGCTACAGAAGAATTCCTCGAAGGAAAACTGAATTTCAGGGTCCGCGGCTCAGAAGAACCTGCTGAAGGCTGATTACCCCATGCTGCAGGGCAAACGTATTTTACTGGGAGTAACCGGAAGCATTGCCGCTTATAAATCGGCCGTTCTCACCCGGCTGCTGGTAAAGGCCGGTGCCGATGTAAAAGTAGTGATGACACCATCGGCAAAAGACTTTATCACGCCTCTTACGCTGGCCACGGTTTCCAAAAATCCGGTTCTGTCCGAATTCAAAACAGGTAACACAGGTCAATGGAATAACCATGTAGAGTTAGGTTTGTGGGCAGATGTTATGGTAATTGCCCCTGCCAGTGCCAATACGCTCGCTAAAATGGCCCATGGCGTTTGCGATAATTTACTTCTTGCGGTGTACCTGTCGGCCCGTTGCCCTGTTGTTGTGGCACCTGCCATGGATTTGGATATGCTGCAACATCCTTCTACACAATCCAATCTGGAAAAGATCAGGTCATTTGGAAATCGTGTCATTGACCCCACGCATGGTGAATTGGCCAGCGGCTTAACCGGAACAGGACGGATGGCCGAGCCTGAAGCCATTGTTGAATGGCTTAATTCGTTTTTCAGTTTAAAAAAAAAGCTAACCGGTAAAACCGCACTGGTAACAGCAGGCCCTACCTACGAAGCTATTGATCCGGTCAGGTTTATTGGCAACCATTCCAGCGGAAAGATGGGATTTGCCCTTGCCGAAGCGCTGGCCCGCGAAGGTGCAAAGGTAAATCTGGTAACCGGCCCAACCCACCAGCATACGAATGTTCCAGGCATCAACGTTAAAAAGGTAACAACTGCCGAAGAAATGTTTAACGAGGTGAGCCACCTGTTTCCAACCACCGATATTACTGTGCTTGCAGCAGCCGTGGCTGATTACAAGCCTAAAACAAAAGCCGAACAGAAAATCAAGAAGAAAGAGGATACCCTCACGCTGGAACTCACTAAAACACACGATATCGCTGCCTCGGTAGGCAGGCAAAAGCATAACGGCCAGTTTATCGTTGGTTTTGCCCTCGAAACTGAAGACGAAAAACAGCATGCCATAAAAAAACTGGATGCAAAAAATTTTGACCTGATTGTGCTTAATTCACTCAACGACCCCGGAGCAGGTTTTGGTCATGACACAAATAAAATCACCCTGATTGACAAGCAGCACCGTATCGTTGAGTTTGACACGAAAAATAAACAGGCGGTAGCCCGCGATATTGTTTCGGCTATTATTGAGAGAATTCATGCGTAACTGGGTAACCGCAGGGGTATGGCTAATAGCCTTAACGGCAGGGGCGCAGGAGTTAAACTGTGTGGTTACCATAAATGTGGGCCCTAAAGTGCGCACGGTGGATCAGGCTGTTTTTCGTGACATGAAGAATGCGTTTCAGCAGTTTATTAATGGACGAAAATGGACCAACGACACCTACCTGACGCATGAGAAAATCAACTGCAGTATTCTCATAAACATTAACGACATGCCATCAATCGGTGTGTTTACCGCGTCCGTCCAGGTACAAGCTGCCCGGCCCGTGTACAACACCAACTACACCAGCCTTACATTTAATTTTGCCGACCGCGACTGGGACTTTGAATACCTGGAATCACAACCTCTGGAGTACAACGACAATACCTATACCAGTAACGTAACCTCTATGCTGGCATTTTATGCCTATATGATTATTGGTATTGATAACGACACCTTTAGTGAATTGGGAGGAAACCCGAATTTTCAACGGGCATTGCAGGTGGTTAACAATGCCCAATCATCCAACCGTACCGGGTGGCAGCCTATCGGTAACATACGCAACCGGTATTGGCTTATTGAGAATTATCTAAATCCCCAGTTTGTGGATATCCGCAGGGCTATGTATCGCTATCACCGGCTTGCACTGGACACTTTCGAGAAAACCCCTGATCAGAGCCGGGAAATCATATTGAAATGTTTGAAGGATATCAAAAAGGCACGCGACATTAACCCCAATGCCATCATTGTGGTGTCATTCTTTGATGCTAAATCGAAAGAACTGGCCAATATTTTTTCGGATGGCGCATTGCCGGTAAGGCGCGAAGCCTACGACCTGATTACCACCATGGACCCGTCTAACCAGTCGGGTTATGAAAAAATGATCAAGTAACATCTGTCCTTGCAGTTTTTTATAGCAGCCATTCGCTAGCGTTGCATTTTACTGCTAATTTGTGTCCTGATGTTGATACACCTGACGATACGGAATTACGCATTGATCCGGCATCTGGAGATGTCGCCTTCCGGTAACCTGAATGTGATAACCGGGGAAACGGGCACCGGAAAATCCATCATGCTGGGCGCCATTGGCTTACTTACCGGCAACCGGGCCGATACCAAAGTGCTGTGGGATGAAAACGAAAAATGCATTACAGAAGGAGTTTTTGACATTAAACCCTACCAATTAAAAAATTTCTTTAAGGAAGAGAACCTGGATTACGATGACCATACCGTAATCCGCAGGGAGATCAGTCCGGGTGGTAAGTCGCGCGCCTTTATCAACGACACACCCGTTACGCTGGAGGTTCTTAAAAAGCTCGGCAGCCAGTTAATGGACATTCATTCGCAGCATGAAACCCTGGAGTTGGGCCGCCATGACTTTCAACTTAAACTGATTGATGCCTATGCCGGCAATGAGGCGTTGTTGCATACCTGTTATGAAGCCTGGAGGGAATACCAGAAGTGCAAAACCTCGCTGGAGCAACTTCAGGTGCAGGCAAAATCATTACAACAGGAAGCAGACTATATAAATTTTCAGTTGCACGAACTTACCAATGCCGGGCTTGACGATGGCGAGCAGGAAAAACTTGAGCAGGAAGCAAAAGTTATGCAGCATGCTGAAGAGATAAAAGCCAAACTGCAGGCTGTACTTCAAATCCTTACACGATCGGAAGTAGCCACAGAGCACCTGCTAAAGGAAGCAAAGCAGCACCTGCAAAGTATTTCATCCTATTCGCAGCCCTACGGGCAACTTTCTGAGCGGCTGCAGAGCCTTTCGGTTGAACTTACTGATTTGGTGAGCGAATTGGAGCGCGAAGAAACCCGCGTGGAGGTTGACCCGGAGCGGGCTGCCCGCGTAACGGAACGACTTGACCTGATCTACCGGCTTCAAAAAAAACACCGGGTAAATACAATTGCCGAATTGCTGACACTGCAGGAAGAATTACAACGTAAGGCCAATCTTACCGCCAACCTCGATGAGGAATTGAAAAAGGCTGCCGATGCGTTAAGCAGGGCATTCCAATCCCTGAATAAGACATCATCCCAGCTGAGTACAAAACGAAAGCAGGTTTTTGAATCCCTGTGTTCCAGGATTATGCAGTTATTGCGGGAGGTAGCTATCCCGGATGCGGTTTTAAAAGTGAGTCATGAACAAACCGAACCCGGACCTTCGGGTGCCGACCGGGTTGATATTTTATTCAGCGCCAACAAGGGTATTGCCCCGCGGCCCCTGGCCCAGGTGGCATCGGGCGGTGAATTTTCGAGGCTTATGTTTTGCATAAAGTATGTCATGGCCGAAAAAACCGAAATGCCCACGCTTATCCTGGATGAGATTGATACCGGTGTTTCGGGCGAAACGGCCTTTAAGTTAGGTAAGTTGATGCGTGCCATGGCGGTAAAGCACCAGGTGCTGGCCATTACCCATCTGCCACAGATAGCTGCCCGCGCCCATACACACTACGTGGTTTTTAAAAACACCCGGGCAGGTAAAACCGAAAGCGGAGTGAAGTTGCTTACCGAACCTGAGCGCGTGGAGGAAATTGCCAAAATGATAGGAGGTGACAAACCCTCGAAGGTGGCCGTAGAAAATGCGCGGGAGTTGTTGGTGGGGTAGAATTTTATCCATCGCCATGTTTACTTTTAACAAAACGCAGTTTTACATTCAGGGTTGTTGAGTAAAAAAATAAAGAACCTGGGCGATTATGTGTCCGTAAGTACATCGTACACATTTTATTATTCCCGCATCTCAGGACCAGAAACCTTTATGACCCACACACTTGACCTTACCCCGCTTTTTCAATTTGAAAAAGATCAAGGCATCTACCATGGGGCGAACCGGTACAAGGCGCCCGGCAACCGGCATAAAAATCAGCAAAAACGCCTTTTCTATTACATCACCCCGGCTTATGGCTATTACGCAATCGCTTGATTCCGTATAAATTCCGTATTTTTACTTTCCACAGAGTTTTTATGATACGTATCCATAAGCGGTTTTCCATTTTTTGCCTACTCCTGCTACCCCTCATGGTTTTTGCCCAGGGCGAGCGCAAAGACAAAACAGCCGTAACCTATGAGGAGATTTACGATGAGCCTTATGCGGTGAACAAATTGTTTATACACCTTCAGCCTCTCTATGGCGAGGTATTTGCCACCAACATCAATGCGGGTTTCGGACTGGAGGCTAATTATTATTTGCGCGATAAAGTAGATTTTAAAGCGCACTTCAGAAAAACCTACAGCAAAGGTTTTTACGACTATTCACGCGACCTGGCGGCAAAAACTTCGGATGTGGACAACCGCTTTGAAGTATTTAACTATTACGAATTCGGATTAACCTATCATGTGAAGGATTTTGACGAAAGCTCGAAAACAAAAATGTTTCTGTATAAAAACAGTTACAAAGGCAACAAGTGGGCTGCCCGTGTTCCGTTAACAGCCGAGGTGCCCTGCAAGGTGCGTAAAATTTACGGGGCACGCCTGGGAGGCATCATCTGGGATAGTTCAACTGAACTAAACCGGGTAATGGACAGCCAGGGACTTTCGTATTCGGATTTCAGAAGCTCAGACGGCATCCTGCTATCTGACTTCACCACCAATGCCAACCTCTTCACCAACATTTCTTCCAAAGGCCTTTACCTGGGAGGCTCCATGACCTGGATTAGGAACGTGGCCGTAAGCTTCGATAAGTTTGAGGCCGGAGTGGATGATTTGATTTTCACTACGTTTTTCGATTTCATGTTTGCTCCTTCACTTTCGCTCGATAACCTTGTGTATACACCGGTTGACCCCAACTCGGGCTTGCCTTTACTTACCGAGCAGCGCTCGTACGATGTGAGTGCCGTTAACCTGAAGAAGTTCGGTTTTCGTGCAGGCATTGAAGGCAAGTTTAACCGGCAGTTCAGTTGGGCGTATGGAGGTGAAATCGGTTACAGGCCCAGTATCGAAGGCCGAACCTTTTATGCGCTCCTAAAAATCAGTTTTCCGGTATTTGGCTCTAACCTCGACTATGGCGTTGAGGCTTTTGGAAAATAATCACCCTCTATCGTGACCTGCGATTTACTGATCCAAAACATCAAAGGATTGGTACAGACTCGGGAATTGTGGCGTGGCCCGGTTCGCGGAAAGGCAATGGCCGAACTCCCCGTTCTTACGGACGCATACCTTACGGTTTCCAACGGATTGATTAGCGGATACGGACGGATGAGTGAACTGGCTTCCTCCATTCAGCCGGCATCAACCATTGACGCAACGGGCAGGTTTGTTTTCCCCTCTTTCGTTGATTCGCATACGCACCTGGTTTTTGCCGCCAGCCGCGAGGAAGAATTTGTAATGAAAATTCAGGGAGCCACCTATGAAGATATTGCTGCCAGAGGCGGAGGTATACTTAATTCGGCAAAAAAACTTCAGCACCTTTCAGAAGATGAATTATTGGAAAGATCCATCGGTCGTGCCTGGGAAATTATCCGCTCCGGAACAGGAGCGGTAGAGATTAAAAGTGGTTACGGCCTTACTGTGCAGGATGAACTGAAGATGCTGCGGGTGGCCAGGCGAATCGGGCAGCAAACGCCTTTAACCGTTAAAACCACTTTTCTGGGTGCACACGCGGTACCCCGCGAAATACCAAAAACCAACTACATCAATTTGGTTTTACACGAAATGATTCCCGCGGTTGCCGCTGAAAACCTGGCTGATTACATTGATGTATTTTGTGAGCAGGGATTTTTTACACCTGAAGAAACGGAGCGCATTGTTGAGCGTGGTAAGGAATATGGAATGAAGCCGCGCATCCATGCCAACCAGTTGTACAGGTCGGGTGGAGTACAGGTGGGCGTTAAAACCGGAGCGCTTAGCGTTGACCACCTCGAAAACATCGGAGATGAAGAAATTGAAGTGCTGAAAAGCAGTTCGGTTATGCCTACCGCACTGCCGGGTGCTGCGTTCTTTTTGGGGTTACCGTTCCCTCCGGCAAGGAGAATGCTCCAGGCCGGACTGCCGCTGGCCATAGCTTCGGATTTTAATCCCGGCAGTTCGCCCAGTGGCAATATGCAACTGATGGTCTCGCTTGCCTGTATCAAAATGAAGTTGACACCCGAAGAGGCTATTAACGCGGCAACGATTAATACAGCCTGCACCCTGGAACTGGATGACACGCACGGCTCCGTAACCGTGGGAAAGAAAGCAAATCTGTTTATCAGCGGGCCAATGCCTTCTCTGGCTTACCTGCCTTATGCTTATGGCAGCAACCTGATTGAATCGGTTATCTTGAACGGTAAACTGTTGTAATCAATTGCTCTGCACTTCCACCGAATAGGTGATTTTGCAGTTAAGCGTTGCCGCAACCGAACAGTATTTTTCAAGCGAAAGGGCAGCTACTTTATCCAATTCCTCTTCGCTAACATCGGGTGAGGTGATGATGTATTTGCAGTGGATATCGGTAAACCTGCGGGGGGCATCTTCTCTGCGTACGCCTGTGGTTTCAATAATAAATTCCCGGATGTTTTTTTTGCGCTTTTTAAGAATCAGCACAATATCCACTGCGCCACAGGCTGCGAGTGAAGAGAGGAGTAGTTCAACGGGCGATTGATTTTTTTTAACTGAGGCCTCGCGCATATCAATGCGCACGGTATGGCCGGAACTAGTGGAGGCTTCATACACCTCATCCTCCAGCATGCGGGTAATAATCTTCATAATGGGTATGGAATGGCTAAAATTAGGTTACTTTATTGGGAATTTGTTTTTTGGCGATATGAATTTTAACGGTAAACTTAATCAGCAACTCCAGAGGGCAATCCGCGATATTCCTGACTATCCGAAACCCGGGATTGTGTTTAAGGACATTACCCCGGTGTTGGCTAATCCTGTGCTGGTTAATTCAGTTGTTGAGGCCATGGTTGCGCATGCCGAAACGTTGCAAGTAGATGCTGTGGTGGCGATTGAAGCCCGCGGATTTATTTTCGGGGGTATGCTTGCCAGGGCATTAAACTGCCCGTTTGTACCGGTGCGCAAAGTGGGAAAGCTGCCGTACCGTACAATTACCAAAGATTATGACTTGGAATACGGTTCGGCTACTGTTGAGATGCACGAAGATGCCTTAGCTAAGGGGTGGAATGTGCTGATTCATGATGATTTACTGGCTACCGGAGGTACTGCCGCAGCCGCAGCCCACCTGGTACAGCAGGCGGGTGGCCGGGTGGCGGGTTTTTCCTTTCTGATTAACCTTGCCTTCCTTCCGGGGGAGAAAAAACTTAAGAACGAGTTTGCCTTAAACCCTTTTTATTTGGTTTCGTTTTAACCAAATAGCAAAAAAGTTGTTATATCCCTCATGGGCGAACAAACTACCATACCGATGTTTCCGCTGGCCATTTTGCCCCTTCCGGGTGAATTAGTGCCTCTGCACATTTTTGAACCGCGTTACAAGCAGTTACTTCAGGATGCGGAGAATTCAGACATTACCTTTGGCATCTTTTTCAACCACACCCTGAATGAAGAAAAGATCGGTTCGCTGATGAAACTGGAAAGCGTAATCAAGCGCTATCCCGGAGGGGAGTCGGATATCATTGTAAAATGTGTGGATATTTTCAACATGGAAACGTTGTTCCGCACGTTCCGCTCGAAGATGTATCCGGGGGGTGATGTATATTTCTGGCGGGTGGATCTGAACGAACTGGCCGGAGGAAAATTGAGCGAAATATTCCGCGAGTACCTGAGCCAGCGAAAAATTACCCGGCATCAGGGTTTTTTTAGTATATACGATGTAGCCAACGAACTGGGGCTGGATATTTCTGAACGCTACCGGTTTTTATCAGGGGATGACCAGGAGCGCGAGCGGTTTCTGATACAAAAAGTGAAATTCCGTAAACACATCCTCGACCGCGAATACCTGAGCAGGGACTCGTATCATCTAAACTAAAAAAGGGGCGCAAGGCCCCTTTCGTATAGTATCTGTTTTCACTACTTACTTTCCTTCTGCCTTGGCTTTTGCCTTGGCAAAGTCGCCCGCCTTCACAATATTGATTTTGGAGGGATCGAGGTGTTTTTTCATGGCGGCATTCACCTGTTCTGCCGTTACTGCGTTTACTGCTTTCTCCAGGTTTTCATCCCAGGCCATGGTGCGGCCAAGAAACAGGGCGTTGGTTAAAGCCGATGCTAAGCTCTGATCCTGCGCGCGGCTTACGGTGCGTTGTTGCAGCCATCCCGATTTGGCGGCAGCCACTTCATCGGCCGTAAAACCATCTGTAATAACCTTTTTAACTTCCTCCATAAATGCGGCCTCCAGTTTGTCGACATTTTCGGGGGCGTAGATGGCAAAGGCGGTAAACGTTGAAGCATTATCCAACGAGGCTATACTTACATTTGAACCTACTCCATAACTGATTCCTTCCTTCTGCCGGATACGAACTGCCAGCCGTGAATTTAAAAATCCTCCACCCAACATATAGTGGCCAATGAGCAATGCAGGATAGTCAGGATGATCGTCTTTCAGTTCGAAGTTGTACCCAGCGATAAACATCGCATTGGCTTTATCCGGTGTTTCAATAGACTCATTAATCACCGGCACCGGGAATACTTTGTTTTCCAGACGCTTGTATGGAGCGGGAGATTTCCAGTTGCCGAAATTATCGGAGATAAGCTTTTTAATTTCTGCTTCATCAAAATCGCCCACTACGGCAACGGTTGTGCCGTTGGTAAATCCGTAGAATGATTTATAGAATGCTTTCACTTCATCCAGTTTTAATGCTTTGATGGCGGCAACCGCTTCATCAAAAGTTTCTACATAGCGCGGATCGGTTTTCGGATACGGGTTAATGTGTCGCTGAAAACGAGTGGGAGCCAGGGCTTGTGGCTCGCTTCGCTGCGACTCGATGTTGGCCAGTTGCTCATTTTTCAGTTTCTCAAATTCATCGGCCGGGAAGGCCGGGTCTTTCAATACCGCGGCTACCAGGTTTATCGTTTCGGCAAGGTTTGGCCGTGTGGTTTCAATAGAAACTGTTACGATGCGTGAGGAGCCGAAGAAAAATACATTGGCTTTAAGCCGGTCAAACTCATCTTTGATTTGTTGCCGGGTTAATTTGGATGTTCCCTTGTCGAGCATGCTGGCCGTAAATTCACCGGCTTTGTTTTTACCGGGTAGCGTTTTTTCATCGCCCATGCGGATGGTGATGTTCATGCGCACGGACTCACCGCGGGTTTTTTTAGCCAGCAGGGCTACCTTCCCTTCATTGGGCAGGGTAAAGCGTGTGGTGCGCGATTCGATGTTGGCGGGTGAGGGGTCAAAGGCTTCGCCCTGTGCTACGTTTTGTTTGCCTTTGTAATTTTTTACCAGTTCATCCACATCGGGTGCGGCCGGTATTTCGGCACGGTCGGGTTTTTCGGTAGGAATAAACAATCCAATGGTGCGGTTATCGGGTTTGAGGTAATGAGCGGCCACGCGGGCCACATCATCAACGGTAACAGCCGCAATGCGGTCGCGGGTAAGGTGCAGCAACCGCCAGTCGCCAGCGCCAATGGCCTCGCTTAACGCAAGGCCAACACGTTCGGAGGAATTAAACATCAAATCAACCCCCTTGGCAAATTCTGCTTTAGCCCGATCCACTTCTTCTTTGGTTGGCGGGTTTTTGGCTATGTCATCGAGTGCTTTAATCATAGCTGTGCGCGCATCTTCGAGTGAATTTTCTTTAAGCACTTCGGCATAGTTTAGCAATAAACCGGGCTCCTTCCATTGGAAGCTGAATGAGCCTGCTGAACTTGCTTTTTTGGTATCCACCAATGCTTTGTACAACCTGCCTGAGGGTTCGGTTCCGAGTATATTAGATAAAACTTCAACAGCGGCATAATCAGTATGCGATCCGGGCGGTATGCGGTAGGCGGCCATCACCAGTTGTACATCGCCCACCCTGCGCACGGTAACGGTGCGTTCGCCATCCTGCACGGGGTCGGCAGTGTAGGTAGGCTCAATTACGCGAACGGGTTTTGGAATGGCACCGAAGTACTGATTTATGAGATCGAGGGTTTTACCTTCTTCGAATTTCCCAGCCACAACCAGTACAGCATTGTCGGGCTGGTAATACTTTCTGTAAAAGGCCTGCAGGCGATCGATTGAAACATTTTCAATATCGGAACGTGCCCCGATGGTTGATTTGCCGTAATTATGCCAGTCGTAGGCAGCGCCCATGGTGCGTTGCATAGTTATGCCGAAGGGGCTGTTTTCGCCCATTTCAAATTCATTGCGCACCACAGTCATTTCGCTTTCCAGGTCTTTCTTGGCGATGAAACTGTTCACCATGCGGTCGGCCTCCAGATCGAGCGCCCACTTCAGGTTTTCTTCGGTGGCATTGAAGGTTTCAAAGTAGTTGGTCCGGTCAACCCAGGTGGTGCCGTTGGGGCGCGCCCCGTGTTCGGTGAGTTCCTGCGGAATGTTGGGGTGGCGGGGAGTGCCCTTAAATACCAGGTGCTCCAGCAAGTGGGCCATGCCGGTTTCACCGTAGTTTTCGTGCTTGGAACCCACCATGTAGGTTATGTTAACGGTAATGGTTTGTTTACTGGGGTCGGGAAACAACAATACCCGCAGGCCGTTGTGCAGTTTGTATTCGGTTATACCCTCAACGGTGGTTATTTTAACCGGTGGAGGGATTTGTATTTTTACTTCTGAAGCAGGTACAGGTTGGGCTTCAGCGGGTTTAGCTTTCTTTTTCTGTGCTGCTAAAGGCGTTACCAGTAATAGCATCAATAGGGTAACAATTATTCGGTAATTCATAACATTTGCGGTTTAGTTAAGACTATGAAAGTAGTTTAATGACCTATGAAAAACAAGTTAAACCCTTGTTATCTACAACTGTTCGAAATTGAAACAGAGTTCATGCACGAACAACTTTTGAGTCTTCGTTTTAGATCAGACAACTTAAATTTTGGCAAATACGTTTAAGGCTACTCTTAATTTTCCGGCTTCGTAACCGGACCAAATAAATCATTTAACAATTTTTTTATGCAGGCACTGCAACATCTTCAGCAGCGGTGTCGTCTTAGCATCATAACTTGAAAAAGAACATATGAAAAAATGTATTGTATTTTTTGTTTTGCTGACAATGTCAGTAAGCTTGTCGGTAGCAGGGAGTAAAGATGAGCCAATGTTTCCGGGTGTAGCCATTGTTAAGACTGCTTCGGTGATTAAGGTTTTCTATTCGGCAGAAGATAGCCGGTATGCCAGGGTATCTATTGTTGACGATCACGGGAATACAATCTTTTATGAGGTGGTAAAAGCGCGTAAAGGGTTTGCTAAGTATTACAATATTGAAAACCTGTTACCTGGGAACTACATGCTTCGGGTTGCCGGTAGCGAAGGCAGTCAGTCATTGGCTTTTAACGTTGTTCGCCCACCTGAGGTGCCCTTTTCGGTAGTGCGTCTTCAGAAAAGTAATAAGTACCTGGTGAGTATTCCGGCTTGTAAAATCCGTGAGGCCCGCGTTAATGTATTTGATGATCAGTTGAACCTGATTTATAGTGGTGTTGAAAAACTTAACGGTGATTTTGCTAAAGTTTATCATGTGCAAGGGGTAAGTGGAGCAGCACATATTGTGGTTAGCAGATTTTAATTTGAATGGTGCGCAAACGTTTTCGCTTACTAAGGCAGAGAGTATTGGTTTAATTACTCATTTTCCTTGGCGAAAAAGGTAAACGGTTCAACCTTCTAAGCGCAAACGTTTTTTTCTTTTAAAAATCAGGATTTCTTACAACAACACAACCTGCACCGGTTAGCCTTCGTAATTTTGCTGTGAAACAAATGTTAAAATGATGAAAGCAAAAGTAATTTTTATGATGGCAGCAATTATGACTGCTTCAGTTGTGCTGGCCAATGAGGATGAGAAATTTGCAGTGATGGAACGCGCTGATGGCATCTTTAAGGTGATTTATGAAGGTGGTCAGAGTGGCGATGTTCAGATCACTATTGTTAATCAGAACGGTGAACTGGTGTTTACAAAAAACTACCGAAAGGTCAATGGGTTTATTTTACCGGTTAATTTTACCGGTATGAAAGCGGGTGAGTACACGATTAACCTGTTAGCTGCTTCCGGCAGGTTTTCCAAAACGATCCAATATGGATTGTCTGCTGCCGCAAGAAAAGCGGTACCGGTGGTTCATGTAACTAAACTTAACACCGAAAACATGTACCTGCTTTCTATACAAGGTAAAAGCCCTGAGTTATTGGATATTCGCATTATGGATAGTGCAATGAATGTACTACACCAGGAATCGCGTATTATTGAACAGGCCGGTATTGTGTTTAATCTGAATCGTATTTCCGGTTCGCCAGTATTTACGGTTACCACCCAGTCGGGTGAACAGGTAATGGTGCAAAAATAACCGTGTTTTATGTTTCTAGAGGTGGGTTGCACGGGGGTGCAACGCACTTTTTTGTTGTTTTAGCTTACATATTTCTTCTGTACTGCCCTCCCACTTCAAACAGCGCGCGGGTTATCTGGCCGAGTGAACAGACTTTGGCCGCTTCCATTAATTCCACAAAAATGTTTTTGTTTTGGATGGCCGCTTGTTGCACCCGCTCCAGCATAGAGGGTGTCTTGTCAGCATGAAGATGGTGTAAGTTTCGCAGCATGGCAATCTGGTATTCTTTTTCTTCGGTAGTTGCCCGGATTACTTCCTGAGGCAAAACGGTGGGCGAGCCTTTTGAACTGAGAAATGTATTGACACCGATGATGGGGTACTCTCCGGTATGCTTCAGGGTTTCATAATACAGGCTTTCTTCCTGTATCTTTCCTCGCTGGTACATAGTTTCCATGGCGCCCAATACACCACCGCGTTCGGTAATCCGGTCGAACTCTGAAAGAACGGCCTCTTCAACAAGATCGGTTAACTCCTCAATGATAAACGATCCCTGCAACGGGTTTTCATTTTTGGCAAGCCCTAATTCCTTATTAATAATGAGTTGAATAGCCATGGCCCTCCGCACGCTTTCTTCCGTTGGTGTGGTGATGGCTTCATCATACGCATTGGTGTGCAGCGAGTTGCAGTTATCGTAAATCGCGTAAAGCGCCTGCAGGGTTGTGCGGATGTCGTTAAAATCAATTTCCTGCGCGTGCAATGAACGCCCGGAAGTTTGAATGTGGTACTTCAGCATCTGAGAACGCGCATCGGCACCGTATTTATTTTTCAGGGCCTTTGCCCAAATTCGTCTGGCTACGCGACCGATTACCGCATACTCCGGGTCAACCCCGTTGCTGAAAAAGAAAGAGAGATTAGGAGCAAAGGCATTGATATCCATGCCCCGGCTTAAATAGTATTCAACGTAAGTAAACCCATTGGCCAGGGTAAAAGCCAGTTGGGTAATGGGGTTGGCGCCAGCTTCGGCAATGTGATAGCCCGAGATGGAAACTGAATAAAAGTTTCGTACTTTTTTATCGATGAAGTATTGCTGCACATCGCCCATCAGGCGCAAGGCAAACTCGGTGGAAAAAATACAGGTGTTCTGGGCCTGATCTTCTTTTAAAATGTCGGCCTGAACCGTGCCCCGAACCTGCATTAATGTTTCGGCTTTGATCTTTTCGTAAACCTCTTTTGATAATACCTGATCTCCGGTTACGCCTAACAACATCAAACCCAGGCCGTCATTGCCTTTGGGCAATGCTCCCTGGTAGGCCGGGCGTTCGTTTTCTTTGCCTTTATAAATGGAGGCTATTTTCTGTTTTACGTCTTCTTCCAGTCCGTTTTGCTTGATATAGATCTCACATTGCTGGTCGATGGCGGCATTCATAAAATAGGCGAGGAGCATCGGTGCCGGACCGTTAATGGTCATCGATACGGATGTTTTCGGATCGGCCAGGTTAAAGCCGCTGTAGAGTTTCTTGGCGTCATCCAGGCAGCAGATGCTTACCCCCGAGTTGCCGATCTTGCCGTAGATGTCGGGGCGGTAATCCGGGTCGTGGCCATAAAGCGTTACCGAATCAAACGCGGTGGATAAGCGTTTGGCCGGCATGGCCAGACTTACATAATGGAAGCGTCTGTTGGTGCGTTCCGGTCCGCCTTCACCGGCAAACATGCGGGTGGGGTCTTCGCCTTCGCGTTTAAACGGATAGATGCCAGCCGTATAAGGAAACTCACCCGGCACATTTTCCTGCAAACTCCATTTCAATACATCGCCCCAATTAGTGTATTTAGGCAGAACTACTTTTGGGATCAGGGTGTGCGATAATGATTCGGTGTGCGTTTGAATGCCAATTTCTTTATCACGAACCTTAAATTTAAAAACGGGCTCTTTGTATTTTTTTACCTTCTCTTCCCATGCTTCAATCAATTTCCAGTTTTTCGGATCAAGGCTGAGTTTAAGTTGATCAAATTCTGCCCGAAGCACTTTTTTGATTTCAGCATCAGCAACCGATTCAATGGTTTTGTTGAACGCAAATAATTTTTCAGCAACAGCCACTTGTTCATTAACCCACGCATCATACTTGCGGTTGTTTTCGGAAATTTCGCTGAGGTAGCGGGTGCGGTGCGGAGGGATTACAAAAACTTTCTCCGACATCTCGCGGGTAATCGCGAAAGAGGATCTCAACTCCGCACCGGTTTTTTCTGCAATCGTATCAATAATATGTTTATAAAGCTGGTTGGTACCCGGATCGTTGAACTGCGAGGCAATGGTTCCGAACACGGGCATATCTTCGGGTTTTTTGTCCCAAAGCTGGTGGTTGCGCTGGTATTGCTTTTTTACATCGCGCAAAGCATCCAATGCACCCCGTTTATCAAATTTGTTCAGGGCGATGACATCGGCAAAATCGAGCATATCGATTTTTTCAAGCTGCGTAGCGGCACCGTACTCCGGGGTCATTACATACAACGACACATCGCTGTGGTCGAGAATTTCGGTATCGCTTTGCCCTATGCCGGAAGTTTCCAGAATAATTAAATCAAAGCCGGCAGCTTTTACTACCTGAATGGCTTCTTTCACATAAGCTGATAATGCCAGGTTTGACTGGCGTGTAGCCAGTGAGCGCATATACACGCGCGGATTGTTAATGGCATTCATCCGGATGCGATCGCCCAGCAATGCGCCACCGGTTTTGCGTTTGGAAGGATCGACCGAAATCAATCCGATGGTCTTGTCTTTAAAATCGAGTAAAAACCTCCGTACGATTTCATCCACTATCGAAGATTTACCGGCACCACCTGTTCCCGTAACTCCCAGTACAGGTGCTTTTACGGTGGAGGCCTTCTTGTTGATTTCGGTGAAAAAACTTTTGTGCTCGTCAAAGTAATTTTCTGCTGCAGAAATGGCTTGTGCAATCTGCAGGTGGTTATGGGTGGTAAGTTGTTCGTTATTCGAAATGGTTTTACCGGTAGGGTAATCGCTCTTCTCCACCAGATCATTAATCATTCCTTGTAATCCCAGGGCGCGGCCGTCATCGGGTGAATAAATGCGGGTAATGCCGTAGTCCATCAGTTCTTTGATTTCATCGGGCAGAATTACGCCCCCGCCCCCGCCAAATAGTTTAATATGACCTGCACCTCTTTCTTGAAGCAGATCGTACATGTATTTAAAATATTCCATGTGCCCGCCCTGGTAGCTGGTTATGGCAATGGCCTGCGCATCTTCCTGTATAGCGGTGTTCACTACTTCCTCTACGCTACGGTCATGCCCCAGGTGGATTACCTCACAACCGGTGGCCTGGATAATTCTGCGCATAATGTTAATGGCGGCATCGTGTCCATCGAACAGGCTGGCAGCCGTAACAATACGCACTTTGTTTTTAGGCTTGTAAGGTTCCGGTGGCTGGTGGCCGGCCAGGTTGGGTTTTTGTTCTGCCTTTTTTGGGCTGATGGTTTGCGAACTCATGATGGTAAAGCGAAAGTCAAAAATACTTACAAACCCACGATTTAGCTAACAGTAGTTAGGTATGCAGTTGAAGCTTTAAACCAACGTGCATTCGTTTCTGATTTTGATTAAATCACACCGATTTCAGGGTGCGCCTGCGAGCCGGTTAATATTGAGATGACTTAGTTGCTATACTCAGGGAGTTGGTGCTATTGCATTAACCAACGTGGCCAGTGACTTGCCCAGTGCACGTGTACCTGCCGCTGATCCGTTGAAATGACCCATGCGTACAACCACCAGATTTTTTTCAGGTATAATAATGGTGTACTGCCCTCCGGCCCCGGCTGCGTAGTAGGCTTTCTCTTTGATTGGAAACGTATCGATGTTAATCCAGAAGAATCCGCCATACCGGGGAGGTTCCCAGCCGGGTGCAGGTGATGAAACAAAATCAACGAAACCCTCGGGCAGCAGGCGTTCTCCGTTCCAAACGCCATCCTGCAGACATAGTAATCCAAGCCGGCCCCAGTTGCGTGCTGTGCCATAGTCATAACCCGACAATAGAAAATTGCCGTAAGGGTCGGTTTCCAAAACCTGTTTTCGAATGCCAATTTTATCGAACAGGTGTTGCTGCGGGTATTGATGATAATTCAAACCGTTTTCTTCGCAGGTTTTACGGATGATGTAACCTGCCGTTAATGGATCGCAGTTGCGGTATCGGCCCGTGCTGCCGGGCACGTATTGCAGCGGCCGTGAATAGCTGTACGTAAAAACATCTACCGCACCGGTGTAAATGTACCAGTGATCGAGGTATTGGGTGTAGGTTTTCACCTCCGGGTCCATGTGCGCAAGGAAGTGAAGGCCGCTGCTCATCTGCAACAGGTCTTTAATCCGTATTTCTTTTCGCGGGTCGCCCTCCTGCTGCCAGGCAGGAACGGGTGCTCGGTCATCCAGTTTGAAATACCCTTGTTGAATCATGCGCCCAATCAGCAATGCAGTGATGCTTTTACCCATCGACCAGCTTTCCAGTTGCATGTTGGCATTTGCTTCATGGTCGTATCGTTCAGCGATGATCCTGCCCTTATGGATAACCAGGTATGCGGCTGTGTAGGAATCGGGAGCAAAGGCAGTCTCAACGGCTTTCTTCAACGAGTCGGGATGAATGCTGGCGGGCGTGCCTGTTTTTTCAACCGCATCGCCCATGGGCCAGGGTTGTGTTGACGCATCGGGCAGGGTAGTGGTAATGACAGGCGGAGAAAAAGCTAATCCGTTTTTTGTATCGATAATGCAGCCGCAATCGCCATGAAAAGTTGCTGAACGCGAAAGCGTGTCGTTGTACATCATGGTTACCGATTTTTTCGCTTTATCGATGGAATAGGTAACGTGGCTGCGTTCGCTTTCCGGCATAAACATGGTTAAGCTGTGAACAATAGCCTCCTCGGGTCTTCTTCCTGAAACGAACAAGGCCGAGCAAAACACTTTGGCGCTGCCGGCAAGGCCGAGTTCCAGGGCTGTGCCTTCTGGCCGGGGTGTTTTATCCGGTGGCGAAAATTTTATGGATTCGGCTACCGGATCGTAAGGTAACGTGGATGTTCCCTTCCGGCAACCGGATACAATTGCACCGATGCATATAATGAGTAGTAGAACTTTTATTTTCATGGTATAAAAAATTATGTCCGATAAGCTGAAGGGTGCTATTTGCGATACGCTTCACGCGTAGCCCTGAACTCCGATGCCGGCTTCCACCGGGGCCAGTTATTCTCGAATGCCAACCGCTTGCCTACATTGAACAAAAGTTTCAGGTCTTCTACGGCTCCCTCCAGGTTCCAGCGCGAAGGGTCGTATTCATCCGATGGCTTGTGGTAGTATTTGGATACATACTCATCCTGAAGTTGCTTGCCATATTCAGCTCCTTTTTCGAAGTGGTCAATACCGGTGGCGGTGTAGAGTGCCGGTATTCCCACTTTAGCAAAGCTGAAATGATCGGACCGGAAATAATAGCCGGCCACCGGATTGGGTTCAGGAGAAGTATATCGGCCAACGGCTTTAGCTTCTTCATCCAGGTAATCCTCCAAATCGGATTGCCCGATGCCCACCACAACAATATCTTTCATTTTGCCATACGGGTTGATGCCGTCAATGTTAATGTTGGCTACGGTTTTTTCTTTTGGGTAGATGGGGTTAGCGGCATAATGGGCAGACCCCAGCAGGTTTTGCTCTTCGGCTGTTACTATCAGAAAAATGATAGTGCGGTTGGGTTTGTTCTTTACTGCCGTAAATGCTTTAGCCAGTTCCAGTATGCCGGCCGTTCCGCTGGCATTGTCGAGAGCGCCATTATATATTGTATCGCCTTTTTCATCCGGCTTGCCGGTGCCCAGGTGATCCCAATGGGTGGAGTAGATAATGTATTCATCCG
Source organism: Cyclobacteriaceae bacterium (assembly GCA_046294915.1). Taxonomy (GTDB): domain Bacteria; phylum Bacteroidota; class Bacteroidia; order Cytophagales; family Cyclobacteriaceae; genus UBA2336. The sequence continues at coordinate 603 of JBKBOE010000038.1, read as the reverse complement.
GCTGCTGCGAGCCGGTAATTTTTCCAACCACATTATACGATTTATCATAAGTAGCCTGTACCGAAAGCGAGGTTGAAAGACTAAGGTTCATGGGTATTGCTTTAAAACCCGGCTTGCGTGCAGCCGAAACGGTAGTAGCCCAATCCAGTCCGGCTGTTTCAAATAATTTTTTCGCGGTGGGGTTTGTAACCCAACCCACCATGTCGCAGAAATACGGATTGGTAGACCGTGTATCCAGGTACAGGCGCGAGGTGTTCCAGTTATTCTGAACGATCCAGAATCCATAACCCGCGGGCACATCATCATGAATGATCAAAACACCTTTCGCGCCCTGCCGTGCAGCTTCTTCAAATTTGTACGTCCAGCGGCCGTAGTAGGTCATGGTGTTTCCTTTAAACAGGGTGGAGTCGCCTGAACCAAAACCGGGGTCATTCACCATCACCAAAACAACTTTATCTTTCACCTCAAGCCCTTCGTAGTCGTTCCAGTTGTATTCGGGTGCCACAATGCCGAAGCCGGCAAATACCAGTTCTGCTTCGGTGAGTTCAATTTTTTCATCTGTCCGTTGGGTCCAGATAACATAATCTTTCAGGCCTTCCAGGG
>JBKBOE010000037.1:0-26936 GCA_046294915.1 Cyclobacteriaceae bacterium | reverse complement strand
GAGCATATAACGTCCGGTACCAAAACCAGTCTCGACAGAGGATGTTGATCGGGTAATATGGCTGAGGAGTTGATTCATGTGGGTTATTCGGTTACGTGCGTTTCATTACCCAGTATACTTACAGAAAAAGCAGCGCAGCGACTTCAAGGCAAGGCCACTGTACACATGATGCGTTTCGAAGACTTTTCCACAGATGAAAAATTCGACCTGTGCCTGTTCAGTGAGAGTTACCAGTACATTGACATGACTAAAGGTTTTGCGCAAAGCCTGAGGGTTTTAAAACCGGGTGGACATATTTTGCTGGCAGATTTCTTCCGCACCGAAGCCGAGGGCACAAGCCCATTGGGTGGCGGCCATCGCCTGGTACAGTTTTACGATCTGCTGAAGCAGCAGCCGTTTGATGTGGTAGAAGATATGGACATTACCGAAGCGATTGCACCAACGATGACACTGATCAACAACCTCACCATGGACGTGGTGTACCCTGCTGTTCTTATGTTGGGTGAACTGATCAAATGTCGAAGCCCATGGATGTATAAGTTTTTGCTGTGGAAGTACAAAAAGAAAATTGAAAAGAACCGCCTGAAACATTTCACCGGCCAGCGCAATCCCGAAAATTTTAAGAAATATAAGAGCTACCGGCTGGTGGTGTTGAGGAAACGGTAATACGTAATTGGCAAAGCCTTTCGGGAGAGTTACTGCGGGGGAAGGCCCGTACCTAAGCCTTGGCCCGCTACCTCCATGCCCATTGAATAGCAATATTATTTGTACCCGTCAGCATGTACATTTTTTACTGCCCTTCCCGATGGGTCGTTCATATTTTTAAAGGCTAAGTCCCATGAAAGAGCCTCGGGCGTGCTGCACGCAACCGAAGGAACTGAAGGAACCGAAAGCGCTGCCGAATCGGAGGGAAAGTGCTCGCTAAAAATACTCCGGTAATAGTATTCCTCTTTTGATTGCGGAGTTTGAATGGGAAAACGGGTTGATGCATTTGCAAAATCCTCGTCTGTAACTAGTGCTGTTGCCGTTCGCTTAAGGGTATCGATCCAATTATACCCCACACCGTCTGAAAATTGTTCTTTTTGTCGCCAGGCAACACTTTCGGGCAAGTAATCTTCAAATGCTTTGCGTAAAATCCATTTTTCAATGCGTCCGTTTCCAGCCATTTTATCTTTTGGATTTAAATTCATGGCAACATCTATAAATTCTTTATCAAGAAAAGGAACCCTGCCCTCAACACCCCATGCGGCAAGCGCTTTGTTGGCCCGTAAACAATCATAGAGATGCAGCTTGCTTAGCTTTCTTACCGTTTCTTCATGAAATGCCTGCGGGTTGGGAGCTTTGTGGAAATACAAATACCCGCCAAACAATTCGTCTGACCCTTCGCCCGATAAAACCATTTTAATACCCATGGCTTTTATTGCTCTGGCGAGCAGATACATGGGTGTGGAAGCCCTAACGGTAGTAACATCATACGTTTCCAGGTGATAGATTACATCGCGCAAGGCGTCCAGTCCTTCTTGTATTGTAAACTTAATTTCGTGATGCACCGTACCGATATAATCGGCAACTTTTTGTGCTGCTGCAAGGTCGGGTGAGCCCTCTAATCCAATTGCAAATGAATGGAGGCGCGGATACCAGGCCATTTCTTTATCTTGAGTTTCTATGCGGTTTGCAGCAAATTTTTTGGCAATTGCCGAAACAATGGAAGAATCGAGCCCGCCTGAGAGCAACACACCGTACGGAACATCCGACATCAACTGGCGGTGAACAGCGTCTTCCAGTGTTTTTCTCAGTTTGGCAATATCAGTAACATTTGATTTTACCGAATCATAATTTACCCATTCACGGTGGTACCATTTTGTTAGCTTGCCTTCACTGCCTAAAAGGTAATGCCCGGGTGGAAATGGCTGGAATGAAGTACAAACTCCTTCTAACGACTTCATTTCTGAGGCAACGTACATATTGCCCTGTTTATCCTTGCCATAATAAAGGGGTATGATCCCCATGTGGTCGCGGGCAATAAAATAGTCGTTAGTTAATTGGTCATACAGCGCAAAGGCAAAAATGCCGTTGAGTTCTTCAAGAAACTGTACTCCACTTTCGCGATACAGTGCAAGGATTACTTCGCAATCGGATTTGGTTTTAAAGGGGTACTCTTTTTTCAGCGTCTTCTTTAATTCCTGATGGTTGTATATTTCACCGTTTACGGCAAGAATTAAATTTCCATCGCTGCTGATAAGGGGTTGTCTGCCGGAAGTAGGATCAACAATTGCCAGCCGTTCATGTGCCAGTATGGCCTTGTCTCCACAATAAATTCCTGACCAGTCGGGCCCCCGGTGGCGAATTTTTTTCGCCATATCCAATACCCCTGGCCTTAGTTCTGCTGCATTGGTTTTGAGTTCAAATACTCCGATTATTCCGCACATTTTCTTTTGGTTTTCTTCTACGGTCGTTTTAACTGAACCGCAAAGATATCAACCTGCTTTATTTAAAAAGTATGCAGGCTTGTGATTTACCGGCCCGGAAGCGGGCATGGCATTCGTATCTTCTGATTATCGAATTATTTAAGGGCTTTGATTGTTCCCAATTACTTCCATTTCATTGGTCAGGCGTGTGGCCTGTAACCATTTGATACCGGGATTTGAACAATTTTACCCATTTCAAATTATAAGGCTCCTTCAATATCGTTAATCAAATCGGTTGCATCTTCAATGCCTACTGAAAGGCGGATCAGGCTATTGGATATACCTACCTTTTTTCGTTCAGCCGCAGTGAGCTTAGCATGCGAGGTTTTTACCGGCTGGTTTACCGTTGACTCCACACCACCAAGGCTAACAGCCGGTTTGATAAGTTCAAGGCGGGATACAAATCGATCGGGGTTACCTTTCAGTTCAAATGAGAGCATTCCGCCAAAGCCTCCCGACATTTGCCTTTTGGCAATGGTGTGGCCGGGATGCGTTTTTAATCCTGGATAAAAAACGCGCGCTACTTTTTTGTTTTTGCTCAGCCATTCTGCTAGCTGCATGGCATTTATGTTGTGCTGGCGCACACGCAGCACCAGCGTTTTTAAGCTGCGCTCCACCAGCCAGCAGGTGTTGGCATCGGCATTGCCGCCAAAATGAAGAGCGCTCTGTTTAATAGGATCAATGAACTTTTTTGAGGCGGCTACTACTCCACACATCAGGTCGCTGTGGCCGCCAATGTATTTGGTGCCGCTGTGCAGCACAATATCAATGCCCAAGTCGGCAGGGTTTTGATTTACCGGTGAGGCAAAGGTGTTGTCAATGAGTGTAACGAGCTTATGCTTGCGGGCAATTTTTACCACGCCTGCCAGGTCAGTAATTTTCAGTAAGGGATTAGATGGCGATTCAACGTAAATCGCTTTCGTATTCTTGCGGATAGCGTGCTCTATATTTTGCAGGTTACCCGCATCCACCATAGAATACGCAATGCCATAGCGGTTCAGTTCATTAACCACCGCATGGTGTGTACCTCCATACAAGTCATTTTGAAAAATGAGGTGATCACCGGCTTTGACCTGCGCCATGATGGCCGTAAAAATGGCGGCCATGCCTGAACTGAACACCAATGCGTCTTCAGTATTTTCAAGTGCGGCAATTTTTTCGGCTGCTGCCCGGTGGTTAGGCGTGTTAAAGTAACGCGGGTAGCGAACACCTTGGCGGTAATCGTAGGCAGCCGCAGGAAAGAGTGGCGTGGTTAAACCGCCAAATTGCGTATCGCCTGCCGAACCGGCATGCACGCTTAGGGTAAGTTTTGATTTGGATGAGTTCTTCATAAATTAAAGATAAGTGAAGGAAATATTAGAATGAGGTTAATCATTGGGTAAATGACTACAGAAAGCACTTTTTTTGAAATCAGAATTGTCGGTTAACTGACCGTTACCTTTTCATTATCAATCGGTTACACCGAACTTTTTAACCGGATAAACGTTATCTTTACTGTATCAACCACTACAACACCATGACCACAGCAACGCAAAAGCTGCAGATCCTGGAGTCACTCAATGCATTGGATCAATCGCAAACAGAAAAGGTGCTGGCATACATTAATAGTATGCTGGTGGCCTCGCGCGATGAGTCGAAGTACAGACGGTTCAAGCGCGAAGCAATGAAAGAGATTCGCCAGGCACTGAAGACAGATCGCAGCCTGAAATCCCGGGCGTAACGCTACCTGCGTTTTTTTTTGACATCGGGGCATTCAACCGGTGCCGGATAAACTATTCTTTACTCTTTATTTACCACTTACTTTCATCAAAACGTTGTTACCGCAAAACTCAGAATTACTGGTTTTTTGTGTAATCGTGGATTTAACGGGTAGTGAAATTCAATTATGCTGCACATACTTTTCCCATTTATCCAGTACCGATTTGAAATCTTCGGGTAAATCAGAGTTGAATTCCATCTTTTGTCCGGTTACGGGATGAATGAAGCCTAATGTTTTTGCGTGCAGGGCCTGTCGTGGCATAAGTTTAAAACAGTTTTGCACAAACTGTTTGTATTTGGTGAATACGGTTCCCTTTACTACCGCATCTCCGCCATAGGTTGCGTCATTAAAAAGCGGATGCCCGGTGTATTTCATGTGCGCCCTGATTTGGTGGGTGCGACCGGTTTCCAGCCGGCATTCAACCAGTGAAACATAGCGCAGTTGCTTCAGGGTTTTATAATGGGTAACCGCATGTTTGCCCATGTCGCCCGCGGGAAATGCGGCAACAACACGCCTGTCTTTCAGGCTTCGGCCGACATTTACTGATATGGTTCCTTCAGCAGGATCGGGCTCGCCCCACACCAGGGCCCAGTAGGTGCGTTCAATGGTATGATTAAAAAACTGCTTGGCAAGGCCTGTCATAACGGGTTCAGACTTGGCAATGACCAGCAAGCCCGATGTGTCTTTATCAATGCGGTGTACCAGGCCCGGCTTCCCTTCATTGCCCGGAAGCTGCGGCAGGTTTTTAAAGTGATAAGCCAGCGCATTGACCAGTGTTCCGCTCCAGTTCTGGTAAGCCGGGTGTACAACCATCCCTGCCGGTTTGTTGATTACCAGCAGGTGATCATCTTCAAAAACAATGTTTAACGGTATGTTTTCAGGAATGACTTCAGTATCGCGCGGAGGTTCAGGCAGTGAGATCACAATGACATCATTTGGATGAACCTTATAATTCGAACGGACCAACTTGCCATTAACCGTTACAAAACCCTCATCAATTCCCTTCTGGATTTTGGTGCGCGTAACGTTAGGCAGCCGGTCGTTCAAAAATTTATCAATGCGCAGCAACGTTTGTCCGGGGTCGGCCACAAGGCGGTGATGTTCGAACAAAAGTTCATCTTCGCCATCATCAGAATGAAGTTCTTCGTTCTGCATGATGCAAACCTACCAAAATTGATCTTAAACCCGATTACATCTGTGGCCCGCTTGAGTTGGATAACATCCTGTTTATATTCGCAGCGCATTTTCTACAGGAATGAGACTGACAATCAATCTTTTTATTGGCCTTTTGATTGGGGCCTGCAGCAGTTCACCGCAGGCTGTGGTAAATGAAGAGTTTTTTGAACCGGGTATAAGCAGGGGCCAGTTGGCTGATCGCGCAATCAATGAGGCATCGGGCCTGGCAGCGAGCCTTGTCAATCCCGGTATGCTGTGGACGCACAACGACAGTGGCGACAAGTCCAGAATTTTTTTAATTGATTCGCTGGGGCGCACTATGATGATTGTGAATTTTCCGGAAATTAAAAATCGCGACTGGGAAGACATGGCAGTAGGGCCCGGCCCGGATTCAACCAAAACCTATGTGTACATTGGCGAGATTGGCGATAATGAAGCACAATACGAATTAAAGTATATCTATCGAATGGAGGAGCCGGTATATAACGGAAGAGACACCACACTTACTCATGTTGAAGTCATCAAATTTGTGTACCCCGATGGGAGGCGCGATGCCGAAGCATTGTTGGTTGATCCGCTGACAAAAGATCTATATATCATTTCGAAACGCGAAAAGCGTGTGAACCTTTACCGCCTTCCGTTTCCGCAATCGACTACCGAAGTTATAACTGCCGAGCTGACGGCCGCGGCACTTGACTTTAACCGCCTGGGTGAAGAAAAGGGCTATCATCCGCGATACTTTAATCAGATTGTAAGCGGTGATATTTCTCCGGATGGTTCAGAGATTCTGGTTAAGGATTACAGTTCAGTTTACTACTGGAAGCGTAACAGTGATGAAACCATTGCCGAAGTGTTAAAACGATCGCCCAACGTTTTACCATACACGCCCGAAGCACGCGGGGAGAGCATTGCATTTTGCTATAATGGAAATGGGTATTATACCCTGAGTGAGGAAGTTGACGGGCATATTCCGCACCTGGTTTTTTACAAAAGGAAGCAATAATCAACCAGCAGCACCCGGAGCCTGAGTAGCAACCATGATGACAACGGGCATTCCGCTCTACTTCGTTTAGCAGGTCACTGTGTTTTAGCACACATAAAAAAAGTCCGCCACTCAACGGACTTTTAATGTAAAATTTACGGAAGAGCTTATAATACACCCTGCGCTTTCATAGCATTGGCTACTTTAAGGAAGCCGGCAATGTTGGCGCCTACCATATAATTGCCCGGCTTGCCATATTCGTTGGCTGCAGCCAGGCAGGTGTCGTGGATGTTTTTCATAATGCCCTGAAGTTTTGCATCAACTTCTTCGCGTGTCCAGTTGCTGCCCATGTAGTTTTGGGTCATCTCCAGGCCCGAGGTGGCAACACCACCGGCATTGCTGGCCTTACCGGGCGAGTACATCACACCATTATCAATAAGCACGTTAATTCCTTCAATGGTTACGGGCATATTCGCTCCCTCCCCAACCAGCTTAACACCATTCTTCACCAGGTTTTTGGCATCGGTTCCGTTTACTTCGTTTTGAGTAGCGCAGGGGAACGCGCAATCGGCTTTGATGTTCCAAAGGGGGTTACTTCCGGCCTTGGCATCAATGGGCGTATAGACCACACCCTTAAATTTTTCAGCATATTCCTTAATGCGGCCTCGCCTGTTGTTTTTCAGATCTTTTATGAAATCCAGTTTGGCCAGGGTTATCCCATCGGCATCATACACAAACCCATCAGAATCAGAAGCGGTGACCGGCTTGCCTCCTAGTTGAATTATTTTTTCAATAGCGTATTGTGCTACATTGCCGGATCCGGAAACCAAACATGTTTTTCCTTTAATGGATTCATTTTTCGTATGCAGCATGTTTTCGGCAAAGTAAATCAGTCCATAGCCGGTAGCTTCCGTGCGGATTAAACTGCCGCCCCAGCCAATTCCTTTACCGGTAAATACACCGGTAAATTCGTTCTTGATTTTTTTGTAGGCGCCAAACATGTAACCTACTTCGCGGCCGCCAACACCAATATCACCTGCAGGTACATCCAGGCGATGACCGATATGGCGCGTAAGTTCACTCATAAAGGCCTGGCAGAATTTCATGATTTCATTCTCGCTTTTTCCCTTGGGGTCGAAATCCGATCCGCCTTTGCCGCCACCCATGGGTATGCCGGTAAGTGCATTTTTAAAAATCTGTTCGAAAGCAAGAAACTTCAGTACACTTGGGGTTACTGAAGGATGAAAACGAAGCCCTCCTTTGTAGGGTCCGATGGCGCTATTCATCTGCACGCGGTATCCGCGGTTGAGTTGTACCTCTCCTTTATCATCCAGCCAGGTAACCCTGAAGGAGATCAGCCGCTCAGGCTCCAGCATGCGCTCCAGGATTTTCAGTTTGCGGAACTCCGGGTGTTTTTCTAATACCGGCAATACCGACAGAATTACTTCTTCTGCAGCCTGGATAAATTCAGGTTCGTTTGGATTTCTGCGTTTAACAAAGTCGAGGATTTCAGCTTGCATAAGCCATAAAATTTTTGCCAAGTTAGCAGAAGTATCAGGATTGCAAACGTTTAAGTTGATTTAGAAACAGGGAATTTCATAGCGGAGTATCCAATCTTAGTTAATTTGCTGGTGATGAAAGAACAGATAAGCTTGCATGGGCCCCGCCTCTCCCGAGTCATAGCCGGGGCATGGCGTTGGAGGCTGGAGACGTCCGAAACAGAACGACTTATACAAACCGCGCTGGAATGCGGCATCACCACATTTGATCATGCCGATATTTATGGCGATTATGAAAACGAAAAGCGGTTTGGCGTTCTGCTGAAAGGCAACCCATCCCTCCGCAATAAAATTGAACTTGTCACCAAATGCGGCATCCGGCTGGTATCGTCAGCACGCCCGGAACATCGCATTAAGCATTACAATACTTCGAAGGATCATATTGTCCGGTCGGTTGAAAATTCATTAACCAATCTCTCAACCGATCGGCTGGATGTGCTGCTCCTGCACCGGCCCGATCCGCTGATGAATCCGGAAGAAGTTGCAGGGACCTTTAGTTTGCTAAAGGAACAAGGCAAAGTGTTATGGTTTGGGGTTTCTAACTTTAGCGCATCACAATTTGAGTTGCTTCGGCATTATACTCCGCATCCGTTGGTTACCAATCAGGTTGAAATTTCACTGTTTAATCACAGCAGGTTGCTCGATGGTACAGTAGATACACTGATGAAACACTGTGTTTCACCCATGGCCTGGTCGCCCTTGGGTGGAGGAAAATATTTTAGTACTTCGGGGCAAGGCGAATCCATTGAGCGAAAACTGGAAAACCTGGCCATACATAATAATTGCACCGTTAGTCAATTGCTGTTAGCCTGGTTACTGCGCCATCCGGCCCGCATTTTTCCGATACTGGGCACAACCAAACCAGATCGATTGAGAGAGGCAGCCGCTGCCCTTCATGTTAAACTTGACCGACAGGATTGGTTTGGCATGCTGAAAGCCGTTACCGGCAAGGACGTTGCCTAATCAGGGCGTGCAGTGTCAGTCCAATATTTTCCTGTTGCCTGATAACAATTCACAATTCAACTTTGTAATTAGTGCCATGACAACTACCCGCGCAGCAGACAGAAAATTTAAGGAGACAACCGGATCGGATTTCGTTGAAATTATTGGAGCGCGCGAACACAATCTTAAAAACATTAGTGTCACTTTTCCGCGAAATAAACTGGTGGTAGTAACTGGCATCAGCGGAAGCGGTAAATCATCGCTAGCCTTTGACACCATTTATGCCGAAGGTCAGCGTAGGTATATGGAAAGTTTTTCGGCCTACGCCCGCAGTTTTATCGGAAACCTGGAGCGGCCTGATGTGGATAAGATTAATGGGTTGAGCCCGGTTATCTCTATTGAACAAAAAACCACTTCTCGCAACCCCCGATCAACAGTGGGTACGGTTACTGAAATTTACGATTTCATGCGCCTGTTGTATGCGCGAACGGCCGAGGCGTTTTCGTACCTATCTGGAGAAAAAATGATCAGGCAATCGGAAGATCAGATCCTGGATGCTGTTCTGCAAAACTTTAAAGGAAAGAAACTCACGTTGCTCGCTCCGGTAGTTAAAGGAAGAAAGGGGCATTACCGCGAATTGTTTGTACAGATTAGAAAACAGGGCTACACGAAAGTGCGTATTGATGGCGAGTTGAAAGATCTTGCCGCCAAGATGCAGGTTGACCGTTACAAAATCCACGATATTGAAATTGTTATTGACCGGATTGTTGCGGATATGAAGGAGAGATTCCGGATAGGCCAATCCATTAACAATGCGCTGAAAGAAGGAAAGGGTGTCATGATGGTGCTTGAAGAATCCGGCAAGGTGCATTACTACTCGCGGTTTTTAATGGACCCCAAAACGGGCCTTTCATACGATGAACCCGCACCCAATACATTTTCATTCAATTCACCCTATGGCGCCTGCCCGGTATGCAATGGGCTGGGGCAGATTGAAGAGATAACGGAAGAATCCGTAATACCCGATAAAAGCCGGAGCATCAGCAGGGGCGGAATTTTACCCTTGGGCGAGTACCGCGATATCTGGATTTTTAAAAAAATTGAGGCTATTCTGAAGCGTTACAAATGCTCGCTTGCAACACCCATTGAGCAAATTCCTGCTGAGGTACTCAACGTACTTTTGTATGGTGACGATGTGCCGGTGGCAGTGCCTTCCGTGAAGTATCCCGGAACGGAGTGGAATACCCGGTTTGAAGGCATCGTAAATTTTTTGAAAAAACAGCGCGATGAAGGAACCGAAGCGGTTAAGCGGTGGGTAGAAGACTTCACCATTTCAAAGACCTGTCCGGAATGCCACGGTGCACGGCTGAAGAAGGAGTCACTGCACTTTAAGATTGACGGCAGAAACATTGCCGAACTTGCCGCATGGGATATTGCCGGCCTGAACCGGTGGTTTACCGGTGTGGAGAGCCGGTTAACTGAAAAGCAACGAATCATTGCTACAGAGATTCTGAAGGAGATCCGTAAACGGATTGGTTTTTTACTGGATGTTGGACTTGACTACCTGCACCTTAACCGCCCATTGCGTACGTTAAGCGGAGGTGAGGCACAGCGTATCCGCCTGGCAACCCAAATAGGCACTCAACTGGTTGGCGTAATGTATATTCTGGATGAGCCCAGCATTGGTCTTCATGCGCGCGATAATGTAAAGCTTATCAAAGCACTGAAAGACCTTCGCGACCTTGGCAATACGGTTGTGGTGGTTGAACACGATAAGGAGATGATGCTCGAATCGGATTATGTGATCGACATTGGTCCGGGTGCAGGGCGGCATGGCGGGCTGATTGTTGCAGAGGGTGATCCGGTGTCGTTTCTGAAAAATAAAAGCATAACGGCTCAGTACTTAAATGGCGATTTACGAATTGCTTACCGAAGGGAACGCAGGCAGGGCAATGGTAAGAAAATTATTTTGCGTGAGGCATCCGGTAACAACCTGAAAGGCATAACGCTGAGTTTACCGTTGGGAACACTTACCTGCATTACAGGCGTTTCGGGAAGCGGAAAGTCAACCCTCATTCATGATACACTTTTTCCGATTTTAAACCGGCATTTTTTTAATTCGCGCACTGAGCCGCTTGCCTACAAAAAAATTGAAGGACTTGAACATATCGATAAAGTGATTGAGGTAGATCAATCGCCCATCGGCCGTACTCCCCGGTCGAACCCTGCAACCTATACCGGTGTATTTACTGAGATTCGTGATTTGTTTGCACAGTTGCCGGAGGCGAAAATACGCGGGTATAAGCCGGGCAGGTTTTCGTTCAATGTAAAAGGGGGCCGATGCGAAACGTGCGAAGGGGCAGGTTTGCGATTAATTGAAATGGAATTTCTTCCGGATGTTTATGTGAATTGTGAAACCTGCAAGGGCAGGCGATACAACCGCGAAACGCTGGAAGTTCGGTTTAAGGGAAAGTCTATAAGCGATGTGTTGGACATGACGGTAGAAGAGGCTATACCGTTTTTTGAAAATCAACCGAGGATTTTACGAAAAATTCAAACCCTTGGCGATGTAGGGTTAGGGTATATTTCGCTGGGGCAGCATGCTACTACCTTGTCTGGCGGAGAGGCACAACGTGTAAAACTGGCAACCGAGCTTTCAAAACGCGATACAGGGAAGACCTTGTACATTCTGGATGAACCAACCACCGGCCTGCACTTTCAGGATATTTCCCACCTGCTTGATGTATTGAATAAATTGGTTGATAAAGGAAATACGGTACTGGTGATTGAGCACAACATGGACGTAATCAAGTCGGCCGATTACCTGGTTGACCTGGGGCCGGAGGGTGGGGAGCAAGGCGGAAGGATAGTAGCCCTGGGAACCCCCGAAGAAGTTGTTAAAAACCCGGCAAGCTATACCGGCCGGTTTTTAAAAAGCGAATTAGCCTGATTTTTTTCCTTTCTTTGCCCAGCCTATGAACGCTCACCTCCGGCAATATTTGTTTGGCAGCATCTTCATGGCCTTTGGGATGTACCAGCTTTACCTAAAGGATTATCTGGAGTTTTGGCTGTATGCGCTTGCCGGATCGGCTTTTATAGTAAATGCGTTAACTACAGAGCCTCGTTTGGAGCAGGTTAGAAGGCCGCTGGTAATTCTTACCTGGATACTGATTATCACTACAACCATTCTTTTCTTTTACCTTCTCCGCTACAAGTTCTTTTAAATGAGCCGTTCATGTAATCCGTAAAGTTCAATTGGGCAATTGCGTAATTTTACTACGGCATGGTAGATAATAAGCGCAGACTTTACTGGATACTTCAACTCAGCACCTGGACGGTGTACGCCTTGCTGCAAATCATCTTTTTCAATATGCAGTCGCAACAGAACATTAGCAGCCGCAGAATTATTTTTTTTGTGGCAGAGGCTGTCATCTGCCTTTCGGCAACCCATTTTTTCAGGCAGGTACTTAACCAGTGGAAGTGGTTAAGTTTGCCGGTGCCCGCCATGATACCCCGCGTGGTAAGCAGTGTGGTCGTATTGGGTATCGGCATTTATTTTCTGCGCATACCGGTTGCCTACTGGCTTAATATAGCGGGTGTTCGTTCGCAGGCATTTCAACTGGAGCAGATTTTTGGGTATGCCGCTTTTTACATCTTTTTATTATTTCTGTGGTCGGTTTTTTATTTCACGTATCATTATGTAGAACGCTACAACAAGTCATTGAAGTACGAAGCTTCTATGATTGAAAGCGAGCTCAACAACCTGAAAGCACAACTTAACCCCCACTTTATTTTTAATGCGTTGAACAGCATTCGGGCACTGGTTGATGAAAATCCCGAAAAATCAAAACTTGCCATTAACCAACTCTCCAACATTTTACGTAATTCGTTAACCTTTGATAAGAAGGGACTTACTAAGTTTGGCGATGAGTTGAAAATTGTACGAGACTACCTGGGCCTGGAGAGTATTCGTTTTGAGGAACGGCTTAAAACCGAATTTGATATTCACCCCGATTCATACAATTATTTTGTCCCTCCGTTCATGGTGCAAACCCTCGTAGAAAATGGGGTGAAGCACGGAGTATCGAAACTGAAGGCCGGAGGCCTGATTCAGCTACGCACCTCGGTAGAAAGCAACAGGCTGAAAATTCAAATCCGCAACAGCGGCCATCTGCTTAACGGGGCAAGGCGGAGCACATCCGGAGTTGGGTTACAGAATACGGTTCACCGGCTGCGCCTGCTCTATGGCGATGGCGCCTCTTTCAGGATTGTTAATGAAATGAATAATTTTGTCCTTACGGAAGTAATCATTCCACAAACCACTCCCAATGAAAGCACTGATCATCGATGACGAAAGACTGGCGCGTAAAGAATTAATGAAATTACTGGAAGCGCACCCGGGTATTGAGGTAATTGGAGAAGCCGCTAATGCCGATGAGGCTATGCACCTCATTAATGAGCACAACCCCGAACTTTTGTTTCTGGATATTCAAATGCCGGATAAAACAGGGTTCCAACTCCTGGAAGAACTCGATTCCGTTCCGCTGGTTGTTTTCACCACCGCTTATGATGAATTTGCGCTCAAAGCCTTTGAGGTGAATGCCCTGGATTACCTGTTGAAGCCTATACAACCCGAACGACTGGCAGAAACCATTTCTAAAATCGCGGAGAAAGAACGAAGCAGGCGCACAGCCGAGCAAGTTGCTGCCGATAAAAAACTCGGACTCAACGACCAGGTGTTTGTGAAAGATGGCGACCGCTGCTGGTTTGTGAGCCTGGCGAACATCCGGCTTTTTGAATCCGATGGGAATTACATTAAAGTGTACTTTGATACCAACCGCCCCATGATTCATAAATCGCTTAATGCATTGGATGAGAAACTGGACGACCGTGCCTTTTTCCGTGCCAGCCGCAAACACATTATTAACCTAAGTTGGGTGGAGGGTATTGAACCCTGGTTTAATGGGGGGTTGATGGTGAAACTTAAGGGAGGCGATAAAGTAGAGGTAAGCCGCAGGCAGGCCGCCAAGTTTAAGGATATGATGAGTTTGTAGTTACTTCAGCACCAACTCAATTAGTTCCTTCTGCACATTCCAGTCTTTGGCCAATTTTAACATGGCCGTTGCCTCCATTTCGGTAACGTAGCCTTTAAGGTTGTTGGCCTGCCACACCATATTAATGAGCTCCACACGCTTTTCTTTCGGGTAGTCGGCAATGGTGTCGTTCAGAAAATCGCGGGCCCGTTCAAAAGCAGTAAGGTAATCCTGGGCAACAAATTCACTGGCCCATTTGTATTCATCCTGGGCGTCAAGTTCTTCGGCTGTTTTTTCAAGGTCTTTACGCTCCTCTTCATCCAAACCGTGATAGTGAAAGATCACGCTCTTCAACAGCATATATACCCGTTTTTCTTCTGAAGTCTTTGACATAACAGCAGGTAAATTACAAAACTTCTTGGGCTTGTGGTATTCGCTCGATGCGAATGAAGGGTAAAGGCCCGTATGCGGTCATCATTTAGGTTTGTACTTCAAACAAATCGGAGGCAATCTTATCGGCAACCAGTTTACCCGATCGGGTTAACGTAATCACTCCGTTATTCAACTCTACGAACCCGTTAGCAGTAAGATTGTTTAGTAGAGCCTCATATTTGTGCAACAAATCAAACTCAAAATCCTCTTTAAGTTTCAGGGCATTTAAGCCCCATGATGTTCTGAGACTGGTGAGAATGAATTCGTTGATCTTTTCTTCACGGGTGAGGTATTCTGTTTGTGCAGGGAGTTCACCCGCCATGATCGTCTTCACATACCTGTAATTATTTGACAGGTTAGCCTGACGGCTTGTGCCGTTGTAGGAGTGTGCCCCGGGTCCTATGCCCAGGTATTTTTCCTGCTTCCAATAACTGCTGTTATGCCTTGACCTAAAACCCGGTTTGGCAAAGTTTGAAATTTCGTATTGCTCATAACCGCTGCTATCAAGTTTGTCAATCAAAACGTACAGGTATTCGGCAGCTTGCTCGTCAGGTATGGGTATGAGTTTGCCGGATTTTTGCCACCGCCCAAAGGCCGTTTTCTCTTCAAGGGTGAGGCAATACGCTGAAATGTGTTCAGGTTGTAAATTCAATGCACGCTCAATATCCGTAATCCAGTTAGCCACCGATTGGCCTGGTATAGCGTAAATAAGGTCGATGCTGATGTTTGAATAACCGGCAGCACGTGCTTTTTCAACGCTTGCCACGGCCTGTGTGCCGGTGTGGGCCCTGTTTAGGTAGCGGAGCAGTGCATCATCAAATGTCTGAATACCGATGCTGAGCCTGTTAACACCTAATGATTTAAGAAAACTCAGCTTTTCAATAGTTAAATCGTCCGGATTTGCCTCAAGAGTAATTTCTACTGCAGGTTTGATCTCAAAGCCGGCATATATCTTCTGAAAAATCCGGTTAAGGGAAATATCGGATAGTATTGAAGGTGTGCCCCCTCCAAGATAGATGGTTTGGATCGGTTCGTTGCCCAGGTAGTCTTTGCGTAAATCAAACTCCTTTTCAATTGCGGCAATCATCTCCGGCTCAATAGCTCGGTTAGTCGAGAAGTGAAAATCGCAATAGTGACAAGCCTGTTTGCAAAAAGGAATGTGAATGTAAATACCGGCCATTGCAGATCGGGGATGTACAAAAGTACAGGTTTATAAGGTCTTGCGTATTTTTGACAACATAATAAGCACTGCCTTGAGAATTGGTTTAGTAATACAGTTTCTTCTCTTCATTTGTACACCTTTGGTGCTTGCCCAGTCGAACCGGGTAGTTAAGAAAGACCTCAAGGCAGATTGGTTAATGTATTCGGATCAGCAACTAGTATCACAATCCTCAAAACAAACCGCTACCATTTACTTCTTTGTTGATTTAGAAAATTTTACCGGTGACCACCTTTTGCTCGGCAGTTCAAGGCCATTTGCAGTTTTTATAGACGGAAAACTTGCGTTGGATGAAGCAGTTAGTGTGAAGCTTTCAATTGACAGCCTGGCTGAAGTTTTGGAAAAGAGAAAACTGCTCTTTGCCATCCATCAAAAGCCATTGATAAATACCGACCTGACTACGCAAATCATTTCAGAAATTATTTTACCGGTTGAATCAGAGGTTTACAAATTGAAACCCAATGGTACCGGATATATCAATTTTATGATTGTTGCTTCGTTATTGTTGCTGCTATTCGTGATCCTGATTTTTCGTTTTAATTCTAACCTTGCATCGGATTACTTTTCTATACAAACTTTTTTATCCTTACGCGAGGCTGACGACCACCCCATGTTTAATCGCATCGGGGGTACAACTAACCTGTTTGCTTATGGTTTGGTAAGTTTAGCAACGGCCTTACTGCTTATTCAAATACCCCTTGAATACAATGTTTTCGCGACAGAAAATCCAAATGAGTTTTCGGGATGGATGCTTCATTGGTTCGCCACAGGTTTGTTGGTTCTTGCAATTTTGTTTCTTAAATCAGTTGTCCTTGTTATTTTTTGCATACTTTTTAACATGAGGGAATTAGCAGGGTTTCATTTCTTTAGCTTTGTGCGGTTTCTGCTTTTTGTTGTTGGTGTAGTATTGGCATTTGTGGTAGCGTGGGTTTTTAGCACGGGTATACAAACCCCCGGCCACCAAGCCATTATGGGCGTATTACACTATGCGCTTATTGGTTGGATTGGATTGTTGTTTTTTAAACTGTTGGATAAGACCAGCCACTCTGCGATTCATTTATTTTTGTACATTTGTGCCACTGAAATAATACCCTTTCTCATCCTTATCAAGGTTTATAAGTAGGTGACCCTGTTACGTGTTGATATGAGCGAAAAAGTAGTGAACGACAGGATGCGTAAAGTAAAAAGCATTCTGGTTACGCAAGAGGCCCCCACTGATCCAAATTCTCCATACTTTAAGTTAGCTGAAAAATTTAGTCTGAAAATTGATTTCAGGCCGTTCATCCAGGTTGAACCGGTACCCGCCAAGGAATTTCGAAAGCAAAAGATTGACATTCTGAATCACACGGCTATTATTTTTACAAGCCGGCATGCGGTAGATCACTTCTTCCACATCTGTAACGAATTAAAGATTGAAATGCCTGCTGATATGAAATACTTCTGTATTTCCGATCAGACCTCCAACTACCTGCAGAAGTATATCGTGATCAGAAAGCGAAAGATTTTCACCGGTTTAAAAACAGCTCAGGATCTTCTGGAGATTCTCAAGAAGCACAAGAATGAGAAATATCTGTTCCCTTGCTCGGATATCCGCAAGAGCGACATCCCGGACTTTTTGAAAGAAAACGGATTTGACTTTACAGAAGCCATTATGTACCAGACAGTGGCCAGCGACTTATCGGATCTGAAAGAGGTGTATTATGACATCCTGGCTTTTTTTAGTCCATCCGGAATATCCTCATTGTTTGTCAACTTCCCTGACTTCAAGCAAAATAATACACGCATTGCTGCGTTCGGTCCTACTACGGCCAAGGCTGTGCTGGATGCCGGACTCATCCTCGATATTGAGGCCCCGTTACCCAATGCACCCTCAATGACCGGAGCGATTGAATTATACATTAAGCAGGTAAACGGGGCAAAATAACCCCTTCATTCATTGGATTTTACAAACTGGTGTTTTTTATTACACTTTAATTACAACAGCATTGAAAGTGTGCAGAAAAAGCATTTACTTTAAATCCTGCATTTTTGCGTATCATGCTTAAGAAAGGTCATTATACCATTTTTTGCCTTCTGCTTATAGCCGCGGGTACGGCTACGGCCCAGCAAGATGCCCACTTTACTCAATATATGTTTAATACACTCTACTTAACTCCGGCCGCAGCCGGGGTTGACGGAGTAACGGAAGCAACTGTTATACATCGAAGCCAGTGGCTTGGTTATGAATCATCGTTTGGCGATGGCAACGCGCCTACCAGCCAGATCCTCACGTTCAACTCCCCTATTTATAAACTGAAAAGTGGTTTTGGGGCATATATTCTGAATGATAAACTAGGACCTCAGAATAACCTTGAGGTACAGGCCATGTATGCCTACCATCTTGGCATTAAGGAAAACAAGCTCAGCTTTGGCATAAAGCTGGGCATGTATTCTCAGACATTGGACTTTGATAAATACCGGGCCATTCAACCTAACGATCCGCTACTTTCGGTTTATGACCCGATATCCGGCACATATGTTCCCCGTACCGGCAGAGAGTCGCAGATCCGCCCCGACCTGGGGGTGGGTATAATGTACCGAAGTGAAAAATACTATGCTGCCATTGGCATGAATCACCTGTTGAAATCGGAATTTGATTTTGGGGTGAGCCAGCGTAATGCACTCGAAAACCACATGAACATTACCGGGGGCTATTTTTATGATGTGAACTTTGACCTCCAGATAAACCCGACTATCCTGATAAAGACCGACTTCAACGAATTTTCAATGGACTTGGGCGTAATTGCCACCCTTCGGAATACGATGTGGGGCGGGCTAGCGTTCAGATCAGGAGAGGCCGCCAACTTATTGCTGGGGTATAGCTTCCTAAAGGATAAATCGCTGAGGCTGGGCTATTCGGTAGACTTTATTGTGAAGGACAGGGCGGCCAAGGAAAACTTTTCGCACGAGTTTATGCTAACCTATCAGTTGCCGGTAAGTGTAGGTGTCGGGAAAAAAGTTGTCAGAACCCCCCGATACAGGCATTAACCGGTAAATTATTTTGGTTTTATGCAGATTTTATAGAATTTGGTAATCAATTGTTTCAAAAAGTAACACTTTAAGCGGTATTTTCGGGACTCAAAAAGCAAACTGATTTAATAACTATGGATAAGGCGGCTTCATCAAAAATTACAATTATACTTTTAGGATTGGCAGCCAGTGCCTGCGGATTATTAGGTATTGGGGGAGGTAAAGGTGGAGATGGAGGAGAACTTATAGGAGTAGGTGGCCGGCAAGGCTGGGTAATGACCCGCCCGTTTGGTATGGTTCCAATTCCGGCAGGAACATTTCACATGGGGCAAGCCGATGAAGACCCTGCATCAACACAAATCAATTACAATAAACAAGTTACCATCGGATCGTTCTTCATGGATGATACCGAAATCACCAATAATGAGTATCGCCAGTTCACTAATTACCACCTGCTTGAAAATGGGAGCATTGAGGGATTTGAAACAGTAGATCAGGAAACATTTAAACAAAAATATTATCCCGATACTACGGTCTGGGTGCGAGACTTTTCTCACCACATGGGGGATCCCATTCAGGATTATTACTACTGGCATCCCGGCTATGACGACTATCCTGTGGTGGGCATTAACTGGGACGCGGCTGTGTTCTTTTCAAACTGGAGAACGGCATATTGGAACGACTACCGGAAGAGTGTTGGTGAATTTCCCATGCCCAGTTTTCGTCTTCCATCCGAAGCAGAATGGGAATATGCAGCCCGCGGTGGACGCGACATGGCCAAATATCCGTGGGGTAACCCCTATATAAGGAACTCAAAAGGTTGTATGCTGGCTAACTTCAAGCCAGGCCGCGGTAACTTTTATGATGATGGCTTTGCGTACACTTCACCGGTAATGGCTTACTTCCCGAATGATTACGGACTTTACGACATGGCCGGTAACGTTAGTGAATGGTGCCTGGATGATTTCAACCCGGCCTCTGTACCCACCGTTTGGGATTTGAACCCGCAATTCATAGATCCACGAACCAATCCGGAAGATTCCCGGTACAATGCGAAGATTGCACCCAAGAAGGTAATCAGAGGAGGGTCATGGAAAGACGTTGCCTACTACCTGGAAACGGGTACACGCACCTATGAATTTAAAGATTCTACCCGGGCTTACATCGGATTCCGGTGTGCGCTTACCCATCTGGGCAGGTCATCAGGAAGAGAATTTTAACAAACGAAAACTCTCGTTATCTTTAAACAATATCAAAAAGACAAAAACTTAAACCCATACTACAATGAGCAAGAAAAAAGGCGGAATTGCTGAGTTAGTCTTCAAAACCATAATGCCAAAGGTTTATGGTATTGGTGCGGCAGTCGTAATTGTCGGTGCACTATTTAAAATTCTACACCTTACCGGTGCAGATCAAATGCTGATGGTTGGTCTCTTAACTGAAGCGGCCATCTTCTTTTTAAGTGCGTTTGAACCCGCAGCGAAAGAAACCGATTGGACAAAAGTATATCCTGAACTTGCTGAAGACTTTGAGCCTTCGGTAACATCGCCAACCGTTCGCAAACCAGGTCACTCGGCCGAATCTCCGCTTTTGAAAATTGATGAAATGCTGAAAACAGCCAAAGTTGACCAAAACCTGCTCGATAACCTGGGTAAGGGACTTAATAACCTGGCAGAGTCTGCAAAGCAAATGAATAACCTTACGAATGCTGCTGTGGCTACCAATGAGTATGCGACCAATGTAAAAACAGCCTCCAAGGCGCTTTCTGATATGAACGCGTCATACAAAACAGCCATTGAAGCTGTTGGGTCAATGGCCAATGCATCAAAGGATGCCGGTGAATATCATTCACAAGTTCAGAAAGTAACCAAAAATCTGGCTGCACTGAATTCGGTTTATGAAATGGAGTTAAAAGATGCCGACAGCCATGTTAAGAACATGAACAAGTTCTACGAAAGCCTTACCGGTGCTATGCAGGGCCTTTCCAAGGTAGGTGAAAACACTACGAAGTTTACCAGCGAGTTGGGTAAACTTACCGATAACTTAACATCCTTGAACAAGGTGTACGGCAGCATGCTTACCGCCATGAAAGGCGGAGGTCAGGGTTGATTGTAAGATTGGGAATTAGGGTTTAAGGATTATCACAATTTAAACAGTACAACAAATGGCAGGAAAAAAAGAAACCCCGCGGCAGAAGATGATTGGTATGATGTACCTGGTACTCACCGCACTTCTGGCCCTTCAGGTGAGCAACGCGGTGTTGGAGAAGTTCGCCATCATTAACGGTACGCTTAACCAGTTAATAAAGGATACGGACGAGGCAAATGCCAAGACGCTTGCAAAAATTATAGAAGATGGGGGTAAGAGTGAGGTGGAAAAGATTAAGAGTGCAGTTGAACGGGCCCAGAAGGTAAGGGAACTCACCACATCCACTTCGGCCTGGATTGAAACACTCAAGAAAAAGATGCTTGAGGTTTCGGGGTCTGACAAGGTGGATGAAAAAGTGATTAATAACCACGGCTCGGCTGTGGCCACCATGATGATCGATAAGAAGTCGCCCTGGGGGCGTGATCTTGAGACCAAGCTGAACAATTATGTAAAGGAAATAAATGAATTAACCGGGATGAGCTTTGGGACCCTTGCAAGAGCTCCAAAAGACATTCCTGAATTTGCCAATGATCCGGATCATGTTCGAAAGGATTTCCTAACGTTTACATTTGAAAACACCCCGGTTATTGCAGCGTTGGCATCGGTAACGCAGATACAGTCAGAAATACTCGAGCTCGAATCACAGGCACTTAGTAAACTGGCGGCAGATGCCGGAGCTGAGGTTGTTAAGTTTGAATCGATCATTCCTATGGTTAGACCAAAGTCCTCTGTTGTTGCTGCGGGTGCGACCTATGAAGCCGATATGTTTATATCAGCCTCTTCTTCTGCCCTGAGCCCTGAGATGTTTATGAACGGCTCGGCAATTCCGGTAGATGTTGATCCGGCAACGGGCATAAAAATGGGTAAGGTTAAGTTCACAGCAAGAGGAGGAAGCTACGATGCGAAGGGACAATCCAAGCAATCGTTTAAAGCCGAAATAAAGCTTAACGATAAGGTGTACCCTCAAACCATTGAGTACATTGTTGCTAAACCGACAATCCGGGTAACTACCGGTGTGGCACCAACGCTGTATATGGGTTGTGGTAACCTGGTGAACATTGAAGTGCCTACTTTAGGTACCGATTATAACCCCTCATTCTCGGCCACGGGTGCAGAAATTATAAAGGGTGAGAAGATCGGCCAGGTAACCATCATTCCTAACCAGCGTAAAGTAACCGTAGCCGTGAACAACTCCGGTACCTTTATCGGTAATGAAGAGTTTGCTGTTAAGAATGTTCCGCGCCCGAGAATTGTTCCAAAGGACAATAACGGACGTGACATTGACTTAAAGAATGGTGTAAAAGCAGGCCAGATTGCCGGGCTCAGAATAAATGCCGAGGCCGATGAAAACTTTAAGGCAGAAGTGCCAAAGGACGCAAACTACCGGATGCGTAATATATCCGTAATATTAGCACGTGGTACACAGCGTGTTCAGGAAATGACCGTTACCAGTGAATTGGTGGATTTGTCTGCCTGGAGAGCTTTGATGAAACCCGGTGACCGGATTATTATCGAGCCTAAAAATGTAGTACGGATGACGTATAAAGGAGTGCCGGAACCGGTAACTGTATCCGGTAATGATATTATCAATATTCCTGTTTCTCAATAAAAGCATATGCAGCCAGTAAAGAAGATCGTTTTATTTTTTGCGTTGGGGATTTCAGTTTCTGTATTCGCTCAGCCTGAGTTGCCGCAGTACAACCCAAACTCAATCAACCCGATTCCCAGGTATGAACATCTGTACAAACTTCGGGTATGGAGGAAGATCGATTTGAAGGAAAAGCAAAATAAAGGCTTCTTTTCAAGCAATGGCGAAATTACGAAGTTGATTATGGATGCGGTTGCATCCGGTGAGATTGCCAACGTGTACAATAGCGACTCGCTGAAGTCAACCATGACGAAAGAAGAGTTTGACGAGAAACTGATCATCACCAAAGGCCAGGTATTACCTGCCTGGGATCCTACGTTCACCTATTACATGAATGACCCGGTTTCATTTAACGGCAAGAACTATGAATCAACCATTGATGGAAACGTGGGCATCAACCCCGGAACCGCACCAAATGGTGAGTGGGCGCCCTCATCTCAGGGGAAATCCATTACCGTGTTGCCGCGTTCGGTGTATATGCTCACCCTGATGGAAGATGTTATTTTTGATAAGCGCAGGTCCAGACTCTATTATGATATACAGGCCATTAAACTGGAAGCCTTTGATGATAATACGGGTACCTTTAAGTCGTTAGGCTGGTTTAAGTATAAGGATTTAGAAAGAGTGTTCAGAAATAATCCTGAGAAAGCGGTTTGGTTTAACCGGCAGAATACCGCAGAGAACAAAAACTTTGCCGATGCCTTTTTGCTCCGCTTGTTCCGTGGTGTGATCGATAAGATTGAAAACCCGGATGACGAGAGTATTGAAGATGTGTATCGTAACAATGGCCGGCCATACTATGAAGGGGTTTGGGCCCGTGAGTGGGCTGAAATGATGCTCATGGAAAAGGAACACAACCTTTGGGAGTTCTGATTTTTCCTGAAAAAAAAATGGTAAAGCCTCCTTTCTCTTAAGGGAGGCTTTTTTGTTTCAGAATGATCATGGCTTTGCTTTTCCCCACTACGTTCTCAAGTTCCTGCGGGGTTGCTTCCATGATTTTCCGGGCGGATTTGAAATGCTTCAGCAATTTTTCTGCGGTGGATTTTCCAATACCGGGCAAATCATCCAGGCTGGTTTTCAGATTGGCCTTACTTCTTTTTTGACGGTGGAAGGAAAGGGCAAATCGATGTGCCTCATCTCTGATTTGCTGGATAAGTTTGAGTCCGGGTGATTTCTTGTTGATTAACAGGGGAAGGGGGTCATCGGAAATGTAGATCTCTTCCAGTTTTTTGGCGATTCCTGCAATAGGCAATTGCCCGTAGAGGTTGAGTTCTTTCAGTGCTTCGCACGCGCTGGATAGCTGTCCCTTTCCTCCGTCAACAATAATCAAATCAGGAAGTGGGGATTGTTCCTCCAGAATTCTTTTATATCGCCTGCCTACCACTTCTTTCATCGAGGCAAAATCGTTGGGCCCTGTTACCGTTTTAATGTTAAAGTGCCGGTAACTTTTTTTATCAGGTTTACCGTTTACAAACCGAACCATCGAAGCAACCGGAGTTGTGCCCTGTAGGTTGCTGTTGTCAAAACATTCGATGGTTACCGGTAGTGTGGTAAGGCGTAATTCGTGCTGCAGGGCATGGAGGGCGGGGTTCTTTTTTGCCGGCTGTTCTGCCCTTGCCAGTTCTCTTTCACGCTTTAACTCAAGAGCATTTTTCAACGAAAGGGAAATTAGCTTTTTCTTGTCACCAATCTTAGGCACAATGTTGTGAAGGGTATTATCCAGCGTTCGCAAGGGTATATTGCTAAGTACTTTGGTATTTAAGCTGGCACTCTGCTGGCGTAATTCTACAAAGGCAAAACTCAATATATCTTCGGGATGCTCATCAAGTTGCTTTTGAATTTCAACAGATTTGGAATGTACAATAGCCCCTTCTTTTACCAGCATATAATTGATGTAGGCATATTTGTCGTTGTCGGTAATGGTGATTACATCAATATCGGTAAGGGTTTTGTTAACGACCATTGATTTGCTTTGGAATTTCTCGAGTGTTTCAAGTTTTTCCTTATAAAATTGTGCACTTTCGAAATTCATTTTGGAAGCAGCCAATTTCATCTGGTCTTCAAAAAATTGCCTGATCACACTCAGATTTCCCTTTAGAATATCACGTGCCTGGCTGATTTCCTGATTGTAGGCTTCTTCCTCCTGAAGGCCTTCGCAAGGGCCTTTGCAATTGCCAATGTGGAACTCAAGGCAGATTTTGAATTTTTTTTGTTTGATGTTGCTTTCTGATAAATTCAGGTTGCAGGTACGAATGGTGTATAATTTTCTTACTAATTCAAGCACACTCTTCATAGCAACAACGCTTGAATAGGGACCAAAGTATTCACCTTGTTTGGGTACGTACTTCCGGGTTGAGATGATGCGGGGGAATCGCTCGGCAAGAATACACAGGTAGGGAAAAGTCTTGTCGTCCTTAAGAAGAATGTTGTAGCGAGGCTGGAATTGTTTGATCAGGTTGTTTTCCAGCAACAGGGCATCAAATTCATTGCTTGCAACGGTGTATTCAATTCTTTTGGTTTCAAGGACAAGACGCTGTGTTTTGCGGTTAAGATTTTGTTTTACTCCGAAATAGCTCTGAACTCTCTTTTTTATGTTTTTCGCTTTACCAACGTACACCAGTTGATTTTCGGCATTGTAAAAGCGGTAAACACCGGGTGAATCGGGTAGCCGTTGAACGTAGCTTTTAAGGTCGCCACGGGTCATCGCTCAGGTCAGTTAAAGTCGTCCCATGGTTTTTCATCCACCAATACGGAATCGGCAGGTATAGTATAGCGGTCACAATTTAGGGTCACATCCAGGCCGGTTTTCGGTTGCCTGAATTTTCCTTTTTTGTATTCAACTGCAGGGTCAAGGTAAATTTTTCGCATGTATTTTTCCCAAATGGGGCGTGCAGTGCGCGACCCCTGGCCGAGTACCCACTCACGAAAGTGAATGCTGCGTTCATCCCCGCCAACCCAGATGCCTGTAATAAGATTATGGGTTACCCCTACATACCAGCCATCGGATGCATTGTTGGTGGTTCCGGTTTTGCCTCCAATCTCATTTTCTTCTTTCAGGTCGAGCCCAATGCCTCCCGAGGTACCTCCTGATTCTTCTACACCTCCGCGCAGCATATAAACCATTTTGTAGGCGGTTTGCTCGCTGATTGCTTCGCGGGTTTTAGGCACAAAGTTTTCGATAACATTGCCGTTTTTGTCCTCTATGCGGGTAATGTAGTTAGGTTCGGTGAAGATTCCGCTGTTTACAAAGGTTCCGTAAGCTCCCACCATTTCATAGAGTGATACATCGCTTACGCCAAGGCAAAGCGAAGGCACCGCATCCAATGGACTGGTAATGCCTACCCGATGTGCAAATTTTACAACATTGTCGGGATGCACTTTTTGAAGAATCTGTGCGGTAATGGAATTGATGGATCGTGCCATAGCCTGGCGCAGGTTCATTTTCTCGCCCGTTCCATATTTTCCGTCTGAGTTGGGAGGATACCACGTAGTGCCCGAAACTGTAAAACTGGGCGATATATCATATAACTCAAAGCAAGGATGATAGCCAATTTCAAGAGCGGCTCCGTAGACAAACGGTTTAAATGTTGAACCCGGCTGACGTTTCCCTTGCTTTACGTGATCATACTTGAAGTATTTGTGATTTATTCCACCGACCCAGGCTTTAACGGCACCGGTATTGGCGTCTATGGATACAAGGCCTGCATGTAAAAAGCGTTTATAATAATTGAGTGAATCCATTGAACTGAAAAGCGTATCGCGTTCGCCTTTCCAGGTAAAGATGGTCATCGGCTTTTTAAGGTTTAGCATAATTTTTACGGAGTCATTATTTTCTCCATACCGGGCTACCAGATTTTTGTAGGTTTCAGTTTGCTTTATGCGCGATTGAAGAAAACCCTTGATTTCTTTCCAATCATCATCAATCCAGGGGTTACGTCCTTTCCAGTGCTCATCGAAAAGTTGCTGTTGGTACTGCATGTGCTCGGCCACGGCTTGCTCAGCATACAATTGCATGCGGCTGTCAATGGTTGTATAAATTTTCAAACCGGATTCCCATAAATCGTAACCGTGTTCACGGCACCAGACCATGAGATCATTACGGATAACGTTTCGGAAGTAGGTGGCAAGTCCTTCGTTTTGGTTTTGTACCCGGTACTTCAATTCAATGGGAAGTTGTTTGATGGAATCATAAGCCTGCCTGGAAATGTAGCCATGGGTTACCAACTTATAGAGTACTTCATTTCGTTTAATGAGGGAGTTTTCAGGATTGTACACCGGACTAAACCGGGTAATTGCCTGCAGCATACCAACCAGTACGGCCGACTCCTGAAGGTTAAGGCTATCGGGTGATTTATTAAAATAGGTTTCAGCCGCTACCCGAATGCCATACGCATTACTGCCAAAGGAAGTGGTGTTCAGGTACATGGCAATGATCTCTTCCTTGGTGAAATTTTTTTCCAGATGATACGATATGATCCACTCTTTTGTTTTTTGGATGAGCCGCTTGGGGTAGCGACCAAGCCTTGCAATTTTTCCATCCAGGCTCATATCCGGATTCATC
>JBKBOE010000036.1:0-28100 GCA_046294915.1 Cyclobacteriaceae bacterium | reverse complement strand
ACATAATTCTTAATACCACAACATGAACCTGAGTATTTTGGTGTGGAGTTACCTGAAAGCACGGCCGCTCAATACGGTGCTGAATGTACTATTGCTTTCGCTGGGTATTGCCGTTATGGTGGTGCTGTTACTTTTCGGCCGTCAACTGGAAGAGAAAATCCAGTCGAATGCAAAAGGAATTGATCTGGTGGTGGGTGCAAAGGGCAGCCCGCTGCAGTTAATCCTTTGTACCATCTTTCATATTGATTTTCCTACCGGCAACATTAACCTGGAGGAAGCTGAAAAAATTGCAAAACACCGGCTGGTAAAAAAAGCCATACCTATGGCCCTGGGCGACAGCTACGGGGCATACCGTATTATCGGAACCAATGCGGACTATCCTGCGCTTTACCGTGCTGAGTTACAATCCGGGAAATGGTTTCATAACGATTTAGAGGTTGTGTTGGGATCCAACGTGGCAGCACTGACTAAATTTACCATTGGTAACTCATTCGAAAGTGCGCATGGCCTTTCGGCCGGAGGACATGCCCACGAAGAACACCGGTTTGTGGTTACGGGAATTTTACAGCCAACCGGTTCGGTATTGGATAACCTTATTCTTACTTCGGTAGAAAGCGTATGGAAAGTACACGATCTGCCGGTTGAAGCGATAGCTGCAGGCGACACCGTTCATAAGACTTCAGTATTAGTGCCTACGGTGGCAGCCGGTGATTCAACCAAAGAGTTAACAGCCCTCCTGCTGCAGTACCGTTCACCAATGGGGGCCATACAATTGCCTCGCTATGTTAACCAGCAAAGCAGCCTTCAGGCAGCCTCGCCCGCATTTGAAACAGCCCGCCTGTTTACCATTTTAGGTACAGGCGTGGATGCCCTGATGATATTGGCTTATGTGCTGATTGCTATTTCGGCATTGAGTATTTTCATTGCATTGTATAATTCGCTTAAGGAAAGGCGGTTTGATTTGGCGGTTATGCGCACGCTGGGCGCCACCCGCATAAAACTGGTTTTTACCATCCTTGCCGAAGGCATAAGTTTAACGTTAATGGGCTGCCTGGCTGGCGTGGTGTTGGGGCATGGCGTGGTGTGGGGTATGGCACAGGCAATTGAAGAAATTGAGAAAACGGGAATCACCGGGCTCATGGTCTATCGGGAAGAATGGATAATTTTGGCGGGAAGTTTGATGTTGGGTATGGTGTGTGCATTAGTACCCGCATGGCAGGCTTATCGCACCGATATCTCTAAAGTATTAGCAGGGAACTAATATCGAAAACGAACCACGAAGAACGAAGAACTACCAATTTTAACCGACTTATGAATAATCTGAGAGGTATACTTTTTACGGCTGGTTTTCTTATCGCAGCCTCCGCGTTTGCCCAAACTCCAAAGTTTGATGCCTGGAATGAATTTGCGAAAACCAAGTTTGAACCGAAGTATTATGAGAAAATTGGTGAGTATCTCTTCTATCCCAATTTTCCGGATGCCCTGAAAACGCTGCAGGATAAAGAGATAACCATAGAAGGATATTATGTTCCGTTCGCACCGGAAGAAGGCAATTATATCATCATCTCAAAATACCCTATGAGCCAGTGTTTTTTCTGCGGAGGTGGTGGGCCTGAATCCATCGCTGAAGTCACCTTTAAATCCAATCCGGGTAAGTTTCAGGTAGATGATTTGATTACCGTACGGGGCAAGCTCAAACTTAACTCCGATGACATTGACCACGTCAATTTTATACTTACCGATGCCGTTCTTGTTAAAAAGTAACAACTTCGGTGTTACCCCATTGAAAAATCACCAATTCATTTTATACTTGTACTGCTTTGGTTCCTCGTTGATCAGCAGATCAGCAAGGATGAAAAGGGAACCCCGTGAAAATCGGGGGCTGTTCCCGCAACTGTAAGCATCCTATATAACTTGTCTTAAATCGTAAAGCCACTGTGCTGCCGGTATCGTCAGCATGGGAAGGTGAAAGACAAGCGATGTAAGCCAGGAGACCTGCCACAGCAAACTTTATTTCAGTGCTTCGGGTAAAAGCGACTGTGATTCATGTGCCTGTGCGGTGACTTGGTTCATCGTTCTCCACACGTTTCATTTTCAGCCTTTACTCTTTTTTCAAACCCTTTAAACCTTTTTCAACCATGAAAAAAGAGATCAAAGTCTGGGCAATGACCATGATTGCCTGTTGGTTCTGGGCGCCAACGAAAACAAGTGCCCAACAAGATTCGCTATCGGCTACCAACCTTCGTGAAGTGGTAGTAACCGCCACCAAATTCCCGAAAAATGTTTCTGAAACCGGGAAGGTGCTCAACATTATTGATGAGGAGCAATTGTCGCGTAGTGCAGGTAAAGATTTACCGCAACTGTTGAATGAACAGGTTGGTCTGGTTATCAACGGGGCAAACAGCAATCCCGCCAAGGATAAATCGGTGTTCTTGCGAGGTGCTGCTGGCAAGTACACTCTTGTTTTGGTGGATGGTGTTCCGGTAAATGATCCTTCCGGTATTGACGGTGCATTTGATTTGCGTTTACTGTCGATTGATCAAATCGAACGTATCGAAATTTTAAAGGGAAGCCAGTCAACGTTGTACGGCACCGATGCCATTGCCGGAGTGATCAACATCATCACCAAAAAGAAGAGCACCAAACCTGTAAGCGGAACGGGTACAGTAAGCTATGGAAGCTATAATACCTTTAAGGGGAATGCCGGTGTTTCCGGCAGCACAGAAAAGTTTGACTACAACCTCGGGTACACGCGCTTTCAAACCGATGGCATAAGTGAAGCAAAAGACCCTACCGGTTCAACTAATTTTGATAAGGATGGTGCTGAACAAAATGCAATGCAATTGAATCTGGGCTACAGACCAGCAGAACAATTTTCTGTCCGGCCGTTCTTGCGGTACAACGATTTTAAAGGTGAATACGATTTAGGTGCATTTACCGATGATCCGGATGCACACTATGAGGCAACCACACTACAGTATGGCGTTAATACCGGCTATCAATTCAAACAGGGCACTATTACTTTAATGTATGCCTACAACAAAACCGAGCGAACTTTTCAGGATATGTTTGGTGGGCCATACAATTACGATGGAAGATTTAACCATGGTGAAGTGTATGGAAAATTCAACCTTTCTAATCAACTACAACTATTAGGTGGTGCTGCGTACCAGCACTTCACCATGCTGGCTACCAACACCACCGTTGAAAATCCTGAAACATCAATCATCAGTCCATACCTTTCATTTTTTGTTACTAACCTGAATGGATTTTCGGCAGAAGTAGGTGGGCGTTTGAACAGCCATTCGGTTTATGGCGACAATTTTACCTATAGCATTAATCCATCTTTCCTCATTAATAACAGGGCAAAGGTGTTTATTAATTATTCCACCGGTTTCAAAGTGCCAACCCTGTCGCAACTCTACGGGCCCTTTGGGGCTAATGAAGATTTGAAACCTGAGGAAAGTACCAGTATTGAAAGCGGCCTGCAATGGATGGCCGAAGATGGAACACTTAATGCACGGCTAACGTACTTCAACCGAAAAATTGATAACGTGATAGCCTATACCACTGGCTATGTTAATTGGGAAAAGTTGGATGACCAGGGAGTTGAAGTGGAAGCTTTCTATAGATTGCATAAACTCACATTCACAGGTTTCTATGCTTATGTGGATGGAGAAGTTACCACACCGGTTAGTGGGGGTACAGAAACAAAGCCCAACGATTTACTTCGCAGGCCAAAGCATTCTGTTGGGTTAAACATTGGTTTGCAGGCAACAGAAAAACTTTTTACCAGTTTGAACTTTAAAACCTTTGGTCAGCGAAATGATTTATTTTTTGATTTCAATACGTTCACGTCAAGTCCGGTAGTGCTGGAGGCCTACCAGTTGTTGGATGTTTATGTGGAGTATGCCTTGGTCAATAAGCGGGTGAAATTGTTTGGCGATTTCCGCAATTTACTTGATCAGGATTATTATGAAGTTTACGGCTACAGCACGCAGCGGTTTAATGCTATCGTAGGGTTACGGGCGCAATTCTAGTAGTAGTTGCACTTGTTGTTTACCAGGAGATGCAAGGGTACAAAGTACTCTTTGTTTCTTTGCGTCTCCATAGTTTTAGTAAAAATTGAAACAGAAGCTTATGGTACACTCACTTAAATTTGAAATTTAAGTTTTATCCCGATACGATCCCTTTTTTCAGTAAGTAGAAATGGAGTACTAAGGGTTTGCCCACGGCATCAGTTACAAAATGAATTTCAACGGCATCGCCTTCTGTAGTTTGTGAAAAATTTTTGTAGTCAATGTCAAACTCCTTATTACCGAGAATCAGGTAATAAAATACCTTACCACGTAAACCGGTTGTTTCGCGTATGGGGTCATGCATAGCAAGCCTGTTATCCTCTGCGCGTCTGCCGGTTACTATTCCCCTTATAACGGTTTTAGTACCTTGCCCGCGGATACGCCTAGTTCGAGATTTAAAAATTACAAGGAAAATAACGGAGACTAACAATGAACCTGTGCCAAGAAAAGCGCTCAGCAGTTGTCCGACAAACTTTGTGCTTGAAGAAGTACTCAAGAAATCATCCCAAAGCAAAATCAGCACAGCGGTAAGTACAGCAAATACAAGTCCTGCATACGTCCAGGGAAGGTGCCGCTCCAGAACTTTAATGTCTTGGTCTTCAAGTGCAATCTGTTTTTCATGATACGGTTCTGCCTCCTTTTCTAAGAGTTTTTTCAGCGCGTCCTGTGCTTCTTTTGTTGCGTATCGAACATTGTCATTACCCAAAATAATGATCAGTAAAGCAAACAGAAAAAATAAAGAGCCTATAATGGCCAATGCAATCCACTCAGTGGAAGGGTATATGCGGATGGCAAAGTAAGCAGTTCCTATCGAAACGACTATGAGAAAGATAAGTGCCTGTTTTTTTTGGCTCATGGCGGGTGGCTGTAATGGACTGTCAAGTTGTCCAATCCACCTACAAAAGGCAACAAAAAACCGCTGGAATAAATTAATGCAACATTGTTGCATTATAGAAGTGAGCCGTTTATTATTGCAACATTGTTGCATAAATATGCTAAACCTAAATACACTCATTCCAGTCCGTAATCAGCATTCACATGTGCTTCGGGTGGATGACTCAACTGCATGGTTTGACATAAAGAAGCCGCGTTACAACCTCGCCATAATGTCAAGGAAAGCGAGCGGCCTTCTGGAAAGCGCAGTTCAGGAGCTTATGCATTCATCGTTTAGCGGAATCGATATGGTGCTGGAACAACCGAAAAACTGGCCGGAAGCTATAGTGCTACTGGTAGGTTGTAAAACAACATCAAATTGGATTAAGCTTGAGCCGCTGGTAAACGACATCAGCATGTGTTGCGAACTATTTGTTACGATAACCGGTGCACAAACCGTTCGTTTATCGCTGAAAGTCATTACCACGGATGCATGCAGAAAATTTCATATTGACGGTTACACCTACCGGTTGTTGTGCAGCTATTACGGGCCCGGCACCGAATGGGTGTACAATGAAAATGTTAACCGGAAATACCTCGGGCTGGGTGAAAATAATCAAATTATAAAAGACTGGAGCGCCATTCAGCGCATCAACACGTTTGATATTGCTATTCTGAAAGGGGAACTGCCTCACCAAAGAAACGGCAAAGGTATTGTGCACCGCTCACCCCCCATACAACACACCAACGATAAACGTTTGGTACTGCGCATTGATTATACTTCTTAAAACTACATCAACTATGCTAACAGCAAATAAATTAACTAAAGTCTATAACGGCCAGATGGCGCTTGCCGAAGTTTCTTTTACGGTGAACCCCGGTGAAATTTTCTGTCTGCTCGGTGCCAACGGTGCCGGTAAAACCACCACCATCAATTTGTTTCTGAACTTTATTGAACCCAGTGGGGGTGAAGCAGTGATTGGTAAATTCAGGGTGAGTGATGCTCCCTTGGAATCTAAAAAACTGCTCGCTTACATTCCCGAAAACCTGATGCTTTATCCCAACCTTACGGGTATTGAAAACCTGGATTATTTTTCCAACCTCGCAGGTAAAAAATACAGCAAGGAAGAACTTGGAAAGTTTTTAGCGGAAGCCGGTCTTCAAAACGAAGCGCATGCTAAAAGAATAATTACCTACTCCAAAGGTATGCGCCAGAAAGTGGGTATTGCCATTGCTTTAGCTAAACAAGCCAAAGCGCTTTTATTGGATGAACCTACCTCGGGGCTTGACCCGAAAGCCAGCAACGAATTTGCCGGGCTGCTAAAAAAACTTAGTCAGCAGGGTGTAGCCACCCTTATGGCCACACACGATTTGTTTCGCGCGAAAGAAACCGGAACGCATATCGGCATTATGAAAGAAGGTAAGCTGGTAGAGACATTGACGACCGAACAAATCAATCATACCGATTTAGAAAAATTGTATTTACAACACATGAATTAAACTTCACCTCTCCTTTTTAAGAGAGGGGAATGATTTAAAAACAAAGAAGAGTTATGATACTAAAAATTGCTTCTAAAGAAATGAAAGAAGTGCTCCGCGATGGACGCTTCAGGGTGCTTTCAGCGCTGTGTCTGGTGCTATTACTGGTTGCAGTGTTTTCAGGCAAACGGTATTACGAATATGTAAACGCGCAACATCGCGAAGCTGCTGAGAAGGAACGAATAAACTGGGTGAGTCAGGAGGCGAAGAACCCGCACTCGGCTGCACATTATGGTACATATGCTTTTAAGCCTAAGTATCCATTGTCTTTAATTGATCAGGGGGTGGACAAATACACAGGGGTGAGCATATATCTTGAGGCACATGTGCGTAACGAAGCGCAGTTCATGGCTGCACAAGACCAAACCGCGCTATCAAGATTTGGTGATTTAACGCCCGATTTCGTTTTACTTTTTCTCTTGCCGCTCCTCATCATCCTGGTTGGGTTCAATGCCATCACGCGTGAAAAGGAAAGCGGTACACTTCGCCTTTTGCAAAGCATGGGTGTGTCACCGGTCAACCTGGCGCTTGGCAAATGGCTCGGAATTTTTATTCCGGTGGCTATACTTCTTGCATTTATATTTTTCCTTGCTGCCCTTCTCTTGGGTAACCTTTCTGATTTCGGAGAATTCAGTTTGTCGGCCTTGCTGATTTTGTTTGGCGTGTACCTCTTGTACTATGCAGTCTTCTCCAATCTTGTACTCATTGTATCGGCCTGGGCAAAAAAATCAAATATTGCTTTTGTGATTTTACTTTCCGCCTGGATTGTGGCTTGCCTCGGTATGCCCAAGCTTACTACAAACCTGGCAGATACACTGTATCCGTATCCAACGCAGCAGGAATTTATCGAAGCCGTTAACGAAGATAAAAAGAAAGGTTTGGATGGGCACGATCCCTGGAATGATACTGCAAAAAAACTGGAGCAGGAAGTACTGGCTGAACACGGTGTTGACAGTGTGCATAAGCTCCCTTTTAATTTTGACGGCTACCTGATGCAAAAGGGAGAAGAGCATGAAGCGGAAATATTTTTTAAGCACTACGAACACCTGAAAGAAATTTATGAAAGTCAGAGTCGCTTGTACAAGAATGCCGCAGTACTAAGTCCATTTTTACCTGCACGCTTTTTATCAATGGCGCTTTGTCGTACCGATTACCATAGTCACTGGCATTTCAGTGATGAAGCAGAAAAATACCGACTACGCATGATGAATGCCTTGAACATGGATTTTGCCGACAACTCATCTTATGGTGACTGGTCTTATAAATCCAATCCCGAGCTCTGGGCTAAAATTGAACCCTTCAATTACAATCCGCCAACGTATGCTTCCGTACTCTCCTTCAATGCCGGAAATTTTGCGGTACTCATTTTCTGGTTTTTACTAAGCGGAGTGGTACTGGTTTATCGGTGTAGAAAATTAAAAGTATAATATTCTAAGACCTGTCAGGTTTTAAAAACCTGACAGGTCTGGTAAAAATAATTCAGATAACTATGGCAAACCGACAACAATATAAATATGAATGGTTCGGTCTTCTACGCGACCGTTGGGTGTTGATTCTTTCCTTACTGCTTTTGCTCGTTTGCATCTATGCCGCACACAATGGCAAAGAAAAAGTTGCTGAACGAAATCAACCTATAACAAAGGCAGTAGAGGAGATGAAAGCAAATGATGAGCAGTACAAAGCCTTGATTGATTCAGTGGAGCAGGGTTTAAAAACTGATTTACCGGTTTGGCAAAATCCGCAACGCCTGAATGTGATTGGTCAGCACGCAGCACGCGTAGCTGCTTTTGAACCACAAGCGCTTGCCTTGGTCTCCACCGGGCAAAGTGATTTGTTCACGCACATGGTTAAGCCTCGTTTGTATGGTGAAGCGGTTACGCTGGGTTTTTCTGAATTGTCAAATCCGGTGCAACTGCTCTTTGGTAGTTTCGATTTGGCTTTTGTTTGTATCAACCTCTTGCCCTTATTGATTCTGGCCTTTAGCTATAATGTACTAAGTGCAGAAAAAGAATCAGGGACTTTGCGTCTCACGCTGGCTCAGCCCATTCCGCTTACCCAATGGCTGTTCAATAAATTGCTGA
This sequence comes from Cyclobacteriaceae bacterium, assembly GCA_046294915.1. Lineage (GTDB taxonomy): Bacteria > Bacteroidota > Bacteroidia > Cytophagales > Cyclobacteriaceae > UBA2336. The sequence goes on along the minus strand of JBKBOE010000036.1, from coordinate 19,528 downwards.
TACGTTTTGTAGTACTCGCAGTAATCTTAATCGTAGCTTTTAGTCTTTCATTGCTAACCGCAGGTGTGAGCATTGCTCAGGAATTTAGTTCAGTAACGAAAATTATACTTGCCTTGCTGGCGTACATGTTGTTTTGGTTTGGTTTATCGTTTTTGGTAAACCTGCGTGGTCGTTCTTCGGGCAGCAATGCTGTGGTGTTAGTATCGTTGTGGGTGTTGATTGTGTTGTTGATACCCGCCATGATTAGTCAGTTGGCCAATAATCTTTATCCGGTTCCCTCCCGAGTGGGCATGCTTACAGAATTGCGATATGCAGAAGCCGAGGCGCAGAAGAATGCTAACCAGATTCTTGAAAGTTACTACCGCGACCATCCGGAACTGGCACGCACCGATACGACTACACAGGAATTGTATCCTTTTTGGCTGGGCTATTTTGCTTCGCAGGATGAGATACGCAAAGCAGTAGAACCCATTTTGTCTGAATATGAAAGTAAATTGCAAGCCCAACAACAAACCGTTGACAGGTTGCGGGTTTTATCTCCTGCTATCTTATTGCAGAATATTTTTAATGAAACCGCAGGCACATCCTCCAGGCATTACAATAGCTACCGTCAGCAAGTGGTAGACTTTGCAACAGCATGGAGAAATTTCTTTTTGCCACGGATGTTCAGAAACGAGCTCATGAAAAAGGAATGGATGGATGAGCTACCCACATTTTCATTTGATGCGGATAAAATCGAAAAACAATACACAGCCGATGTTATAGTACTCTTGTTTTATGGTTTCGCAGGTTTTGCCCTCAGCTTTTTGCTGTACAGGAATTATGTAACAGAAAAGGTACTACTGACTTAATCGCCTTGAAAACTCCCTTGCTTGTGCGATACGTATGGGTCTTGTTATTTGTTAACTGTGTCTGTACTTATGCGCAAGATACTTTCGATCCACCAAAAGATCCTATTGAAATTTTAGCTACCCGAACGCTCAGCAGTATAAGCATTGATGGTTTACCCGATGAACCGGATTGGCAACGGGCTGAGGCCTATAGTTCCTTCATTCAGTATGAACCTCAGCAAGGTATTGCGCCTACACAGTTTACCGAAGTGCGTGTGATGTATGACGAGCGGTTTCTGTATGTGGCTGCCTTTAATGCTACCGAGAACGGTAGAAAAGATATCCGTGTGCAAAACATGCAACGCGATTTTGATTATGATAACAACGACTTATTTGGAATTGCTATTGACGGTTTTCGCGATCAACGTAATGCTATGGTATTTCAGGCGAATCCATTTAGTGCCCAACAGGAACTGCTGGTGCTGGACGGTGGTATTTATAATCGTGAGTGGGACGGACTCTGGCGGGTGCGTACACACCTAACCGATTCAGGTTGGCATATTGAAATGGCAATACCCTGGAAAACCCTTCGCTATCCTAAAAATTGTACGGAGATGGGCATCATCTTTACCCGCAACATTAGGAAGAATAACGAAAACATTATCCTGCCTGCACAACCACGGGCCTATGCACCATATCGCATGGCGTATGCCGCTGTTCTTAAAAACATTAACCCCCCGCCACCTTCATTTAATTTACTATTTAATCCTTATGCTCTATTAGATGTCCGGAAACAAAAAATCGGGGAGCAGGTAGAAACACAAACCGATGTTAAAGCCGGTGGGGAAGTAAAATGGACTATCGATCCGTCAACAGCATTGGATCTTACCTACAACACAGACTTTGCTCAAGCCGATGTTGACCGGCAGGTAGTGAACCTGAGTCGATTTTCTGTTTTCTTTCCGGAGCGCAGGCAGTTCTTTCTAGAGGGCGCTGAAATTTATACCAATCGGGCATGGCGCACCCTTCAGCCTTTTTTTAGCAGGAGAATTGGATTAGATGAGGCCGGAAATCCTATACCCATTGAAGCAGGCGCAAGGCTTACGCACCGTAGCGACAAACAAATGGTTGGTGCATTGGCCATCCGGCAACGGGGTGATCAGCAAAATCCGGCTGCCAATTTTGGTGTTGCGCGCTATGCCCGAAACTTCTCCGCGCAAAGCAGGGTGGGCGGGCTTTTTTCCTATCGATATGATGAGGCCGATACAAGCGGTAAGAGTATAGGCAACACAACTGTAACTTTAGATGGATTTATCAGGCCCACACAACAGATTAATGTGTATTGGATTTTATCGGGCTCAAAATCTACAGGGCGAATTCAAGATAAGGGTATGGCCGGGGCTGTCTGGGGATTTTGGAGTACAAACCATATTTATTTAGGCCACATTCAAGCCATTATTTCAGAAGGCTATAACCCGCGCTCGGGTTTTGTTGACGATACGAACTACTTGGTTACAAGTCCCGCAGTAACCTATAAATGGCGGCCATCCTGGCGACCTGTATTTATCCGACAAATCAATCCGGGCCTTACCGTATTCCTATACAACCGGCAATCGGATTGGGCTTTTCGTGAGAGCTTTCTTTCCTTCAGGGTGTTGGATTTCGATTTGCAAAATGGCGGAAGGTTTTTTTATTCAGCCGTTACGAATTGGCAAAACTTGTTTAATTCATTTTTTCCTATTGGAATTGAAATAGCACCGGGTACGTATTACTATTTACGTCACCGTATGGGTTTCCGATCGGATTTTTCACGGAAGGTAGCAGGAGAATTTACGTATGCAACAGGGCAGTATTTTGATGGACAACTCAACACATTAACATTTAACGGTCGGCTTGCTCCCGATCCACGTTTGGCATGCACTTTTAGTTATGAATTTAATCAAGTCAGCAACTTGGGTGTAGATGCGGTGGATCGGGATACACACCTGGTAGGTGTAGACGTTCGGTTGGCCTTAAATCCCCGTGCTCAGCTCATCTCATTTTATCAGTATAACACCGCTGCTAATCGGGCAACACTGAATGCGCGGTTTGTGTGGGAGTATCAGCCGTTATCATTTGTATACTTAGTAGTGAACGATAACCGGTATGATGCGCTGAACCCGGAAACTTCTGCCATCAATCGGTATCAAAACCAGCAAGGCATCGTAAAACTCACCTGGCTCAAGCAGTTTTGAATATGAAATGTTTTACACCCTGTTTATTGAACTTTTATAAATGCAACATTGTTGCATTTAAGTTTATGAAAGTATCTAGCCTTAAATTGAGTTTTGTATTTGTGCTTGTGTTAAGCATGGCAACATCAGCACAAACCTTGATGCCTCCTGCTCAGGATGGGTGGGTCATTTTTGCTAAAGTCAAGTTTACATCAAAGTACTATAAGGAGTTAAAAGAATACTTCTTAACTCCGTTTTTCGATTCGCACATCCGGGCGCTGGAGGGCACCGAGATTCAACTGCGGGGTCACTACATGCCCTTCGATCTGGACGATAAGAAAACGATTATCCTGTCTAAGTTTCCCTACGCGGCCTGTTTCTTCTGTGGAGGTGCCGGCCCCGAATCGGTGGCCGAGATAACGTTTGCAACTAAACCACCGAAGTTTAAAGCCGATCAGGTTATTACGGTTAAGGGAATTTTGAAATTGAATGATGCGGATGTAAACCATTTGAATTTTTTATTGCTGAACGCTGAACTCGTTACTGTGCCTAATCCATAAACAACCCTGTCATGATAAATTTTTTAAAGCCCAAAAAACTTCCTGTTACTGTGCTTAGCGGCTTTTTAGGAGCCGGTAAAACCACCTTGCTTAACCATGTGCTGAATAACCGTAAAGGTTTACGTGTGGCCGTAATTGTAAACGATATGAGTGAAGTAAACATTGATGCGCAACTGGTAAAAAACGGAGTGAAGCTTTCGCGCACGGAAGAGAAGCTTGTGGAGTTAAGCAACGGATGCATTTGCTGTACTTTGCGCGAAGATTTGATCAAAGAGGTGAGTATGCTGGCCCGCAAGGGTACGTTTGATTATCTGCTTATTGAAAGTACGGGTATATCTGAGCCTATACCGGTGGCGCAAACCTTCAGCTTTTCTACCGGTGAACCGCTTACCGACTTAACGCCCATTACCCGGTTGGATACGTTGGTTACGGTGGTCGATGCTTTTAATTTCTTTAACGATTTCGGTAGCAGTGATTCCCTGCTCGATCGCAAACTAACCGATGATAGAGAAGATCAGCGTTCAATTGTCAATCTGTTAACCGACCAAATTGAGTTTGCCAATGTAATCGTATTAAACAAAACCGATTTGGTTAAAGATAACCAGTTAAGATTGTTGGAAGGAATTCTAAAGAAGTTAAATCCGGATGCCCGCATCATCAAAACCAAAATGGGCCTGGTTGATCCAAAAGATATTTTAGACACCAAAATGTTTGATTATGAAAAAGCTTCTCAATCAGCCGGGTGGATTAAAGAATTAAATAGTGAACACACACCTGAAACGGAGGAGTATGGCATCAGTTCGTTTGTGTTTCGCGATCATCGCCCGTTTCATCCGGAACGCTTTTGGAATTTCGTACAGCACCAATGGCCCGGTAACATTGTGCGCAGCAAGGGCATTTTTTGGCTGGCCTCGCGGCCGGATCATGCTATTTTATGGAGTCAGGCGGGTGGTTCATCCAAAGCCGAAATTTACGGTAAGTGGTGGGCGTCTGTGCCGGAGAGAGAGCGTAGAAGAAGGCCTGCATTCATGGCAAATCGTCAAGCAATCATGAAAAAATGGGATCCGGTTTGGTGCGATCGGTTAAATGAATTGGTGATCATCGGCACGCAACTGGATAAAGAACTTATTCGCCTTGCCATTGAAACGTGTATTGTAACGGATGATGAGGTGCTGGACTTTAATCGGGGAAAAACATTTAATGACCCATGGCCAATTTAGAAAATAACATCCTTCCATAAGCACGTAGTCGCAGAGGTAAAGTAAACTATAGCATTTGAAGAACAGGTTATTTTGCCAGTTTTGTTTTTCCAGCCGATTTATAACCTTTGCGTTCAAAAAAAATGATTTTGGTTGTGATGCGGTCTGTAATGCTACTCTGGTTATTATCCACATCAATTATCCAGCTTCAAGCCCAACAACCCGATACCATCAAAACCACTGTGCTTGAAACGGTGGAAGTACGCGGAAGCCAGTTATCTTTTTCATTTAAACCCGATGTTTCAGCAACCTATATTTTTTCAGGGAAGAAGAATGAAGTAATTCACCTAACTAAATCGCCTGTAGCCCTTACCGAAAAATATGGCCGCCAGGTATTTGCTAAAATACCCGGTGTGTTTGTATATGATATGGACGGCACCGGAAATCAGGTAAACGTGTCGGCTCGTGGCTTAGATCCCCACCGGGGATGGGAGTTTAATATTCGGAAAGATGGCATCATCACCAACTCCGATATGTATGGCTATCCGGCCAGTCATTATAGTATGCCGATGGAGGCTGTTGAGCGCATTGAACTGGTCCGTGGTACAGGTGCGCTTCAGTATGGTGCTCAGTTTGGGGGCATGTTAAATTACGTGAGTAAGCAACCCGATAGCACCAAAGTTTTTGCATTTGAAAATATTTCAACTGTTGGCTCTTACGGACTATTGAGCACGTTTATGCGTGCCTCCGGTAAAGCCGGTAAACTTCTGTATAACACCTGGTTGAACTATCGCACGCTTGATGGATACCGTGAAAACAGCCATTCTGATTTTGATGCCTATGCCATTGAATTTTTCTATGATTTTTCTGACCGATTGAAAGCTTCACTTGCGTGGACAAAAAGTAATTATACAATACAGTTGGCCGGTCCGCTTACCGACAGTATGTTTTATGCCAATCCGCGTATGGCTACACGCGCACGCAACTACTACAATCCAAATATTCATGTGCCCTCTCTGAAACTTAATTGGAAACTCAGTAGCCGCTCTGCATTACTTTTCAGTGCATCGGGTGTACTGGGTAAGCGCAACAGCGTATTATTTGATAAACCCGCCACCACAGAAGATGTAATTAATCCGATAACGCTGCAATATGCTAATCGTCAGGTGGACATTGATACCTATAACAGCTACACCAGTGAGGTACGCTATTTACATCATTATAAACTCGCAAAGCATACCAGTACGTTTGCCGTGGGTTTGCAGTATATGAACAATAATCTTTTGCGGAAACAGCAAGGTGTTGGCACTACCGGAACCGATTTTGACCTTAGCCTGGTAATTCCGGGATGGGGAAGGGATTTAACCTTTAAAACCAATAATTTAGCTGCGTTTGCTGAAAATTCGTGGACAGTGCACAAACGCTTTACCGTGAATACGGGTATTCGTGTTGAACATGGTACTTCATTGTTGAACGGAACCACCGCCTACTATCCCGAAGAAGCATTGCCAAATACCATCCGCCATCAATTTGTGCTTGCCGGAGCGAGTGCCCAATTCAGGCTTACGGAGAGTATCAACTTTTACGGGGGATGGAGCCAATCGTACAGACCGGTTATTTTAAAAGATATTGTTCCTGCATCGGTTTACGAGGTCACAGATAAAAATTTGAGTGATGCTTTTGGGCATAATGCCGAAATCGGATTTCGGGGAAACCGGAACAACCTGACCTGGGATGTTTCGGCTTTTCAGATTCGGTATAACAACCGGTTAGGCACGTTGGCTGAAATGGACGATTTCAATAACCTGATCATCAGACGAACCAATATTGGAAATTCAATTACCCACGGAGTTGAGTTATTTTTTCAATATGAATTTTCCATATCATCTAAATTTCGGGGATCATGGTTTACCTCCTCTTCATGGATGGATGCGCACTATACCGATGCCATCGTACGCAAGGGTGATGATAATGTATCGATTTCAGGTAATAGGGTAGAGAGTGTTCCGAACGTTATTACCCGCAATGGATTTTCGGTTTCTGTAAATAGAATTACCGCTTCGCTATTGTATAGTTATACGTCCAGTAGTTTTGCTGATCCATTTAATACGATCACACCTTCCGCTACCGGATCAGTAGGATTGGTTCCCGCGTATAGTCTTTGGGATGCTAATTTTTCAGCCAGGGTATCGCCACATGTAACGGTACAAGCAAACATCAATAATCTTACCGATAAGCAGTACTTTACCAAGCGGCCGCAATTTTACCCCGGCCCGGGTATATGGCCGTCTGATGGGCGGGCGTTTTCACTGACAGTTCGGGTATTTATCTGAGGCATTTTAAAATTTTTTACACTGGATCATCTTACTGCTAACCCGCTATTTCGGATTAGAGTTTGAATTCATGTTGCAGGTAGATAACATTATTTTTACCACAAAGACTTACTTTAATTTTTGGAGCGTTGTTATCCCATATTACTTCCAGAATACCAAAATTTTTCTGCATCACCAGTTGGCCAATCCGGTTTTGGTTGGTTTCTTTCCAGGCTTCTGTCCAGGTATGGGTTAGTCCGCTGGAGGTAACATCATAAAGGGGGTAGGGCAGGCCGGGAATATCCATTTTTGATATTTCCGCAATGTGTCGGTCACCGCTGATGAGGAGTACTTTTTTATCGGGGTATTTTTTTAAGAGTTCAAAAAGCCGTTTACGGGCTGCCGGAAAATTCGCCCACTTTTCAAAATCATGTTCATCGGAAATCACCTGGATACTGGAGTTGATGATATTCAGGTTTGCGCTGCTGGTTTTCAATTCCCGTTCAAGCCATTGCCATTGTTCTTCACCCAATATATCGCCAGTAGTGTTTACGGTGTACCGATACCTTCTGCGGTTTGCTGTTGAATCAAAGTAGTATTCTTTGTAAACAGTATCGCGGAACCAGCGGGTATCCAGGTTGATGATTTTTAGTTGCAGATTATCTTTTTTCAGAAGTTGCGAGTTGTAAACGCCTTCATGCTTACGAATGGGATTGTCGCTCGGAAACCCAATAAAATCCATCATTAATGCTTTGCTTTCATGCTTCTTTATATAATGCCTTCCGCCATCGTTTATACCGTAATCGTGGTCATCCCAGGTTCCGGTTACCGGGCAAGTGCTTAACAGTTTTTGGTACCCGGGATTGTTTTTTTGCTGATTGTACTTTGCTTTCATCACCTCCATGTCGTGTGTATCGGCATAGATGTTATCGCCACCCCATATCCACAGATCGGGCTTCATGCGGATAATTTCTTCCCACAGTTGCTCTTCGCTGTTTTGGCGGCTGCATGAACCAAAGGCAATTGTAAGAGCAGGTTGGCCGACAAGGGTTTTTGCATAAAGCCCGATTAAGAGCAAGGGTAACAGGCGCATAGGTTTATTGATTTGACTACAAGATACCAGGATCGCTAATAAAATAAAGTTGAAAGTTCATGTCCATATCGTTAAATTTCATCTCTTAAATTTAGTACTATGAAACACTTCGTTGTCTGGATTGCTTTTTTAATTCCTGCACTGGGTTTTGCCCAGGATTTTAAAGCCGACTCCATCTATCTGCGGCAGCACTATAACAAAACGGAATATTTTATTCCTATGCGCGATGGGATTAAACTTTTTACGGTTGTATACACACCGAAGGACCAATCAAAAAAATACCCCATTCTGCTTAACCGCACCTGTTACAATGCCTCCACCTATGGCGATTATAAAACGTATGGACATCCTTCCAACTACCTGGTTAAGGATAAGTATATTCTGGCTTTTCAGGATGTGCGCGGCCGCTACATGAGCGAAGGCACATTTGACAACATGCGGCCGAATATTCCGGGCAACAATCCAAAAGATAAAAAAAGCATTGATGAGAGTTCAGATACCTGGGATACGATTGACTGGATGATTAAAAACATTAAGAATAACAATGGCCGTGTAGGGATGTTTGGTATTTCGTACCCCGGTTTTTATACCGCTGCGGCAATTCCTGATGCACACCCTGCCTTAAAGGCCTCTTCGCCCCAGGCACCCATCAGCGATTTCTTTTTTGACGACTTCCATCACATGGGCGCTTACCTGGAAAGTTACACCGCTGCCTTTGCTGTTTTCGGTTATCAAAAGGATAAACAAACGAAAGAAGATTGGTTTGAAGATAAAATCATGCGCTTCTATACCCAGGCTCCGAAGGATGGTTACGACTTTTACCTTCGGCAGGGCCCGTTAAAGAACATTACTGAAAAGTACCACCACGACAATTTTTTCTGGCAACAGATTATCGATCATCCCAACTACGATGAATTCTGGCAGACCCGTAACCTGCTACCCCATTTAAAAAATGCAAAGCACGCCATTATGACGGTAGGCGGCTGGTTTGATGCCGAAGACCTCTACGGCCCGCTGAATATTTATAAGGCGCTGGAGGCAAATAGTCCGGGGGCAAAAAATACTATTGTTGTGGGCCCCTGGGGGCATGGCGACTGGGCACGCGAACAAGGCAAGTCAACCCACAACCACATTTATTTTGGGGATAGTATTTCCACTTTTTATCAGCGTGAAATTGAGCGGAAGTTTTTTGCCCATTACCTGAAAGACGAAGGCAACCCTGATTTGCCCGAGGCCCTGATGTTTGATACCGGCAAAAAGGAGTGGCGCAGGTTTGACCACTGGCCGCCACGCGAATACAATCCGCTAAAACTTTATTTTGGTGAAAAGGGCAAGTTGTACGTCAATACGCCTACACCAAAAGAAGCTGTCTTTGAATATATCAGTGATCCGGCAAAACCGGTTCCCTATACATCGCAAACCGAGGGGTTGACCTTTACCCCCAGGCGTTTTATGAGCGATGACCAGCGGCAGGCTGCCCGCAGGCCTGATGTACTGACGTTTGAAACCGATGTACTTACAGACGATGTCGTTCTGGCCGGTGAAATCATGGCCCGTTTAAAAGTTTCGATGACCGGCACCGATGCCGACTTTGTGGTAAAACTTATTGATGTGTATCCGGATGACCATCCGAATTATGAACACAATCCGAAAAATATCGTTATGGGCGGTTATCAGCAACTGGTGCGCAGCGAAGTTTTCAGAGGCCGGTTCAGAAACAGTTTTGAAAAGCCCGAGCCTTTTAAGCCCAACGAGATATCCGATGTGGAGTTCCCCCTTCAAGATGTGCTCCATACTTTCAAGAAAGGTCATCGCATCATGATCCAGATTCACAGTACCTGGTTTCCGTATATTGACCGTAATCCGCAGAAGTATGTGGATAATATCTACAAAGCCAATGAAGAGGACTTTATAAAATCGACAATCCGGGTTTATGGTTCATCCGTTGTGGAGATAGGAGGGAACGAGAAATTGAATACAAAACTTGAATTTAAGAAATAGTCACTCTACAAGCACTTTAACGTGGGCAGACTTTGTACGGACTTTGAGCCAACCTTCAAGTTTGTTCATTTCCTGGCGGCTTGGCTTACGTTTAAAGTGGGTATAAGCAATAAATACAGTATCCTGTTTCAGTGAGTCCACATTTACTACAAGGTTTCTGTTAATGCTGAAATTCGTTAATGCAGGATACAGTGCCTTCAGTTCGAGTCCGATTTCATTAGCCAACTGGTGGAGCTGCTTCATTTTGTAAAGTTCATTTTCCAATACGGCAATTTTTTCATCCTTTGATTTGAGGGCGTATTCATTTTTTTTGTAGATTTCTTCGATAACCCCGCTCCGCAATGAAGCTGCCAGTTCGGAAGTATTGGATTGCCGGCTGTATCCCTGCATAATGACTAATTTTGTTTCATTCAGGTTATAGTCTTTCAGTTTTTTTCTTGCCGTTTCGATTAATTCTGCCGAAACCGGTTCTCCGAACAGGGATATTTCAATTACACTGCTGTCTGGGTAGGTTAGCAGGTTTTGACTGATTACCCGTGTATTATCAAAGATCATTTCCTGCTGGATAAAGCGCATGGCATTGCGTTCAAATACGCTGCGTTTAACGGTTTGGTAAGCCAAGAATGTACTTGGGATGATGGTGATCGATACAAAAAAGGTAATCCAACCTTTTACGACCCGTTCGCGTGCAGAGTCCAGAAACTCTTTTTTGGGGTATTTTAAAAAGCGCACAATAAGGTAAGTGGCAAGGCTGATAAAAACACCGTTAATAAAATACAGATAAAAGGCACCGATAAAATAATACATATTGCCTGTGGCCAGGCCAAATCCAGCGGTGCAAAGCGGAGGCATAAGGGCTGTGGCAATGGCAACTCCCGGAATAGCATTGCTTTTTTCTTTACGTGAACCTGCAACAATACCGGCCAAGCCGCCAAAAAAAGCAATCATTACATCCCAAATGGTAGGATTGGTTCTTGCCAGTAATTCAGATTGTGCAGTGCTGAGCGGGCTAATAGCAAAATATAATGTAGAGGTGGCCACGCTGAACAACGTGGCGATCATCAGGTTTTTAAATGCCTTTTTGAGCAGTTCCAGATCATTAATTGCAACCCCGGTACCTATACCCAGAATAGGACCCATAAGAGGGGAGATGAGCATGGCACCGATAATTACCGCGGTGGAATTAACGTTAAGACCAATGGAAGCAATAAAAATGGCGAAAATCAGAATCCAAAGGTTGGTGCCTTTAAACTCAACGCCTTTTTTGATGTACTCGAGGGTCTCCTGCTCATCGGCTTTATCGCTTTCAAGATTGAACCGCTCGCGAATAAAGCTTGAAAAGCTGGCAATTAATTTTTTTTCTGACGACATGAAAACAATTTTTCGAATGAATATACTTAAATATTGAATGACAATCCGGATTTTACTTATTTCACATTTGGCTCAGGCTTATGAGGATACTGCTTATTGGTTTTATCGCTTTTTCTGTGAACACGGGAGGATACAGCCAGTTTAAAAACATATTGCTTGACAGTTCCAACAGCAAGGGCAGGTTCCCTTTCGAACCTTCCGTAGCGGTAAGCTACAAAAGCCCTGAAACAATTGTAGTGGGTTCGGCCATTAATAACGTTTACTATACCAATAACCGAGGGCTTTCCTGGATCAAATCAAAAATGCGGTCGCCTCACGGAGTGTATGGAAGTCCGGCTGTTATTTCTGATTTTAAAGGAACCTTTTATTACTTCCATCATTCCGACCCGGAGGGCACGCAGCAGAAAAGTGAAGTATTCCTTGACCGTATAATCGGGCAGCAATCTACCGATGGCGGAAAAACATGGGATGCCGGAGTCTCCATTGGTCTGAATCCGCTCAAAGACCAGGTTATGCCCCGGGCTATTACTGATCGCAAAGGTAACACCTATGTTGCCTGGACGGAGTTTGATAAATATGGGAGCGAGGCCCAGGACTGCCAAAGCAGGGTCCTGTTCAGCCAATCATCAAATGGTACAAAGTTTTCTAAGCCGCGAAATATTTCGCAAACTCCGGGTGATTGCATGGACAATGACAACACGGTTAGGGGAGCCATGCCCGCTGCAACAATTGACGGCAAAATTTTTATTGTGTGGTCTAACCAGGATAAAATCTATATGGACCGGTCTTTTGATGGAGGTACAACATGGCTTACCAACGACATTCTCTTAACAAGCCAACCGGGTGGCTGGGCGATGGACATACCGGGCCTGGGGCGGTCGAACGGATTGCCGGTACTGGTTTGCGACCAAAGCAAAGGCAAGTATAGCGGAGCGTTGTACCTGCTGTGGACTGATGATGGGGAAGGCGATGCCGACATCTGGTTTATGCGTTCATTCAATATGGGCGATAACTGGACATCGCCCATGCGCATTCATAATGAAAACAAAGGCCACCAATTTCTTCCGGCCATGACGGTTGATCCTTCAACAGGGTTTATTTATATAGTGTATTATGACCGTCACAACTATGCTGACGGACAAACGGACGTTTACCTGGCCTGGTCAACCGATAACGGTACAAGTTTTAAAAATGTAAAAATCAGCGAAACCCCGTTTATTCCAACTCCCGAAACGTACTTTGGTAATTACATCGGTATATCGGCCTTTAATGAGATCATCGTGCCGGTTTGGACGCGCATGGATAACGGTAAAACCAGCATTTGGACCAGTATCCTCATCCACCGGCAACTGGAAGGGCAGAAATAGTTGCGTATTTTTGCACCTTGTCAGGATAATTCATTTACTGCTTGCAGTTCCTAACTACTTTATTACAGCCTTTACCTGCCGAACCGGATGAACGGAAGCAATATATCTATGTTGCCAATATTCTTTCGCTTTTGTTTGCCGGATTGGCCCTTATCCTCACCTTCATCCTGTACCTGATATTTGGGTACATACAAACCCTGCCGGTAATTGGTGTCGCTGTCCTGCTTTTTATAGGGGTTATAGTGCTTAATAAAACCGGACGAAGTGGGGCCGGGAGGCTTTTGTTTTGTTTGACACCAATATGGATGACCCTTTTCGTTTCTCTTTGGGGTAAAGCGGTTCAGCCGGAGCACTCGTACATGGTTTACTTTGACAGTCGCTTTGTCTTGTTAATTACAACGGTTTTGCCGGCTATTGTTTTTGATCTCAACGAGCGGGTAAAGATTATCGCTAGTCTTGTATCAACTTTTATATGCCTTATTTTCTTCGACCCGATCCACAACCTGTTCGGTTTAGGGTACTATCAGCGTGGTTTTGAAATGTCCTCCTACTACTATATCAATTATGTGGTTTTTATTTCGTTTGTCGGATTACTATCGGCCATTTTCATCTTAAAGTGGAGAGATCAGCATGTTTCACGGCAGCGGCAAGATTTATTAACAGCGATTCAGCATTCGAATGCCGAACTGATGAACAACAACAAAAAACTGGCGGTCATTTCGCAGGAAATGGAGGCTCAAAATGAAGAAATGCAGCAACAGCAGGAAGAATTGCAGACCAGTTATGAAATGCTGGAAAACGCCAACAGGCTAATCAGCGAGCAGCGGTCCAAGCTTCAGGTGTATAATACCGAGTTGGAGAGACTGGTGAAAGAAAAGAGCACAGACCTGGTAAAGACCAATGAGGAGTTAATCAAGTCAAATAATGAACTTCGTCAGTTTTCTTTTACGGTGTCGCATAACCTGCGCGGACCGGTAGCAAGGCTTTTGGGACTCACCAATCTGATCAGGTATTCTGAAAACCCCGAAGAGATTGCTCAACTCACTGCGTATATTCATGACTCTGCCGGAGAGCTGGATTCTATTTTAAAAGACCTGGCGCAGATCATCGACATTCGCAACGACCTGTACCGGGTGCGGGAACGGATTGCGCTTCAGGATGAATGGAATCGGGCACTTTCATTAGTGGGCATATCTGCTGTTGATGGCACCCTTACCGCCACATTTGAACAGTCACCCTATGTTTTTGCTATCCGCCCGATGGTTCAAAGCATACTTTATAACCTGATCAGCAATGCAGTAAAATACAAATCACCTGATCGTAAACTTCAAATAACCGCACGAAGTTATGCCCCTTCACTCAACGAAACCGTAATTGAAATCAGGGATAATGGATTGGGAATGGATCTGAGTACCCAGCGAGAAGATCTTTTCAAACTCTACAAGCGTTTTCATCACCACGTGCCTGGAAAAGGGCTTGGCTTATACCTTGTGAAATCACAAATGGAAATTATGGGCGGTTACGTTGAAGTAGAAAGCGAGCCCGACAAGGGCGCCCTGTTTAAACTTCACTTCCCCTTCCCGGCAGATGTTGATAAACAGGTATTTTTTGAAAATGATGCTGCCCAGCTGTATTACGATGCGAATGTTAACAACACCGTTATTATCTGGAAAAGAGGCATCACAAGTGTGGAGTACCGTAAAACCTTTGAAGTAGTGCTACAAACCATTAAAACGTATAATACCCCGGGATGGATTGCCGATTTGCGTAACCAGGGTACCGTAGAGGCTTCCGACCAGCAATGGTTTATTGATACGGTGCTGAAAGCTGCGCACAGGAATGGATTGAAGCGTATTGGAGCCGTGGGGTTTACCGATCCGGTGCGGAAAGATTACTACGAACGTATGAAAAATGTTTCGGCAGAGTTAGGCATTGATTTACGGGTGTTCAATTCAGTAGAAGCTGCAGTAGCCTGGATGAAACAGTTTGTAACCTGATGGTTTTTGCCGTACGGTTTTTTAAAACCTTTATGGTATTTTTGTGCCGCCATGCCAGAACATTTAGGGTTTTGGAAGGTTCTTAAACAAAGAAAAAACATAAAAACATGGTTGAAACATTGAAGTATAAGGTAAAAGACATTTCGCTGGCCGAATGGGGCCGCAAGGAGATTAAACTGGCTGAAGCCGAAATGCCCGGTCTGATGGCCATTCGCGAAGAATATGGCCCGAAAAAGCCATTAAAAGGTGCCCGCATTGCCGGCTGCCTGCACATGACCATCCAAACCGCAGTGCTTATTGAAACGCTTATTGAGCTGGGCGCTGAAGTAAGCTGGTCGAGTTGTAATATTTTTTCAACGCAGGATCATGCTGCCGCAGCTATTGCCGCTGCCGGCATACCCGTGTTCGCCTGGAAGGGCATGAATGAACAGGAATTTGATTGGTGTATAGAACAAACCCTTTTTGCCTTTAAAGACGGTAAGCCGTTAAATATGATCCTCGATGATGGCGGAGACCTCACTAACATGGTTTTGGATCGCTTTCCTGAACTCGTTCAGGGTATTAAGGGGATTTCCGAGGAAACAACAACCGGTGTACACCGCCTCATGGAACGTGAGAAAAACGGCAAACTTCCATTGCCGGCTATTAACATTAACGACTCGGTAACCAAATCGAAGTTTGATAATAAATACGGCTGCAAGGAATCGCTCGTGGATGCCATTCGCAGGGCCACCGATATTATGATGGCCGGGAAGGTAGCTGTTGTGGCAGGCTATGGCGATGTAGGCAAAGGTTCTGCTGCCTCACTGCGGGGTGCTGGCGCCCGGGTAATCGTAACCGAAATTGATCCTATCTGCGCTTTACAGGCCGCAATGGACGGATTTGCTGTAAAAAAGCTGGATGATGTGGCAGGCGAGGTGGATATTGTGGTTACCGCTACCGGAAACTGCGATATTGTGGTTGACCGCCACTTTATGAAGATGAAGGACAAGACCATTGTGTGTAACATCGGCCATTTCGATAACGAAATAGATGTGGCCTGGCTGCGCAAAAACGGTCAGTGGGATACCATAAAACCGCAGGTGGATTTGATAACCCTCAAAAACGGTAATCAGATAATTCTGCTGGCTGAAGGCCGTTTGGTTAACCTGGGTTGTGCTACAGGGCATCCTTCGTTTGTAATGTCCAACTCATTCACCAATCAAACCCTGGCGCAGATTGAATTATGGACAAATGCGGCCAGCTACGAAAATAAAGTGTACACCTTACCGAAACACCTTGACGAGAAAGTTGCCCGGTTACACCTGAGCAAAATCGGGGTTGACCTGGAAGAGCTTAATGACAAGCAGGCGAAGTACATAGGCGTGGAGAAGAAGGGGCCTTTCAAACCCGATTATTATCGGTACTAAGTTGTACTAAAGATTACGTTTATAGAGAACCCTGCCTAAGTGCGGGGTTTTTTATTTTGAAGCCTGCTATATTTACACCATGAAATCTTTCTTCGTCAAAGCAGTGGCGGTAATCATTTTTGTGGTAATACTCGGCATGAAATCAAAGGCCGAGGATGAAGTTGAGCTAATCTGCATGCGCAAACAGCATTCCACAAAAACCTGCCATTATAACTTCAGGATAAACGGTGTTCCGTACCGCTACATTGATAACGGCTGTAAAGAATCAAAAGAAGTACTTATAAAAAAGGCGCGTGAAGGAAAACTGGCGCTGGCAAAAGAGTGGAAAGTGGACTGCCACCAGCAGAAAGAGGGAAGTAACTAAGGCTTATAGCAGGTGTAACTTCCTCCTTTGGTCAAACCAAGGTTTCAGAATGGTGCGATCCAGTACCATAAAGGCAAAGCCTATGTTGAGTAAAATAATAACCTTCATTATCATCCTGCCATTGAAGTTGAGTGTAGGAAGTCTTTGCTGGAGGTAATTGTTTTGCGGAACAATAGTATTCAAATCAATCATACCGGGTTTATCGAAAGCACCGCCCGCCAACAGAAAGGAGCCGACTACGATCGCAGCCATAACCCCGGCCAGCAGGATTAATCCGTTACGGGTTGATAGACCAACGCCAACCGGGTATTGATCCAGGCGATCCATAACCTGCTGGGTGAAATTTTTAGAAGGTTCTTCTACCGATACAACCTTCAAAGAACGGCATACAGTTTCAAGTTCGTCAAGTCTTTGGCGTAGCGCTGGTATGGAACGCAGGTCTTGCTCCAGTTGCTCCCTTTCGGCAACCGTAAGCGTGCCATCGATATAATCGAGCAGCCTGTCGTCCTGATGTTGAGCTAATTTTTTCATAACCTTGGCTTATAAAGTTAATGCTTCTTTCTTCAATAGTACGGTCAGTTCGTCCGCCAGCCTTTGTCGGGCCCGGTGGATGCGCACTTTCGCTGTGTTGGCTTGCATACCGGTAATGTCAGCAATTTCATCAAGCGAAAACTCCTCCATGTAAAAAAGGGTAATAGCAAGTTTATCCGCTTCATTCAGTTTGCTCAGGGCCAGTGCAATGTATTTTTTTTTATCGCTTCGCTCCAGCATTCCTTCTGCCTCCTGTCCATATTCAATAGTTGTGTTTTCAATACTTTGGTATGTAGCCCTTCTTTTTCTTTTGTAACTCACCGCGGTATTAAAAACAATACGGTAGAGCCAGGTTGAAAACCTGGAATCTCTTTTAAAATTACCCAGATGGTGAAAAGCTTTAATAAATGAATCCTGTGCTGCTTCTTCAGCCTCCGGCCGGTTTTCCAGAATTTTTAACGCAATGGTAAAAGCATAGCTCTTGTAACGGTTTACCAGTTGGGCATATACGTGCTGCTGGCCCGCCAGTATTCGATCAATGAGTACAAACTCCGGGTCTGTCATGACACTACTTGGACGCACCGTTTGCTTAGGAAGTTACAGCTAATTCCGGGAAACGCAGAATTTGTGGAGCCGGCAGTAATTTGTAATTTTTGAACCAGCCGTTTAAACTTCGTGTAACCTGATTAAAATAACGTGCGTCATAGGGCCAGATTCCACTTAAAACATTGAATTATGAACGACACAAACACAGTAGAAGTATTAGGCATAATGATACCCATGGTTGCCCTGGTAGGCACATTTATTATGGTAGTGTATTTGCGCAGGTTTGAAAATACCGAGCGCATGGCCATGATTGAAAAGGGCGTTGATCCTTCACTTTTTACTAAAAAGACGCGGCAAAGTACCTCCGGTACACTTCGTGCCTCTCTCTTATTTATAGGGGCCGGAACCGGCCTGCTGATTGCCTATTTTCTGGATAGAACCTTTAACATGGAGGAAGTCGCTTATTTTTCAATGCTCTTTATCTTCGGTGGTCTGGGTTTGGGTTCGGCTTATTTGATAGAGGAAAAGAAAATTAAAGAAGAACGAAATAACAATTTCTGATACGGGATCTGAACCAGAATTCAGTATCCAAAACCCAGCCTCACCAATACCACTCCATTACGGTAATGGATATAATCCAGATGATGAGAATGGAGATTATATTTAATAATGCCCCTGCCTTAACCATGTCCTGAATACGGATGTGACCACTGGAAAACACAATGGCATTGGGAGGCGTTGCAATGGGCGACATAAGCGCAATACTGGCTCCGAGCGTTACCGGCAGTCCCAGAAGTATGGGGTTAACGTTCATGACCTGGGCGATGCCAAAAACTACCGGCACAAAAACATTCACCAATGCCACGTTGCTCATCACCTCCGATAGCGTTACAGATATCACAATCAAGCTAAGAGTCAGCCAAATGGTATATTCACTTTGGCCAGCAACCCATGCTCCTACCGCCTGAATGATGCCGGATACACTCAAAGCCTCGGCAAGACACAATCCGCCCCCAAAAAGAAATAAAATGCCCCACGCCATTTTTTCTGTGTCTTTCCAGGTCAGAATAAATTCTCCGTTCCTGAAATTAACCGGTACAATAAACATCAGCACACCTCCGCTAATGGCAATGGTGGTATCGTTAAGAAAATCCGAATTAAGTTGTGCATTGATTACCTGCTGAAACATCCACAAGAATGCGGTGACAGAAAAAACAACCAGCACCAGTTTTTCACTTTTCTTCATTGGCCCGAGCGCACCTAACCGGGCATGAAGCAACTGATCGGAACCTTCAATCTTTTTAAGGCGATTAGGAAAAAGCAACCGGGTTACAACAAGATAATTGGATACCACCAGAAGTGCCGCAACCGGAAACCCCACAATAAACCATTCTGCAAAGGAAATCTTAATTTGAAACATATCGCTAAGAATACCTGCAAAAACCACATTCGGAGGTGTACCGATAAGGGTTGCCATACCTCCCAGCGAGGCGGCATACCCAACGGATAGCATCAATCCCAGTGCGAAATTACGTTCCCCTTTTTTTTCAATTTGCTGCAGATTACCCGAGTCGCTGATGATTAAGCGAATTACGGAGGTAGCGATGGGCAACATCATCATGGCTGTGGCGGTGTTACTGATCCACATGCTTAAGAATGCGGTAGCCAGCATAAAGCCCAGAATAATGCCGTTACCCGAAGTGCCGGTTAACCGGATCAGGTTGAGTGCTATGCG
>JBKBOE010000035.1:0-28346 GCA_046294915.1 Cyclobacteriaceae bacterium | reverse complement strand
GCTGGCCGATCCGGTTGACTCGCTGCGTTATGAATAAGCTCAAAAAAAAGTGAATGAGATTCTTGTTCTTTTTATTAGTTGGCCGAACAACTTTCAACCAATAGCCAATAGCCAACAACCAACAACTAACCATATTTCCGCCACCACCATTGAAAAACAATCAACCCCCAAATACGGGCATGCACATCGCCAGGGTTGGATGAGAATAATTGGTTTTTGAGTTTATCCACTTCAGCATAATTAAAAATGCCTTGGTCTTCAATAAACTTCTTTTCCAGCAGGACATCTGTAATCAAAGATTTCATTTCTCTTCGGAACCATTTCAACAAGGGTACTTCAAAGCCCTTCTTGGGGCGGTTGTAAAGTTTTTCAGGAAGGAAATCTTTAAAGGCATCCTGTAAAATTCTTTTTCGTATGGACGCGTTTATTTTAAACTCACCGGGCAGACTGAAAATGAAATTCACCAACTCATAATCCAGAAAGGGAGTTCGTACCTCCAGGCTGTTAGCCATGCTCATTAAATCCACTTTGGTAAGCATATCGTTGGGCAGCACCAGTTGGGTATCGGTAAACAGAATATCATTTATGGTTTCCTTATCGGGTATCGATTTAAGGATAGTGTTACGTCTTGGATAAAATTCGTTTAAAAAGAGGTTCGTTTGTAAATCGGGATGGAGGAGTTTAATCGCTTCTTCTTTTGTGGCAAATGCGGCCCACCTCCAGTAGCGCTCCATTGGGGATAACTTCATGCCTTCAGCAAAGCGTGCCAGTTGCCGGGCTTTGTTGCCCCATGCAGTATTGCGGGATTTCGGCAACGTTTTCCAGAGTGGCTCCAACGTAAACACCAGGTTTTCTTTCCATGCCTTATGGATAACCCGGTAATGCGCAGCGTGTTTGTTATAGCCGCCCAACAATTCATCGGCTCCATCACCCGATAAAGCCACGGTGGCATGTTTGCGTGTTTCTTTACTGAGTATGTAAACGTTTATCGCAGAGGAATCAGCAAACGGTTCATCGATATAATCCAATATGGAATTGACATGTTGGTATAAATCGATATTGGTGAGCGAGAAAACAGTGTGTTCGGTATTAAAATGCTTTGAAACCAGGTTGGCATAATTGGTTTCATCGAAGAATTTTTCATCTTTAAACCCAATAGAAAAAGTATGCAGATCAGGTTTGTGTTTACGGGCAAGTCCGGTAATAACAGAAGAATCAATTCCTCCGCTTAAAAAGCAGCCTAAGGGAACATCGGCAACCAGCCTTCGTTGTACGGAGGTTTCTAAAAGATCTTTAAATTTCTTTTTTGCTGATTCATAGGTTAAGGTTTCCTCAGCCGGATAAGGAATTGAATAAAATTTTTCAATTTTTAATTGTCGGTTGTGAATTTGCAAATAGTGTCCGGGAAGGAGTTTTTTAACGGTTTTAAAAATGGAATAAGGAGCGGGAATGTAGTTAAGTTGAAGGTAGGTGTAGAGCGAACTGTAATCAATGGATTTTTCAATTCCATATTGGGTAATCGATTTCATTTCGGAAGCGAAAATGAATTTGTCTTCATCGTACAGGTAGAGGAGCGGCTTAACGCCATACCGGTCGCGGGCGAGGAAAAATGTTTGTTCTTGCTTATCGTAGATACAGAAAGCAAAAAAGCCATTGAGTTTATTCAGGCACTTCTCTTTTTCGTGGATGTAAAGTTTAAGCAACACTTCTGTGTCGGATTGCGAAAAGAAAGTAATGCCTCGATTTTCAAGCTCCCTGCGCAGTTCGCGGTAGTTGAAAATTTCTCCATTGTAAACAATGGCATAGCGGTTGGTTTGGTCCCACATGGGCTGGTTGGCCGCTGTGCTGGTATCAATAATCGAGAGCCTGCGGTGACCCAATCCTACAAACTGGTCGTGATAGATATCCTGAAAATCCGGGCCGCGTTTAGCCAGCGCCATGGTGGCATTGGTGAGATGAATCATATTCATTTTACCCACCAGGTTAAACGCAAATATTCCGGTTATTCCACACACAGCATTATAGTGCTATCAATTCAGTATTTGAAAGTTCAACGAAATGGCACGTTTCAAATGCCTTGAGAATTGAAGTTAAGTTTCGTTGAAGCAAGGTAATCAGTTGCTTGTTTTTGATATTGCCAGTAGTAATCAACAATAACTTACCCGGTCTTTGAATGCTCATATGGCTATGATAGAAGTCAAAATCTTTTGTTACAACAATACGACCATCCAGATCAGCAAAATCCCTGATTTCGGTGTCTTTACTTCGGTCTTTGTTGGGAAGCGAAATTACGTGAACACAATCGCAGTGGTGTTCCTTAAAAATGGGAATAAGGTCTGAGGGAAGTTGTGCGTCCAGGATAAATTTCATGCAGAGGCACGTTGGTAGCTTTTTACTTTTGTTAGTTTAGAGGCGTAGGCTAGGCATGCCAAAATATCCAATTCTTCCAGGGAGGGGTAATCTTTGAGTATTTCTTCATGTGTCATGCCGGAGGCCAAAAGATCAAGGATAAGTTCAACCGGATAGCGCATACCCCTGATACTAGGTTTCCCGTGACAGATTTCAGCATCAATGGTTATACGTTCCAATAATTTTGATTCCATAGTTAGTTAATCAATTTGAAGTGCTTAATGGAGGAAATGAGCCTTAAAGTAATTGTAATTTAAGAACGTTTTTGATTAAAAATAAGTGCTGGTAGTTTCATCCCTAACAGCATACACACCCAACACAACAGTACAACAAATTCCCAATAACTGCCACCTACATGGGTAAGCTTACCCTGAACACGCGGCAGGTAACTCATAAAGAAAATGAACCAAACATAATACAGGTAGATGTTGAGCCAAATGTTGAACCGGGTTTCTGTGACCAGATTCAGTTTTTTTCGTTGATGAATTACCGGCAATGCGAAGATAAGTACATACGCCATAAAGCCTCCGGCAAGCCGTGCGGGAATCAACGCATTGCCCGAGAGGTAAACATAACTGAGTAATTCGAGAAGATGGATTCCGTGAGCAATGGCAAAAACATGAAAGGGTTTCTCGGAAAGGATATTGTAAAGCCCCTTCAGGTTGGGGTGAATGATAAAGATGATGCTGAACAAGAGCAGTGACAGGCGGCCTGAGTATCGGGTAACCGCCTGAAGTGCTGCGAGTTCAAATCCATAAGAGTACCATGCAAAGGCAGCCAGCAGAAACTCCAGCAAAACAACTGTTATAACTGCTTTTCGGAAATCCATCCAATGCTTAGTTAAGCATCCGGATCATGATGTTACGGTACCAAACCTTGTCGCCATGATCCTGCAATGCAATGTGACCCTTAGTGGCCTTACCGAAAGCGGGCCATTGGCTAAACTTACTGCCCGCCACGAGGGCATCCCACTCGGGGGTATGCATGGTGAAGTTTACCACGTTGGTTCCGTTAAGCCAGAACTGGTAGTTTCCCTTATCGGAAATAATGCGCACCTGGTTCCATTCACCGGCCGGTTTCACGGTTTCGGTCGAGCAGGAGATCAGGTCGTACAAATCGCCTGCACGGTGCTTGATGATTTTTGCATCCGGATGGCAGGCATTGTCCAGTACCTGCATTTCGGGACCGGTTATGTAGGTGTTGGTAAATTCCGGGCTTTCTACCACATTAAACATAATCCCGCTGTTTCCGCAGGAATCAATTTTCCACTCCAGCGCCAACTCGAAGTTTTCATACTCATTCACGGTAATGATGTCTCCCCCTTCCTGAATGGTGTTATCAAAATGAAGGGTACCGTTGTCAATTACCCAGGCTGCACCCACATTATCTTTATTGAAGCCTTTCCATCCTGCTGTAGACGTTCCGTCAAACAGCAGGGTCCATCCCTCAGCTTTTTGTTGTTCGGTAAGTGTATTGTTACCGGTTTCAACAGCCGGTTCTGTAACCTGCTCTGTTTTCTTCGACTGACAGGCTATTGTAATCAGTAAAGCGATGACATAAAGAAAGATATGTGTTCTCATGGTTTTTGGTATTGATGGTTTACAAATTCCGGATTTTGATATTACGGTACCACACTTCGTTGCCGTGGTCTTGCAATGCAATATACCCTTTCCTGACTGAAGCATATCCCGGAAAATCTTTCCATTTGCTTGCCTTTCTTCTGGCGCTCCAGTCTTCGGAGTTAATCTCATACGTCAATACCCGGGTTCCGTTTAGCCAGTGCTCAACAGCGTTTCCCTGAACAATAATTTTCCCGTCATTCCATTGTCCTGCTGGATAAACCAATGCATTATCCGTAGTGTGCATGCCGAAGTTGGCTGCAGCTTTATTTTCAGGGGGCAGATCGCCCGGGTAATTCAGTTCATCAATTACCTGATACTCCGGCCCGGAGGCGTATGCCTGTTCATACTCCTCACTCACTCTAAACATAACCCCGCTGTTTCCCTGGTGAGAAATCTTCCATTGAAAAGCCAATTCAAAGTTTTCGTATTGTTCTGTAGTGATCAGATCAGATCGCAGATTTTCTGCACCATCCGAAAAAGGTTTGCAATGGAGGGCTCCGCTCTGCACTTCCCACGAGTTGTTGGGAAGGTTTTTAAAAATTCTCCAGCCTTTCAGCGACTTGCCATCGAATAGCAGAGCCCAGCCTTCGGTTTTCTCATCCTCTGTCAGAAAGTTAGCCGGCTCAATTGGGTTTTTAGGTTGCCTCCTGATTTCGCAGGCGAAGAGCAGGGACAGGCCTATTATGCAGGACAGGAATATTCGCATGGGCTAAAAAATTTTTCCCGGATTCAATATACCATTCGGATCGAACACTTTTTTAATACCCTGCATCAACTCCAGGTTGGTTTTGCTCATGGCAATGGGCATGTAGGGCCGCTTGGCAATGCCAATGCCGTGTTCACCCGACAGCGTTCCCCCCAGGCTAACGGTAAGCTTGAAAATTTCACCAATTCCTTCCGGAATTTTGGTTTCCCAATCAGCATCACTTATTTTTTCTTTGAGCACATTCACATGCAGGTTACCGTCACCCAGGTGGCCGAAGCAAACCGTATTGAAGCCGTACTGTTTGCCAATTGCCTTAATACCGCTGATAAGCTTTGGCAGATTTGCCCTGGGCACTACCACGTCCTCACTTTTGGTAAGGGTAAACCAGTTTACGGCCGGTGAAATATTTTTACGCACCTTCCAAAGTTCTTCCTTCTGTGCTGCACTTTCGGCAAACAGTATTTCACCGGCATTAAATTTTTCCACCACATTCATCACCCGTTCGGCATCGCGCATCAGTACTTCATCGTCATTACCATCAAGCTCGCACAACAGGTAGGCATCCATATTTTCCGGAAACGTGGTGGTTACCGGACTGTTTAACACCTTTTCGCAATAGGTAAGGGTTTGCAGGGCTGCTGTTCGTTCAAAGAATTCCACACCTGACGGCTGAATTCCGGCAGTAAATATTGCCGCTATGGCCCGGCAGGCTTCTTCGTTGGTTACAAACGGGATAAGCATGAGTACATTTTTCTGCGGATAACCCCGAAGCTTAAACACAATTTTTGTGATGATGCCCAACGTACCCTCACTGCCGCACATAAGTTGGGTAAGGTTATAGCCGGTAGAGTTTTTTAACACGTTTGCGCCCGTCCAGATAATTTCCCCTGTGGGTAATACAACCTCCAGGTTCAAAACATAATCGCGGGTAACACCATACTTCACCGCTTTTGGACCGCCCGAATTTTGGGCCAGGTTACCTCCCAGGAAGCACGAACCTTTGCTTGCCGGATCGGGCGGGTAGAACAGGCCTTTTTCTTTTACGGCATTCTGAAAAACTTCCGTGATCACGCCCGGCTCTACGGTGGCCTGAAGATTCAGTTCATCGATGCTTAGGATTTTATTAAACCGCTCCATGGCAATGACCACCCCGTGGTGAACAGGGAGGGCAGAGCCGGCCAGTCCGGTACCTGCACCGCGGACTGTAACCGGAAGGCGGTGGCGGTTACACAACTGCATAATTTGACTTACCTCCTGCGCAGTGCCCGGCTTCAGAACCAGCGCAGGTAAGAAGGAGTAATCCTCGGTTTTATCGTGGGCATATTCAAGCCTCCTCTCTTCATCAAGAATTACGTTATCCTTTCCTATAATGGCCTCTAATTGGCTTACGATATCAATGCTTACTTCCGGAAATGCCATGCAACGCGTATATTTACAGTACTCTTTTTTAAGCTTAGCGGGGATGTTATTTTTTAAACTCAAAGGTAAGCAACCTTTTTGCTTCCTATTGCTGATCTCCCTTCTGTTTTTCACCTCCTGTGCATCACACAAAGCGCGGGTGAAGGAAGAAAAAGTGGAGAAGGTAATCACTGCGGCACGCAGTTATATGGGCACGCCTTATAAATATGGCGGTACAACCCGTGCCGGTATGGATTGCAGCGGCCTGCTGCTACATGCCTTTCGGGCTATTAACATGGAGTTGCCCCGTACCTCCGAAGCGCAAAGCAAAGTGGGGAAGGAGGTGAAACTGAAAGAAGTTGAACCGGGCGACCTGGTATTTTTTGCCACGGGAAAAAAGAAAAGAGAGATTACCCATGTAGGCCTGGTAACCGACAGGAAATCAAAAGACAATATAAAGTTTATTCATGCCTCCACAACCCTGGGCGTGGTTGAAACCAATATTTACTCAGCGTACTACATTAAGCGATTCAGGGTGGCCAGGCGGGTTATTGAGTAGCTTCTCTTATTCTACCGGATGATGTGTGCAAGATTTGATTAACTTTCCTTTTAATACTCCGGCCATGACTTACCCATCACCAAAATCAAGAAGAGACTTTTTAAGACTCTCTGCCGTTGCTGCCGGAACGTTGTCATTATCCGGGGTTTCTGCATTAGGAGTTGAATCAAAAAAACCTGTCGTTATTGCTACCTGGCGTAATCCGGATGCAAACGCGGCTGCGTGGAAAGTATTGCAGGCAAATGGGTATGCATTGGATGCGGTAGAACAAGGTGCCCGTGTGCCGGAAGCAAATCCAAAAGATACATCGGTAGGGTATGGCGGCCTGCCCGACCGTGAAGGCATCGTAACTCTCGATGCCTGTATTATGGATGAGAAAAGCAATTGCGGATCGGTTGCTTTTGTGCAGGGTTTTAAACACCCGGTTTCTATTGCACGTGCTGTGATGGAGAAAACCCCCCATGTAATGCTGGTGGGAAGGGGTGCTGAACAGTTTGCATTAAGTCAGGGATTTAAAAAAGAAAATCTGTTAACCAAAGAATCGGAAAAAGCCTGGAAGGAATGGTTGAAAAAATCGGAATATAAACCGTATCACAATCCCGGACAGCATGACACTATTGGTATTCTTGCCCTCGATAATCGGGGTAATCTTTCAGGTGCATGCACCACCAGCGGCATGGCCTATAAAATGCACGGTCGCGTGGGCGATTCGCCCATCATCGGAGCAGGTTTGTATGTAGATGGCGAAGTGGGTGCGGCAACGGCAACGGGTGTGGGCGAGGAGATGATCCGCATTGCGGGCAGCCACA
The DNA here is from genome assembly GCA_046294915.1 of Cyclobacteriaceae bacterium. Classification (GTDB taxonomy): domain Bacteria; phylum Bacteroidota; class Bacteroidia; order Cytophagales; family Cyclobacteriaceae; genus UBA2336. The sequence continues at coordinate 20,843 of JBKBOE010000035.1, read as the reverse complement.
CCATTGTGGAGTTGATGCGCAACGGTCGTTCCCCACAGGAAGCGTGCGAGGAGGCGATTAAACGGCTTATCCGGAAACGGGGTGAAGAAAAAGCAAAAGAATTAAGTGTTGCTTTTTTGGCGTTGAATGTTCAGGGTGAGGTTGGCGCTTACTCAACCAACAACGTATTTGAATATACGGTTACTTCGCCCAATCATGCACACGTTGTGATCAAATCAGCAAGTTACTTCAACTGAATCGTGGCCATAAGCATCGAGGTAGCCGTATTTAATATTGAGTCGGCCATGAATGCCCAAAAGGGTGGTGCCGACCGGGTAGAGTTGTGCGATAACCCTACTGAAGGTGGTACAACGCCTTCTTTCGGGGTAATGGAAATTGTTCGGCAGGCTTTAAGTATTGATGTGTATGCCATGATCCGTCCGCGAGGTGGTGATTTTGTGTATTCGGCTTACGAATACCACGCCATGAAACGCGACATTGAAATGTGTAAACGCGCCAGCCTTGACGGTGTGGTGCTGGGCATCCTTAAGCCGGAAGGGACCATCGATAAAGACCGTTGCCGTAAGTTGATTGAAGCAGCACAACCAATGAAAGTTACGTGCCACAGGGCATTTGATTTTACGCGCGATGCATTTGAAGCACTTGAAGATTGCATTGAGGCGGGCTTCAGCCGGATTCTGACTTCCGGCAGAATGCCAACGGCTGAAGAAGGTACTGTATTAATTAAAGAGTTGGTGCAACGTGCCGCTGGCCGCCTTTCCATTATGGCAGGCGTGGGCATCAATGAAAAGAACATAAATCGGGTTATAGAGGAAACTTCTGTTCATGAAGTCCATTTTTCTGCACGTGTTTTCCGCGAGTCAGAATATAAACGGCATAACCACCGTATTAGCCTTGCAGATTCTTTACCTCATGACTGCGGACACTGGGTGGCTGATGAGGAAAAAATAAGGAGGATGGCAACTTTGCTGAAGCTATAGCTACCGCATGCCTGAAAGGAGGGACTTTAAAAAAGTGGAGCCAGTGGGAGTCGAACCCACGACCTCTACAATGCCATTGTAGCGCTCTAGCCAGCTGAGCTATGACCCCTTTTTTTGGCCTTAACAGCGGGCTGCAAAGTTATTTTAATTTGGCCTATTCGCAAATGGCGATGAAGCCAACAGCATGCCTTCCGGTTTCCTGATAAAAATCACCTCCCTCTGTAACTGAAGTCATAAAACTGACCTTTACAGACATCCTACTTTTAGCCCCATACTATTAGATTTGCCCTATTCATAAACCTCTTCTCTGCCTATGGAACTTGACAAATTCAGTTACGACAACAAAATCGTAAAGGCCTTTATTATTGCCACGGTAATTTTCGGCCTTGTGGGTATGTTGGTCGGCCTCACCATTGCCCTTCAGTTGGTTTGGCCGGTATTCAACTTTGAGTTGCAATACACCACATTCGGGCGTATTCGTCCCCTGCATACAAATGCCATTATCTTTGCATTTGTGGGTAATGCAATGTTTGCTGGCGTGTATTATTCCATGCAACGCCTGCTTAAAACCCGCATGTTCAGCGATACGTTAAGCTGGATTCACTTCTGGGGCTGGCAACTCATTATTCTGGCAGCAGCCATTACCCTTCCGCTGGGTATCACCACCTCAAAAGAATATGCCGAACTGGAGTGGCCCATTGATATTGCCATTACACTTATTTGGGTAGTGTTTGGATGGAACATGATCGGCACCATCCTCAGGCGCAGGGAGCAGCACATGTATGTGGCCATCTGGTTTTATATCGCAACGTTTGTTACCGTGGCCGTGCTGCATATTGTCAATTCCTTTGAGATGCCGGTGAGTTTATTTAAGAGTTATTCCTGGTATGCCGGTGTGCAGGATGCACTGGTGCAGTGGTGGTACGGGCACAATGCCGTTGCCTTCTTCCTTACCACACCCTACCTCGGCATAATGTACTATTTCCTGCCCAAGGCAGCTAACCGGCCGGTGTATTCTTACCGCCTTTCTATTATTCACTTCTGGTCACTCATTTTTATTTATATCTGGGCCGGCCCGCACCATTTATTATACTCTACGTTGCCCGATTGGGCTCAATCGTTAGGAACGGTTTTCTCCATCATGCTTATCGCTCCTTCATGGGGGGGTATGCTTAATGGTTTAATGACCTTACGCGGAGCCTGGGATCGCGTACGCGAGGATGTGGTACTCAAATTTATGGTTGTGGCGGTTACTGCCTACGGTATGGCCACGCTGGAAGGTCCACTGTTATCGCTTAAAAATGTAAACGCTATTGCACACTTCACCGATTGGATCGTGGCCCACGTACACGTTGGCGGTTTGGGCTGGAACGGATTTCTGATTTTTGGTATGCTGTATTGGGTGGTGCCCCGTATGTGGAATACCAAAATCTGGTCTAATAAACTGGCCAACTTTCATTTCTGGATTGGTACGCTGGGTATCATTTTCTATGCACTTCCCATGTACATCTCTGGTGTGACGCAAAGCCTGATGTGGAAAGAGTTTAACCCTGAAGGTTTTTTGGTGTACAAAAACTTTTTAGAAACCACTGTACAGATTTTACCATTACACATGCTGCGCGCCTTCGGAGGTCTTCTGTATCTCACGGGTGCTATTGTGATGACCTACAATTTGATAAAAACGGCCTATGCCGGAAGTTTTATAGCAAACGAAGCAACCGAAGCTGCTCCGCTTGTAAAAACAGAATCTTCCGGTGGTGGCTGGCACCACTGGCTTGAAAGCAAACCGGTAATTTTTTCCGGTTTGGCCTTGGTAGCTATTTTAATCGGTGGAATTGTGGAAATGGTTCCTACTTTCCTGATTAAATCAAATGTGCCGACCATTTCCAGCGTAAAGCCCTACACTCCGCTTGAACTTCACGGTCGTGACATCTACATCCGCGAAGGATGCGTGAGTTGCCATTCCCAACTGGTTCGCCCGTTCCGCTCTGAAGTGGAGCGGTATGACCCGCTGGGTGGCGAATACTCCAAGTCGGGTGAATACGTTTACGACCATCCGTTCCTATGGGGTTCAAAAAGAACCGGCCCCGATTTGCACCGGTTGGGCGGGAAATATTCCGATAGTTGGCATTACAACCACATGTTAGCGCCCGATGCGGTGTCAACCGGCTCCATCATGCCCGCTTACCCGTGGCTTTTTGAACAGGTAATTGATAAACGTACTACCACGGCCAAGATAAAGGCCCTTCGTACCATAGGGGTACCTTACGAGGAAGGTTACGAAAGCAAAGCAAATGATGAGCTGGACTTGCAGGCGAGGCGCCTGGCCGAAAACCTGCAGATGGAAGGAATAGAAGTTGAGCCTGATACCGAGATTATTGCACTCATTGCTTACCTGCAACGGTTGGGTAAGGATATCAGGGCTTCCAAAACGGCACATAACACCTTATCAACCCCTAATAACTAACGGTTATGTACAAGAATGTGCTTCAGCAAATCGATAACGTACAGATATGGCCGATCATATCGTTTGTTATCTTCTTCCTGTTCTTTCTTTTTCTGTTATGGTATGTTTTCACTGCCGATAAAACTTTTATCAAATACATGAAAGAGAGGCCCTTGGATGATTCGACCAGTTCAAAACCTGTAAATGAAAAAACCAACAAAGCATGAAAAAGATAATTTCCTTATTCAGTTTATTCCTGATAGGCATTCCGCTTTGGGCACAGGATGCCGCGCCAAGTAGTAGTTTCTGGAGCGACCCGTTGCGTGATCCGTTATTTCCGTTTTACGTTGTTATCGCCTTCGTATTTGTCGTGGCTTTGCTGGTGGTTATTGTGGCGATCTATATGCTGCAGGTGTTAAATGTTTTCATCCGTAAAGCAGAAGAGGAAAAGGCCGCTCAAACGGGTAAAGTGTATGCCCCTCAACCCGGAGTCTGGACAAAATTCTGGAACCGGATAAACGCCTACCGCCCGATAGAAAAGGAGTCGGAAATTATGCTCGATCACAACTACGATGGCATTAAAGAACTGGATAACCACTTGCCGCCCTGGTGGACATGGCTGTTTTACGGATCAATTGTTTGGGGTGCCATCTACCTGATTGTTTACCACGTTACCGATTCGCTGCCGCTGATGGATCAGGAATATCAGAATGAAGTAGCCATTGCACAGGAACAAAAAGTGAAACTGCTGGCCTCCCAGCCTGCGCTGGTCATTGATGAAAACAACCTGGTGTATGAACCGGATGAACAGATTATTAAAAGTGGTCGCCAGGTATATGTGGTTAACTGTGCCTCCTGCCACATGCCTGACGGGCAAGGTAACATTGGCCCAAACCTGACGGATGATTACTGGATCCATGGAGGAAGCGTAACTGATATATTTAAAGTAATTAAAAATGGAGTGCAGGAGAAGGGAATGATCCCGTGGGGACCGGTGCTATCGCCCAAGCAGATTCGTGATGTTACTTTCTACATTAAGAGCATCAAAGGGTCTAATCCTCCTAATCCGAAGGCACCACAGGGTGAGTTGTTTAAGGATGAGGATGCTGGCCCTGCTTCAACGGAGGGTGCTTCCATGTAATATGGACCGGTAAATTGTTTAAGGAATTAATATGCCACTGATTAATTAGCTGAATGTGAGTCCGGAGAGTGAGAATTTTTACCAGTACGACCAGGAGTTCCGCAACACCATTGCCACAGTAGATGAAAAGGGAAAGCGGGTTTGGATTTACCCAAAGAAACCTTCAGGCAGGCTGCACAATTACCGCATTGCAGTTACGATAACGCTGCTCGGTATTTTTTTTGCAGGACCCTTTATAAAAATCGGGGGACAACCCCTGCTGATGCTTAATCTTTTTGAGCGCAGATTCGTCATCTTCGGGCAGGTTTTTTGGCCACAGGATTTCTTTTTGCTGGCACTTACGCTGATCACACTTTTTGTGTTTGTTATTTTATTCACCGTAGTGTTTGGTCGCGTGTGGTGTGGCTGGGCGTGTCCTCAAACACTGTTTATGGAGATGGTATTCCGAAAAATTGAATACTGGATTGAAGGTGATGCCAATCAACAACGAAAGCTGGACCAGCAACCGTGGACCACAGCGAAGATTGTAAAGAAGACGGGTAAGCAATTGGTTTTTATATTGATCTCTGTAATCATTTCGCATACCGCCATGGCCTACCTCATCGGGATTGAGGAGGTAAAGCGAATTGTTTCACAACCGCCAAGCGAACACCTGGCCGGATTTATCGGGCTGGTAGCCTTTACCGGTATTTTTTACTTTGTGTTTGCATGGTTTAGGGAGCAGGCGTGTATTGCAGTTTGTCCGTACGGCAGGCTGCAAGGTGTTTTGTTGGTAAAGGATTCCATAGTGGTGGCCTATGATTGGCTTCGTGGAGAACCCAGAAAAAAAATCAGAAAGGGCGAGTCGCTGGAAAACCGTAGCGATTGCATCGACTGTAAATTATGTGTTCATGTTTGTCCTACAGGAATAGATATCCGTAACGGTACGCAGTTGGAGTGTGTAAACTGTACGGCCTGTATTGATGCGTGCGATGAGGTAATGGTAAAAATCGGCAAACCTAAGGGTTTAATCCGGTTTGCCTCGTATAATTCAATTAAAGACGGAGTAAAAAAATTATTTACGCCACGCGTTGCAGGCTATTCGGTTGTACTTTTGGCATTGGTGGTATTGCTGAGTTTTATGGTAGCAACCCGTTCGGATATCGAGACAACCATTTTAAAGGTACCGGGCACACTCTACCAGCGTACCGATGAAGGGAAGATCACCAACCTGTATAACATTGAGTTCGTCAATAAAACGTTTGAAGAAATCACACTCAGCCTGAAGGTAGAATCACCTGCCGGTGCAACAATCCGGAAAGTGGGCGAACCTGAAATTATTGTGCCTGCAGGGGAACTTTACAAAGGCGTATGTTTTATTGAAATACCAGCCGACCAGGTAACTTCTGCTAAAATGGTGGTTACTATGGGCGTTTATAAAGGCGAGGAGCTTATTGAGACAATTAAAGCTAAATTTATAGGACCCGTGCATTCATATAAAGACAGGGTAAAAGGAAAAAGATAGAAGTATGAATTGGGGGAAGTGGATTGTGGTGTCATTTGTAGGATTTGCCGCTTTCATCGGGGTAATCGTTACCATTAGCATGCGGCAGGATGTAGACCTGGTATCAAAAAAATATTATCAGGATGAACTGGTGTATCAGAAGATGCTGGACCGTAAAAACAACACCGAACAGTTGACGGCAAAACCCGAGATCGCCATAATTGATAACACTTTTCTGAAAATTCATTTCCCGGAAGCAAAGCTGATTGAACAGGGTGAAATACAGGTATTCAGGCCTTCATCAGGCAAACTGGATCAACAATTCAAGTTAAAGTCGTCAGCTGATTCTGTTCAGTTATTCCGCGTTCATAACCTTATACCCGGTGCCTATCGTATTAAGATGCTTTGGACAATGGAAGGAACGGAGTATTACCTTGAGAAATTTGTGGTTATATAGTTTATGTTAACCGCAGCTTTTTTATTGGGTTTCACCGGCAGTTTACACTGCATAGGCATGTGTGGTCCATTAGCTGTTCAGGTTCAGGCAGCAAACAAGAATTTCCTTCTCTTTAATCGGATCCTCTATAATGTTGGTCGTGTACTAACTTATAGTTTGTTGGGTTTATTGGCCGGAACGTTTGGGCACATCATGGAAGTTAGCGGATGGCAGGGGTGGTTTTCGATTTTACTGGGTGTGCTGATATTCAGCGGGCTGGTCTTTAATTGGGTTGAAAAGTGGATCATTCCCGGAACTCTTTCAGTAATCAGTGCTCTTAAACAAGGCATTTCAAAATTCCTGCAATCAAAAAGCGCGGGTTCCTCTTTGTTGATGGGAATCCTGAATGGTGTATTGCCGTGCGGGCTTGTATATGCTGCTATTGTACTGTCGCTGGTACAAACCAACTGGTTGCACAGCGTACTGGTAATGATGGTTTTTGGGCTGGGTACCGTTCCGGCAATGTTTGCTGTTGCCTGGTCGTATGGCATACTCACCCGGTTGCTTCCGGTGCCTGTAAAAAAAATTCAAGTGTATTTTATCGGAGTAATGGCTTTTCTGCTGGTCTGGCGTGGTGCTTCTATTGAGGGACTTTTTTCAATTGACCAGACTATGCTTTGCTACCCGTTGCATTAATTACGGGCAACGTTCCATTTTACCACTTGTGCAAGTTTGTTGGGGTGTACTACTTTTATCTTACCGCTTTCAATTTCAAGTATGCCTTCTTCTCTGAAATCAGAAAGCACGCGAATAACCGATTCGGAAGCCGTACCCACCATTTTGGCCAGGTCATCGCGTGAAACATTTAATACCTCACCCTCTTTGAGTTGGTTCACTTTTAGTAAGGCTTCTGCAGTTCGCTGCCGCACCGAGTTGTAGGCAAGCGCAAGGAGTTGGGATTCTTTCTCTTCAATCTTCCGGCAAAGGAGTGACACAAACGAACGGGAGAGTTCAGGGTGGCCATGAAGCATGGTTAAAAAATCGTAGCGGGGTATGGCAATCAATTCGCTGTCTTCCATAGCAACGGCCGATTCGCCATAATTCGAATTCTCTAAAATGGGCTCGTATCCAAAGAAATCGCCTGTGCTATACAGGTTTGTAATAAATTCTTTACCATCGGCATTGGTGCGAAAGGCTTTCACATTTCCTTTCTGAAGGAAGTAAATAAAGTTTGGGAGTTCTCCTTCCAGAAAGATTCCGCTTTTCTTTTTGAATATCCGGGTTTTCTTGTCTTTACAAAGATCTTTAAGGTTGAGTACCCGTTGTGCATCCTCAATAAATTCATCCAGTCCGGAAGCAGTGGCTTCATAATGTTTTTTCAGAAGGGCCTGTTTGGTTAGCCGGGCCTCAACGGCATTGAGCAAGTCCGTATCATCGAAAGGTTTGGTGAGGTAGTCATCTGCACCAAGGGTCATTCCTTTACGGATATCAGATTTTTCGGTCTTCGCTGTAAGAAAGATAAATGGAATGCTTGCCGTTTCGGTTTTCTTGCTCAGGATGTGCAACACGCCATAGCCGTCTAGCTCAGGCATCATAATATCGCAGATGATCAGGTCAGGAAGGTGCTTTTGTGCCAGATCAACCCCGATTTTACCGTTTTCGGCAGTAATCACTTCGTAATTGGCCAGGGAGAGAATCTCGCTGGTATTTTCACGAACCTCCGTATTATCTTCAATCAACAGAATTTTCTTCATAATGCATTTAGGCAACGGGAAGTATAACCGTAAATGTACTTCCTTTTCCTTCCTCGCTGGTAAAGTTAATTTCTCCGTTTAATAATTCAACGTAACGTTTAACAATGTTCAGCCCCAGGCCGGTTCCTTGCACCTGGCCGGCATTGCTGGCCCTGAAGAAGCGCTCGAACATATGTTTCAGGTCGTCTTTGGGATACCAATGCCCTGATCAATTACGGCAATTTCGAAATGGTTTTCCCAGAAGGTAACCTGAAGAATGATGGGTTTACCGGCTTCGGAATATTTACTGGCATTGGAAATCAGGTTAAACAGTATGTTTCGTAAAACTTTTGGATCGGTATGAACCGGTCTCTCCTTACCGGTTATCTGCATTCGAAATGTTTGCTTTTCCTTGAGTTGGGGTTTCATTTCGTCCAGAATTTCGTTAAGGAATTCTTCGATCAGAATGCCTTCTTTTATGATTTCAATTCTTCCTTCTTCCAGTTTCCCCAGCGACAGGAAGTCGTTCAGAATATTGGTAAGGTGGCTTACGGATGATTTTATGCGCTGAATGTGCTTATCAATTTTTGTCAGGTCACCTTTTTCCTTGTACTGCATTACCAGCGAGGCTGAACTAAGCACCGTACTCAACGGAGTGCGAAATTCGTGCGATGCGATGGATACAAATTTACTCTTGAGTTCATTCAGCTCGCGCTCACGCTCCAAAGCGCGCTTAACCTCCTCCTCGGCTTTTTTACGTTCAGTAATTTGTTCTTGTAAAAATTGGTTGGCCTTCTCAAGCTCCTCAACGGATTTATTCAGGGCATCTGTCCGTGCCCGCACTTTCCGCTCCAGTTCGGCAGCATACAGCAATAGCTGCTCCTCGCTACGCTTCACGGCTTCCTCTGCTTTTTTCCGCTCGGTGATGTCTATGATAAAAGCAATAACTATCAGTTCACCGTTAACCTGGTGATGGCTAAGACTGATTTCCACCGGAAATTCCTTTCCATCCTTACGGCACGCTATAAGGTCTCGGCCAACACCCATTTTGCGGGGCGATGGGGCCTGGTGAAACGAAGCCCGGTGCCCTGCATGTTGTGTGCGATACCGCTGTGGCAACAATGTCTCCAGGGGCTTGCCCTTCAGTTCACCGGGTGCATACCCGAATATTAATTCTGCGGCTTTATTGGCTAAACGGATAACACCCCGGGTATCAACCATAAGAATGCCCTCAGCTGAATTTTGAAAGATTTCAGCCAGGGTTTCGGATGATGTGAACGAGAAGTCTGTTTGCTGATTCATTCCTTTGTCGAAAGATAGCAACATCGGCACATGATAAAAATCAGTTTTTTATATGATACGGATCACGCCACTTCACCGGCAAAAGGCACTATGTTAGCAGAAGTTACAATACATGGATCCTGTACTTTGCGCGCTTGATTTTTCGGAAACCTCACCTCTGGTGTTGAAGACTGCAGCCGATCTGGCAACGCATTATCACTCACCTTTGGTTATTTTATATTCCTACCGGATTCTTCCTGAAAATGATGCCATTGCTGATTACCGGAAAACTATTGTAAAGAAGGCTTATGATCAGTTCGCGTTGCTGGAAAATAAGCTGGGGCTTAATGGTTTAGTACCTTATGAGTTCAGGGCTGAAGTGGGCTTTCTTTCCGACCGGATTGAAAGTTGGATCAATGCAAACCCGGTAGCTTTTTTGGTGATCGGACAAAACCTGGTAACAGAGATTAATAAGCAGGAGGGCATAACGTTTAATGAATTTGTAAGCCATTCTCCCGTACCGGTATTGCTTGTTCCGGGGCATACTCCGGGGTCTTGATTTTTTTGTTAATTCTGGGTTTGATACCTGATTTAAACAGGAAAGTTTTTATCTTTAAAAACACTAATGATCACGACTATGAAAAAAATACTTGTTCCCACTGACTTTTCAAAGACGGCTCAAACTGCTGCTGAAGTAGCTGCCGGAATAGCCAAAAAAGCCGGTGCAGAATTACTTTTGCTTCATGTTATCGAAGAGGGTTCCAAGGGTTCTTTTGCGGTTACCGGTGAGGTAAAATATAATGGCATGGAAGAGAAACTCTTCATGTTAAAACTTATACAACGCAGCAAACAACAAATGGCCAAATTCGCGGCCGACCCTATGTTTAGCGGAGTAAACGTTAAGCAGGAATTGCGAATTGGTTCGCCTTTTCATGGCATGCGCACCATTATAGCTGAACATAAGGTGGATTTGGTGGTGATGGGAACAACCGGTGTAACCGGAGCGGTTGAGATGATTATCGGATCAAACACCGAAAAGGTCGTTAGGCATGCCAAATGTCCGGTATTGACAGTTCAGAAAAAGCCCACGCGCTCCAACTTCAAGAATATTGTCTACGCTACATCCATGAGCAAGGATGAAGAAGTGTTTTCCAGAATTGTAAAACGCGCCCAGGCCATGTACGATTCAACCATTCACCTGGTGCGCATTAACACACCCGGTAATTTTCAGCGCGATGTTGTAGTGAAAAAATACATGCAAGACTTTGCCAAAAAACTGCAACTGAAAAACTACACCATCAATGTGTTTAACGATGTTACCGAGGAAGAAGGCATCATCTACTTTGCCGACAGCATCCATGCCGATATGATCGCTCTGGCCACCCACGGCCGCACGGGCTTTGCCCATGTACTGGCCGGAAGCATTGCCGAAGATGTCGTCAATCACAGCAAGCGGCCCGTACTCACATTTGTGGTCAAGCATAAAAAGTGATAAAAAAATCCAATAACTAAACATTTCAAAACACCCGGGCAACCGGGTTTTTTGTTACCGGAGTTTAACCACAGAATCGGTACGGTATTGATGCTTATCTTTGTCACAATACGTATCCTCATTTCGTAATGGCAAAGAAAAATACCTGGAAACAACGGGAGGGTGTGGTGTACTCTACCAATAAAAACTTTCAATTCGAAACGCGGACAACATACGAACCGGCAACCCTTCCACCCCGGCAACAGCAGTTATACATACGGCTTGACAAGAGTGGCAGAGCAGGAAAAGCTGTTACCTTAGTTACCGGGTTTGTAGGAACGGCCGCTGACCTTGAAACGCTTGGAAAAGCGCTGAAAGGCAAGTGTGGTGTTGGTGGCTCAGTAAAAGATGGCGAAATACTCTTGCAAGGCGATCAACGCGAAAAACTGGTAAACCTGCTAACGCAGGATGGATATAAAGTGAAGCGGGCAGGATGATACTTCATTCAACTACTTTAAGTACTTCAATAACCGGCTTCATCGCCACTTTGGAAGTTATAGAGTTTGTAATCAGGCAGGCTGCCTCTGCTTTTTGCAGAATCCGTTCGGCCCGTGCATAGTCCTCTTCCCGGGTAATAACCAGTTCCGGCTCCAGTAACACTTCTGTCATCTGGTATTTGCCGTCAACCTGATCCAGTTTGCCCGTAGCTTTACAGGAAAAACGTTCAAACGTAAGTTTTGAATTTTCAGCGATGGCCAGGAAGGTGGTCATCAGGCAACTGCTTACCGCGGCTGTAAATAAATGTTCTGGCGACCAGATTTTCTCCATGCCTTTCGGGAAGGGTGGCGGTGTGGCCACGGTCAGAGTTTCGTTTAGTTCATCGGAGGAGAGAGTGCCTTTCCGGTCTGCATCCCACCGCAGATTAACGGTATAATGATGTGTGTATGCCATGATCTTAAATTTTAAGTAAAGGTGTACCGGCTTAAATTATGGCACTATGACTTCCGTCACACAAGCCCATAATTTTAAAAGACCATGCAGATTTGCTATTTTGTAAGGCATGAGTACCCAGCAGCGATTTCAGGAACTGAAGGCCGTTCGCATTAAGCGGATTCAGTTTGAGCGTGCTGTAAAAGATACTTTTTTTATCCTTCTGGGAATTCTGGCAGCTTCCTTCGGACTTAAAGGATTTTTGCTTCCGAATAAATTCCTGGACGGTGGTGTAATGGGCATTTCGTTGCTTGTAAACCAACTAACACAAACCGATTTATCGCTACTGGTGGTGGTGCTTAACGCACCATTTATTGTCATCGGGTACACACAGGTGTCCCGGTTGTTTGCCTTCAAAACGCTTATTGCCATTGTAGGGCTTGCACTGGCGCTGTATTGGATAGATTTCCCGCTCGTAACTGATGATGACCTTCTCATCGCTTTCTTTGGCGGATTTTTTCTCGGTGCCGGCATCGGGTTATCCATACGGGGGGGCAGCGTGCTTGATGGCACCGAAGTGTTGGCCATTTATACCAGCCGGAAGACCACGCTCACAGTCGGGGATATTATTCTTGGATTAAACATTGTAATTTTTTCGGTAGCGGCTTACCTGATTGCCATCGAAACAGCATTATACGCTATACTCACTTACCTGGTTGCTTCTAAAACGGTTGACTTTGTTGTGCATGGTATTGAAGAATACACCAGTGTAATGATTGTCTCAGAAAAAAGTGATCAAATAAAGGATGCCATCACCAACCGCATGGGTCGCGGAGTTACCATTTTAAAAGGCCAGAGCGGGTTTGGTAAAACCGGCCACCGGGCAAAAGATATGGATGTGATATTTTCGGTTATCACCCGCCTTGAACTGCAAAAACTGAAAACCGAAATCTCAAAAATTGATGAACACGCCTTCGTGGTAGAAAACAGCATTAACGATGTAAAGGGCGGCATGATTAAAAAACGGCCCTTGCATGAGTAACCTCATCAAATCCTTTTAATTGCATGATTACCCGACTGGTATTTGTTTTTTTTGCTGGATTTTCGGTGACCTGTGCTGCACAAACAGGCAAAAAGATTGAACGAATTGATTCGGTATTAAATCACCTCCATCGGCAACAACTTTTTAATGGAGCTGTACTCATTGGCGAGAACGGAAAAATTCTGTACAAAAAAGCTTTTGGCACAGCCAACCCGGGCACGGGAGAAAAACTTACCACTGCATCGGCCTTTAACCTCGCTTCTGTTTCGAAACAGTTTTATACTCTTATGATTATGGTGCTGAAGGAGCAAGGTAAGTTGCAGTATGATGATGCCGTGCAAAAATACCTGTCCTCGTTTCCGTATCCGAATATCACCATCCGCCACCTGATGAATCAGGTTTCAGGCTTGCCCGAGTATTTTGACCTGGCTGACCGCGATATGTCGTTGCTGGATACACTTACCAATACCATGGCTGTTGATTTACTGGCACGCAAAAAACCGGCTTTACTTTTTGAGCCTGGGGAAAAATGGCAGTACTGTAATACCAACTATATTTTGCTGGCTTCTGTTATCGAAAGGGCTTCGGGCCAATTGCCTGACAGGTTTCTGCAGCAGGTAATCGTTAAACCGCTTCGGCTTTCCAATACCTATATCTACACCTTAAAAATGAAATCGTATCCGAAATCGCGCGTGTTTGGATTTCGGTATGAAGGCGGTAAACCGGTACTTAACGATCTGATTCGTTTTGACGGTGTTATGGGCGATGGAAATGTATATTCATCGGTTGAGGATCTGTACAAATGGGATCAGGCTTTATACACCGGCAAGCTTGTGAAGCCATCAACATGGGAAGAGGCTATTACCCGCGGCAAATTAAACAACGGAAAAGAACACGAATATGGATTTGGCTGGTTTGTGGAAGAACCGGGCAGTATTGTGTCCCACTCCGGAGGATGGGTGGGTTTTCGCACGCAAATCGTTCGGTATATCCATAAAAAGCAAACACTTATTATTCTTACCAACAGTTCGCAGGGGGTAGCCATCCAAACCGTGCGCAACCTCTGGGAAGATAAACCCGCTGTTTTGCCTGAATCACACCTGATAACCAACGTTAAAATTATTGACGGAACCGGGCTGCCGGCATGGTCAGGAAGTGTGCGCATTGTTAATAAACGCATTGCCGATACCGGCAACCTCACACCCTTGCCGGGCGAAACAGTTACCGATGGCAAAGGCAATGTGCTGGCGCCCGGATTCATCGACAGCCACAGCCACCACGACTGGGGGTTAAGCGAAAATCCATCGTGCATTGCCGCCACCAACCAGGGAATTACAACCATCGTAGTCGGGCAGGATGGCGGCTCCACACCCCTGGATTCGATTGAGTTGCTGTTGAAAAATCATCCCGTTGCCGTGAACATCGCTACGTTTACCGGCCACGCTTCCCTGCGGCAAAAAGCCATGGAAGGTGATGTACTTCGTAAATCCACAACCCAGGAGTTAGCTGAAATGAAAACAATGCTGGGACAGGAAATGGAAAAGGGTTCGTTAGGTCTTTCTACCGGTCTTGAATATGAGCCTGCTTTTTATGCCAGCCGCGAAGAGGTAATTGAACTGGCAAAAGTTGCCGCAGCGCATGGTGGCCGGTACATCAGTCATGTCCGCAGTGAGGATGTACACCTGGAAGAAGCCATCAATGAATTGCTGGACATCGGCAGGGAAGCTAATATACCGGTTCAGGTTTCTCATATTAAAATTGCCTTGCGCAGCAAGTGGGGAACTTCGGCAACTGTACTGAACACCTTACAGCACGCGCGCCAGCTTGGCGTAATGGTAACCGCTGATGTGTACCCGTACAGCATGTGGGGCTCAACACCACGGGTGCTGTTTCCGAAAAAAGATTTTACTAGCCTGGCCGGTGCCCTTTTTGCAACGACCGAATTGTTTGATCCATCGGCTTCTGTCATGGCCTGGTTTCCGGCAAATAAAAACTACGAAGGCAAAACCATTACTGAAATCGCTACCTTGAATAACGAAGACGCGGCCCGGGCTCTGCTGCGCATCATCCGCGAAGGTGAAGCGGCCGGAGAGAGTGGTTACATAGTAGCTACTTCCATGAGCGAAACCGATATAAAAAATTTTCTGCTCTGGGAACACAGCAGTATTTGCTCCGATGGCTCAGTTGACGGCCACCCGCGGGGTCATGGCGCTTTTACGCGCGTACTCGGAAGATACGTTCGTGAACAGAAACTGATGCCGCTGGAAAAAGCCGTTTATAAAATGACGGGTTTGCCTGCACAAAATCTGGGCATCCACGACCGTGGCCTCATACGGCCCGGCTATTATGCTGATTTGGTGTTATTTAACCCCGAAATGGTTATGGATAACGCCACTATTGAAAATCCCACTGCGCTATCCAGCGGAGTGGAGTTGGTTTGGGTAAATGGTAAACCGGTGTACCAAAATCAGCAACCGGTTAAAAACTATCCGGGGGTATTAATTAAACGTTAGTTATTTTTTCAGAAAATCTTTCTTGCTCAGGTCCCAGTAATTGGGCTCGGTTTTTTCGGTCAGTTGATTCCAGTAATCGGGTGTTACTCTGCGGCCGTCAAACGTGCGCAGTTCGCGGTTATATACTTTTACCACCGGGTTAAACGTAACATCCGGGGTAATAAGGGTATAGGTTTGTTCCTGGCCTTCTTTGGCCGGGTCGGTTTCGATTATTGTTGCAAGATGGTTATGAGCAAGTAACCGGTGTAAAAAGTCGGCCCTGTCTTTTGAAACACCGGTTTCAATGATGCGGAAGTTCACTCCATCAATCTCTTTGGTTACGTGCTGAAATTTATCGAGTGCCATCAGAAGGTTGTGCAAAGTTGGTTAATGTATTCAAACACCGGACTGTAAAAGCCCAGAACAACCATGCCGGTTACCGTAAGTAAAAGCGAGATGCGCGTGGCACCATCGCTGGAGATAACCGGTACGGGCGATTCGCTCTTATTGATAAACATAGCTTTCACCACCAGCAGGTAATAATAAAGCGCTATAACTGTATTGAGTACAGCAATCAGCAACAAGGTGTAAAATCCCCTTTCGGCAACGGCTGCGAATAAAAAGAACTTACCAAAAAATCCGGCCAACGGTGGAATGCCCGCCAGTGAAAACAATGCCAGCATCAGAGTAAGGCTTAACCGGGGGTTGGTCTTATAAAATCCGTTGTAATCGTCAATGGTTAGTTTTCCTGAAGCCTGCTCAACGGTCTGCACCACGCCAAAAGCAGCCAGGTTACTGAATACGTAAACTAGTACGAAGTAAACAACGGTTGCCAGGCCCAGGCTTCCGCCATGGACAACTCCCAGCAGGATAAAACCAGCCTGCGCTATGGATGAAAAGGCCAGGAATCGCTTGAGGTTCTGCTGGCGGATGGCGAACAGATTACCGATGGTCATGGTAAGAATAGCCGTGGCATACAAAACCTCCTGCCACACCGGTTGCATGGTGCGGAACAAGGTGAACAAAATGATAATCAGCACAAACACGGCTGCACCTTTTGAGATAACCGACAGGTACGATGTAACATTGGTGGGGCTTCCTTCATATACATCAGCTGTCCACAGGTGAAAGGGAACAATACTGATTTTGAAAGCCATACCGGAAAAGAAGAATATAAAGCCGAGTACAGTTAGCAGGCTGCCGGTGAATGTAAAATCGGCAAAGTACAAATCACCGGTTACCCCATACAGGAGGGATAACCCCAACAACAGAATGGCAGACGAAAATGCCGATGACAGAATAAGTTTAATGCCGGCTTCAGCCGATTTACTGTTGTACTGTTCATAGGCAGCCAGCGCAGCAAGGGGAATAGTTAATAGTTCCAGACCGAGGTAAAACATGAGGAAGTGTCCTGCTGAGATCATGTAATTAACACCAATCAGGCTGGAGATAAGCAACAGGTAAAATTCGGTAACCCGGTTTTTCATAGCGGCCGTATCCAGCCAAACCTTGCTTTGTAAGAAGATGAGCAATACCCCGATGTTGAGAATATTTTTCATGAGGATACGCAAAACATCGGTACTATACATACCGCCAAATAGTGTTCCTGAATCAGCCGGGATAAATCCAACAACAGTAACAAGTGCCATTAAACCGGATGCAACCAGACTGATCGCTCTTTTTTGCCCATCAGAAAGCCCAATCTCCAATACGATCAATAGGAGTGCGAGTGCTATCAACACCCACTCATGGCGCATGATCATTAATTCAGCGAAACTCATTGCGCAAAGGTTAAGGGGTTAAATCTTTCAAACTATTCATAATCATATCCGATAACCACAACGGAGCCACGCCAATCAGCACAATGCCGGCAATCAGGGTAACGGTGGCAATTTTTTCATACCATGTGGCAGGCATAAATTTTTGATACTCTTCTTTTTGCACAGGTCCCATCAGCAATGCACCTACCACACGCAGGATGTACACCGCGGTTACCACAATAGAGGAAACGGCTACAATGGTGATTACCCGATGAAACCAGTCGGCATGCTGAAACGCACCAACAAAAATGGTTATCTCCGCCACAAAGCCGCTCAGTCCGGGCAATCCAAGCGATGCAAGACCGGCAATGACGTAGCACACCGATAGGAACGGGAGTACTTTCATTAATCCGCCCATTTCATGAACGATGCGCGTATGGGTGCGCGAGTACAGCATGCCGATCAACGCAAAGAAAAGAGCCGTCATCAGGCCGTGCGAAATCATCTGAATTACCGCGCCTGTGGTTGCGGTTTTATTCAGCATCAGCAAAGCAAACAGCACCAGGCCGCAATGACTAACCGATGAGTACGCATTAATATACTTCAGGTCGGTTTGTGCAATCACACCCAGCGCTCCGTAAATAACGGAAATGGAAGTCAGTATCAGAAAAACCCAGGCCAGTTCATGGGCTGCCTGAGGCATCAGCCAGATGGCCACCTTCAGGCAGCCGTAGCCGCCCAGTTTCATCAGCACTCCGGCATGGAGCATGGATACCGCGGTGGGAGCCGAACTGTGGCCGTCAGGTGACCAGGTGTGCAACGGGAACAACGCGCCAATTACCCCAAATCCGATAAACGTGAGCGGGAAAAATATCCGCTGCATATCCATGGAAAAGGTTTGTCCGGCCAACTCAAGAATGTTAAAACTATGATGCCCGTTTACATTCGAATGGAAATATATTCCGAGAATACCCACCACCAGCAGAGCCGATCCGGCCATGAGCATTAGCGTTAACTTCATGGCGCTGTATTCTTTCCGGCCGCTGCCCCAGATACCGATGAGGAGGTACATAGGTATTACGGCCAGTTCAAAGAAGAGGAACATCACAAACAGATCAAGGGAAATGAAAAATCCAAACACGCCCGCAGCCAGCACAATCAGCGAAATAAAAAATTCACGGTACTGGTCTTCTACCTGCCAACTGGCGAACACCCCCGTAAAAATAACCAGTGATGTCAGCAGAATCATGGCTACAGAGATTCCGTCCACTCCGATATCGAATGAAATACCCAGGCCCGGATACCAGGCGTACCGCTGGTAAAACAGTACAGCATCCTGAACTCCGGAAGCACGCTGGTGCAAAAATTCATACAGCAGGTAAAAGGACTGGATCAGTTGAATACTCATTCCCGTAGCAGCAAACAGTTTGGCCTGCTTTGATGTGCCGGCAAAAGCCACCGCGAAGGCAGTTAGGGCAGGAACAACGATAAGCGCAATCAGTACCATGCGTTATTGGTTAACATAGATTACAACTAAAACGATAAGGATGACTCCGGAAAGAAAGATGTAGGCATACTTTTGAAGCTGACCCGATTGAAATTCCCGTATCTCTGCTGCGATCCAATTTGTTGCGGTTGCGGTGAAATTCATAAAGCCGTCAATAATATGCCGATCAAACCATGCCAGTGGGCGTGATATCAGGTTGAATATTATCTTTTTGGTGATAAAGAGGTAGAATTCATCAATGTAAAATTTCCGGTAAGCCGCTTGATACAATCCGCTAAGTGACGAGGTAATTTTTTCGGGCCATGCCGAAGGTTTCTTGTAGAAGAACCAGGCAACGCCAATTCCAATTACAGCTACGGTTACAGAAGTAACGGCTACCGACAGATGAAGGTGGGTTTCCAGGGATTGTCCATCTGAAGTAATATAATTTCCAAACGGGATGAATCCGGCAGCCAGTGAGCCTAATCCAAGAATTCCCATCGGTATCAGCATACCGGTAGGCGATTCATGCGGGGTGTGCGCATAAGTTCGTTCGGTACTCCAGAACACCAGAAAGTACAGCCTGAACATGTAGAAAGCCGTGAGTGCCGCAGCCAGTGTAGCTATGCCATAATAAATTGTATGAGTGGTAAGCGCAGCCGTAAGAATTTCATCTTTACTGAAGAATCCGGCAAAAGGCGGAATTCCGGCAATGGCCAGGCAGGCAATGAGAAACAGAAGGTGCGTTAGCGGTTGATACTTTCGCAGTGCGCCCATTTCGCGAATATCGTTTGTGTGGATGGCATGAATCACAGATCCAGCACCGAGGAATAGCAGGGCTTTAAAAAAAGCATGGGTGAAAAGATGAAACATGGAAGCCGTGAAGCCTAATCCTTCACTTCCGTAACCCGAAACGCCAAGAGCAAGCATCATATAGCCGATTTGCGACATGGTGGAAAAGGCAAGAATGCGCTTAATGTCGGTTTGTGTACAGGCAATGATGGCTGCAAACAACAGCGTAAAAGCACCAATAAATGCAACTACCTCCAACGCTGCAGGTGAATGAAATGCAAACACCGGAAACATACGTGCCACCAGAAATACTCCGGCTACCACCATGGTGGCAGCATGAATTAAAGCCGATACAGGCGTGGGGCCTTCCATGGCATCGGGTAGCCAAATGTGCAGCGGAAACATGGCTGATTTACCTGCACCTCCCATGAAGATGAGCACCAGCGACCAGGTAACGACAGAGATGCCTGCAAACGAAATGCCTGCCATGTTTAAAATGGCCTCATTATTCGGGTCGGTCAGCACTGTGAAATCAAATGTTCCGGTATAGTACGATAGCAGCAATATTCCCAAAAGGAATCCGAAATCAGCAAAACGGGTAACGATGAACGCTTTCTTGGCCGCAGCCACGGCCTGGGGTTTGTCGTAATAATATCCGATAAGCAGGTAGGAGGAAACACCCACCAGTTCCCAGAACATGTACAACTGAAACAGGTTGGTGGCCACTACCAGTCCCAGCATGCTGAAACTAAAAAGCGATAGAAATGCAAAGTAGCGTACAAAGCCTTTTTCGCCCTGCATGTACCCAAGGCTGTAGATAAACACCATCAGCGAAACGGTAGTAATAACCACCAGCATCATTACCGAAACCGGGTCGAGCAGTATGCCCATATTAACCTGCAGCGAATCGGTAAAGCGAAGCCAGGGTGTATTAAATGCAAGGTGTTTACCAAATGGCCCCGGTTGCGAGAAATAGTCTACTGCAGTTTTCCAGGAGAGAACGGTTGAAATACCAATAGTGGTAACGGATATCCACCCGGCAGCTTTGTGCGGAAGTTTATTGCTCAGCAACCCGTTAACAACAAAGGCTGCGAAGGGTAACAGAATAATGAATATGCTCAAAGTCGAGTCCATTAATATTTCATTTTATCAACCTCCTCCACATTAATGGAGCGGATATTTCTGTACAGGTTTATAAAAATGGCAATAGCTACTGCAGCCTCAGCGGCCGCTATGGCTATAATGAACAGGGAGAAAAAGTGACCTTCCAGTTTACCGGGAAACAGGTAACGGTCGAACGCCACAAAATTGATGTTCACTGCATTGAGCATGAGTTCAACGCCAATGAGCATGGTAACTAAATTTTTACG
>JBKBOE010000034.1:0-29644 GCA_046294915.1 Cyclobacteriaceae bacterium | reverse complement strand
AAGGCGCGCGAATATGTGTTGCAGGAGGCTCCGGGTCAGCGCATAACAGAGCAGGAACTGGATGATCGGATAGCTGCTTATAAACTGGAGCACTCGTATGCCGGCATTATTGGCAAAGCCATGGAGCCGGTTATCAAGCCGCTGGGTTACGACTGGAAGATCGGCATTGCGCTGCTTACTTCATTTGCTGCGCGTGAGGTGTTTGTGGGAACCATGGCAACTATTTACAGCATAGGCAGTACCGAAGATCAATCGTCCATAAAAAGCAGGATGGCGGCCGAGGTTAACCCTGAAACGGGTGGCCCCCGGTTTACTTTTGCCATGGGCTTGTCGCTTCTCCTTTTCTACACCTTTGCCATGCAGTGCATGAGTACCCTGGCCGTAGTGTACCGCGAAACCAAAAGCTGGAAGTGGCCGCTGCTTCAGCTGGCTTACATGAGCATCCTGGCTTATGTTTCGGCTTTTATTGCCTTTCAGCTCCTGGACTGATTTGCGGCATTACCGCAAAATTGCCTTATCTTTAAAAATTGAAGCTACCCCAATGAGTAACGACTATCAACTCGGCCTGTTATACCTTGTGCACTTGCTGGTAAGTGCCGATGGTTTTGTAGATGAAAATGAAAAGAAGGCATTGCAACTGATCAAAAACCGGGAAGGAATTTCAGATGATGTTTTTTCGCAGTTCGAACACGATGTTTTATCCCGGAAAGAGAGAGATATTTACCAGGCAGGCATTGAACGGTTAAACAATTGTTCAGAAGAGGAGAAACTAAAGGCTTTCGTCATCCTGTATAAAATGTCAGAAGTTGATGGCCGTGTTCACGTTAAGGAGGTACGGCTGCTTCTGTATTCCATTAAAATGGCCGGCATTGAGTTTGATGACGTGGTGAATGCTGCTGCGAAAACGTCCCTTATATAATAAAAGGAAAACCCCCGGCATGCCAGGGGCCTTTTATAGTTGCAATGCAGCAATTTTATTTATTGGCCTGCGGCTTCGGTGTGATGCCCATTTTTTTCAGCACCAGTTCAGAGATGTCGATTTTCTCATCACCGTACAACACCACATCCAGCCCGCTGATCTGGTTGTTGATGATGAGGGAGAAGCCGTTTTCTTTGGCAGTTTCTTCAATGGCCTTACCCACTTTGGCGTAAACCGGCTCCATTAACTGGGTTTGCTTCTTCTGAAAGTTGGCTTGAGAATCCTGCTGCAGCTTTTCAATGTTGGTTTGCATTTGCTGAAGTTCACGTTCGGTGTTTTGCCGTACGGCATCCGGAACGGTTGATCCGTATTGCTGGTACTCGGCCAGTTTTTTCTGGAACTCGGCTACTTTGGCATCCAGCTGATTTTTCAGTTGGGTTTGAAGCGACTGCAGTTCCGTTTCGATTTGCCGGGCTTCCGGCATCTGGCTGAAAATGTATTCCACATCAGCATAGCCGATTTTCTGAGTTTGTGCTTGCGCAACTTGCATGGCAAATCCGAAAGCAGCTAAAAATACGAAGGTTCTCATCACAGTAAATTTAAATCAATAGTTAGTTTTTTACTTTATCGTTGGCATCGCCCAGGCCTAGCTCTTCCAATACAAAATCGGTGTAGTCATAGCGCGGGTCGGTGTAGATCATTATTAATTCGCCTGATTTATCAAACACGATGGCCAGGTTATTCTTTTTAGCCACTTTATCCACGGCATCCCACACTTTATCCTGAATGGGTTTTATCAACTCTTGTTTTTTCAGAAAGAACAATCCGTCAAAACCGAACACCTTTTTTTGATATTCCTTCAGGTCGGCTTCCTTCCGGTTAATGAACTCGAGCCGTTCTTTCCGCATAGCATCCGTGAGTAAAACCTGTTCGGCCTGTAACGTGCTGTACAATCCTTCAATGTTTTTCATCATGGTTTGAATTTCCTTTTCCCACAGTTCCGACAGCCGGTTTATTTCATCCTGCGCTTTTTTATACTCCGGCATTTTGTTCAAAATAAAATCCGTGTCGATGTAACCGAACCGTTGAGCCTGGACAAAATTCAGGCCGAAAATGAAAAAAAATATTGGAATAAGATAAAACCGCATTTTTAACGGATTTGCTGGCCAATTGTGAATTGAAACTTCGAGCCGCCAACAGGGTTATCTGAACCCAACGGGAAGGGATCGAATGGAATTCCCCAGTTAAGCCCGATTAACCCAAATGCCGGCATAAAGATACGAACGCCAAACCCGGCTGCTTTGTATAAATTGAAAGGATTAAAGTCCTGATAATTGTTCCAGTTGTTGCCGGCTTCGGCAAACAAAAACCCGTAAATGGTAGCCGCATTGCTGGTGGTAATGGGGTAGCGCAATTCCATACCCATTTTGGTGTAGGTAATACCGCCCCGCACGGACCTGTCTAAGGCGTTGTAGGGGGGTGTTATCTGGTTGTCGTCATAACCGCGGAGACCGATCACGTCCTGGCCTAACACAAATGAGCCAAACCCACCGGCCAATCCTGCTCCCCCAACGAAGAATCGTTCAAACGGGGTGTAGTCCAGCGATGCTGTATACCGGCCGATAAATCCAAAGTGTGCCTTTGCTTCGAATACCAGTTTGTTCTTGCGGTCCAGTGGCATATAGTATTTGGCATCGAACATAATTTTGTAATACTCTACCCACTTGTAAATTTCTTCGCTGGTAGCTGTTTCATAGTTGAGGTTACGGTATCTGGAAAACGGAGGGGTAAAAGTTCCGCTCAGAGAAATCGTTGATCCCTGCGATGGATACATTGGGTTATCAATGCTGTTACGGGCAAGGGTGGTGTTGAGCGTAATGGAGTTGGAAGTACAATTTACGCAGCCGGGTATATAGTTCGGGGCATTGCGTAAATCGTAAACGGTAAACGACAGGGAGTTGGCAAGGGTGAAATAATTATCGGGCCAGTTTAAAACGCGGCCTAATCCCACGGAGATATTGCTCACACCAATTTTGGTTTGAATTTCGCGCACGATGCCCAGGCTATCGGCCCGGTTATAGAATTGGCGTGATAGGGATTTATTGGCACTGATGGAAAACGATTGGGGCTTTCGGCCACCCAGCCAGGGCTCACTGAATGAAATGCTGTAGTTTTGGAAGTTCCGTCCGTTGGCCTGAATGCGTAATGATAAACGTTGCCCATCGCCTACCGGCAAGGGTTTCCATTTGCTGGGATGCATAATGTTTCGGGCCGAGAAATTATTGAAGGTAAGGCCCACAGTACCGATAAATCCAAAAGCTCCTCCCCATCCGCCAGAGAGTTCAATCTGATCGTTAGATTGTTCTTCAACCTGCCACTCCACGTCCACCGTACCGGTAGCCGGGTTAGGTCGCAGATCAGGGTTAATGGTTTGCGGATTAAAGTAGCCCAGTTGCCCAAGCTTTTGCTGTGTTCGGATAATGTCCGATCGCCTGAATTTTTGCCCCGGTAAAGTGTATAGTTCCCTCCTGATCACGTGGTCGCTGGTGCGTTCGTTTCCGGAAATCAATACTTCGTTTATGGTGGCCTGCTCGCCTTCAAAAATGCGCATCTCCACATCAATGGAATCGCCCCCTACGGCATATTCAACCGGGTTAATCCGGAAGAAGAGATAGCCGTCATCCATATAAAGTCCGCTGATGTCAGAGCCTTTCGGATTGAAGGAAAGTTTCTTGTCGATGAGTTCGCGGTTGTAGACATCGCCCTTTTTTATCCCCAGAATGGCATTTAATGTTTTATCAGTGTGAATGTAGTTTCCTGTCCAGATAATGTTTCTGAAATAGTATTTTCGGCCTTCCTCTACGCGCAAGTCGATATTGATGGTGCGCCTGTCTTTTGAGTACACGGTATCTTCAAGGATCTCTGCATCGCGGTATCCCTTTGAGTTATAGAAGGCGATGACTTTTTGCTTATCGTCTTCGTAATCGGTTTGAATAAACTTCGATCCTTTGAATACGTTGAGTTGAATATTCTGGCTGAGGGCCTCACGCACTTCGTTCCAGCCTACTTTATAAGTAGTATCGAAGAAGGTTTTTATATCGCTGGTCGTAACTGTGAAAAGTTTTTGCAGCGCTGTTCGGTGTAATGCAAAACGCGCGTGTTCGCTGGTTCCTTTCATTTTCGCCTTCAGTGTGTTATCGGCAAACTTTTCGTTGTCAATGAAGCGTATGCGGTTGATCCTTACTTTGGAGCCGGTGTTTACGCTTATGCGCAGCCGTATTCCATCGGTTATTGAATCGTGTTCCTGAATCACTTTCACATCGGTGTTCAGGTATCCTTTTTTCACAAAAAATTTCCTCACGGCCAGTTCGGTGTTCCGGATCATAGCATCGTTAACGATTTTTCCGCGAATGAGGGTCAGGTCTTCTTTGAGTGAGGATTGTTGCGATTTGTTAATTCCGGTAAAGTAAAAATTGGAGAGGCGGGGGCGTTCGGCAAGCTGGATGGCCAGCCACACCTGGTCGCCTTCAATGCGTTGAACGGAAATGGATACATCGCCTACCAGGCCATGTTTCCAGAGTTTACGGATTGCACCGGAAATGGCATCTCCCGGAATTTTTACCTTATCGCCAACACGTAGCCCGGCAAGAGATACCATGGCGGCCGGATCAAGTACGTTCAAACCGCTGGCATCAATTCCGGCAATGGTGTATTCGGTAGGGTTTGCATAGTTCAGGTTGTTGTCAACAGCCGAAGTGCGGTTTCTCCTGAATTGGGCGTTCACATCAAGGGTAAGGAGCGCCAGCGCAAATAACAGCAACACAATTCTCATTCAGCTTACCGGGTTCAGTTGTTCACTTGTTTTGCCAAACCTGCGTTCGCGTTGTTGGTATGACCAAATGGCTTCGTACAGGTGCTCTTTGCGGAAGTCGGGCCAAAGCGTAGGCGTTATATAAAGTTCAGTATAGGCTATTTGCCACAACAAAAAATTGCTGATGCGCATCTCTCCACTGGTGCGAATAAGCAATTCAGGATCGGGAATGCCCACGGTTTTCAGGTATCGTTCAAATACTTCTTCGGTTAACAGCTCTGAGTTGAGCGCTCCCCGCTGGATGTCGTTTACCAATGACTTTGCAGCCTCAACAATCTCCCACCGGCCGCTGTAACTTAGTGCCAGAATCAGTACCAGGCCACTGTTTCCTTTAGTCATATTCACAGCCCAGGCAAGGTTTTCCTGGCAACTTTGCGGAAGATGGGATGTATCGCCAATGGTAATGAGTTTAACCTGATTTTCCATAAGCGTATGGATTTCCTGTTTCAGGGTGTTCACCAGTAACTCCATGAGGCCTTCAACCTCTTCTTTGGGTCGCCCCCAGTTTTCGGTGGAAAATGCGTAGAGGGTAAGGTATTTTATGCCCAGTTCACCACTTGCTTCGGTAACTTCACGCACGGCCTGAACAGCATTACGGTGACCGAATATGCGCATAGCTCCTTTCTTCTTGGCCCAACGCCCGTTTCCGTCCATGATAATGGCAATGTGCCGGGGCAGTTTACTGAAGTCGATATGTTCTTTAAAGGAAGCCACAAGGGAGGCAAAATTAGCGTATTTTACCAATTCATGACCACGATGTTACCTATACGGGTTAGTCGGGCACGGGATGTCGTAAAATGTGCGGGTTAGGGTTATGCCTACAAAAAAGTAGTTGTCGTAATCGTTCGGGTTGCCGTACCGGTAATTCTTCTGGGTTTGATCTCCGCCCGAAATGTTATCCAGGTAGTCGAAGAACGTTTTGCGGATACCCACTTCGAACGAAGCATACATTTTTGGATTAAGGATGTACTTGAATCCGCCACCAAATGGAATTGCTCCCTGCACGTTACTGTATTCTACCGGCTTGGTGTCGTATCCGCTAATGCCAAACAACCCAAAGCCGGCAAAAAGGTATGGGGTATACCGCATGGGCCGTCTGCTGTCACGCCAGTCAAGAAAGTGATATTCAAATCCGAGGGCGGCTTCAAACAGAAAAATATCGAACGCAGCGTTGCGGACTCCGGCTGCAGCGTCCAGCGGAACTTCGGAGGCGCTGAGTTTTCCGGCTGTTAATGTTGACCGGAAACTGACCACCTTGCTTACATTATTTCGGTAGATGATTGTTCCGGCAGGCGTGAGGTTAGAGGCGGAAAACGTACGGACCAGGTCGCCCGTATAGGTAAATGCCCCCAGCCCAAATCCGATTTCCGATCGTTGGGCGATGAGTGATGTTGAGAGAATGAATAGTAAAAAAGAAACTACAGGTTTTTGAGGCATCATCTGAATTTCGCCCGGTGGAAAGTTTTTCCCAGAATATAGGTTAAGCGAACAGTGGTTACCATGTATATGTCGCGGTTGCTGTTGTTGCCGCGGAGGTTTTCGGGATGTTCTGCACCATACCCTGCCAATACGGTATAGGTTTGCCCATCGCGGCCGGTGTAGCTATAATTAGGTGTTGCTACTTCGTTACTGCGATACGACATGGCGCGGGCAAGGGAGTTGTTAAACACACCCAGGTCAACATAGTTTCCGCTTACGTCATCCAGGTAGTCGGTAAACGTATATCGAAAACCAAATTCTCCCGCTAAGTCCATCACTTCATTTATTCTGAAACGCGCCCCGATGCCAAATGGTATGGAGGGTTGAATTCTTTTGTAGGCCTTAACTCCGTAATTAACATCACCGGGTTGCAGGTTGGCAAACTGGCCTTCGGTACCAAGAGGCTGTAAATCAACCCACTCGCCCTTTTTACCGGTAGGGTTGCCTGCGGCATCAAACTCGGGGGCCTGTGCCTGGGGGTTATGATGGAACACCGCCACACCGGCATAAACGTACGGTGTCCATTTCACCCGGCTGATGTAAGTGGCTTGATTTTCCCATAGATCAACCTGCGCAACGACCGAAAGTTCTTTGATCCGGTTACGAAAAGAGAGGTTGCGGTTGTAGCGGAAGACTCCGTTTTCTGTATCGCCCTGGTCGGCCGATTCGGTATCAGCACCACGAATGCCGCCATAGGTAAAGGCCGCCTGTAACTGGTACCTGGGGCCGAAGCGATGGGTAAACGAAACGCCTATCGCAGGGCGTGTAAAACCCAGGTCGGTACTTACCCGCTTTGGTGAGGGTGACAGATCGCCATAATAGTTGAGCGCATTTAATGAAATCCCTAAGGAATTATAAACTTTTTCTTTGCCGAAATGCGATTTCTTGCCACGGAAACTGGCAATCCGCTTATTGTTTTTCTTAATATTCTTCCGGTTCATCTGGCCATAGGCTTCCTGATGGCCAACCGAAAGAAGTACACATGCCGCAAGTAGGTAGATAAAATTCCTCATCCTGATAAGTCTTTCGTAATCAGTGAACTACAAATCTAAGAAAAAATCAATTCCGAATATCGAGTCCCCAATTTAGCTTTTGGCGCAGGGTTTTAAAGAAATGCTGGCCTTTAAGTTGAATCAGGTTAGCCCGAAAATCGGCCTTTACTATCTTTAGTTTAACGGTTTCGTCAATTTCGGCATGGCGTGAATCCAGGGTTACCAGGAATTTCTTAATTCTGCTTTCTACCTTAAAAGTAATCTCCGATGAGTCGGCTACAACAATTGGCCTTACGGTAAGATTATGCGGGCTAACCGGTGTAATCACAAAATTACCTGAACGTGGAAAAACCAACGGCCCCCCGCAACTTAACGAGTAACCGGTTGATCCGGTAGGGGTGGCCACAATTATGCCATCCGACCAGTAGGAATTCAGAAAGGCGCCATCGATAAACGTATGAACGGTAATCATGGATGAGGAGCCCATTTTCATAATGGTAAAATCGTTAAGGGCAAAATTCAGCTTTCCGAAAATCTTCCTGCTTGACTCTAGTTTAAGAATGGCCCGCTTGTCAATTGAAAAGTCATTACTGAAAATTTTGAGCAGGGCGTGTTCTGTTTCACTTTGGCTGATGGTTGCCAGAAACCCCAGCCTGCCGGTATTGATTCCGAGTATGGGCGTTTCAGCTTTGCCAATGTACGTTACGGTTTCGAGCAATGTACCATCACCCCCAATGCTCAGGAAAGCGGTTAGTCCGCTCAGGTTGTCGCCATGAGAAAAAGTTTTCCATGTATAAGGGCGAAACGCAGCGGAAGTGAGCAACCGCGAAAATTTTTCGGATATAACAAGGTCAACCTTATTTTTTTTCAGGATGGTAAAAATGTCGCGAATGAATGGAACTGCCTGGCGGTTAAATTCCTTACCGTGGACACCGATTTTCATAGGCAGCGCGGTTAGTGGGGTTGAGGGTTGGCCAGTCTGTTTCTACCGGAAACGAAAGGTACAATGAATTGAGGACAGATAAAACGGGGAGGATCAGATATCCAGATAGCGCAACAGCATATCGATTCGTTCTTTTTCTGAGCCTACCGGCTTGGATTCCTGGTAGCGGCCAATGACCTTGTACCCAAAACGCTCCAGCGTTGCAACAATCCGGGAAAGGTCGAGTTGGTTGAGTTTTAAGGTAAGCCGCAATTTTCCGGGATCGGTCGGATCTTCCTTTACAATACTGCTGAGAATCTTTGCGTGATTTTCTTCAATAAGCCGGCTGATCTCGGCAAGTGAATAATCATTGTGGCTCATGTAAAGCACAAGTATTCCTCCGGGCATCTGCACCGCTGCCGATTGGGCAAAGGATGCGAGCGTATCCTGAACAGTAATTACGCCTGCATACTGCCGGGCATCGTCCAACACGGCCACCATTTGTAACTTGTGCTCAGCGGCCGTTTTAAGGATATCGTAAAAATGGCTGGTGAGCGACACAAAACATTTTTCTCCTACCAATTCAAACTCGCTGGTTTTTCGATCGATGTTGTTGCTTTCGAGGATAATTTCTTCAGAGATGAAGCCCAGAAGCCGGCCATCCTTCACCACGGGCATATGGTGGCACCTGAATTCATCCATCCACACAATGGCTTTATGCGCGTCATCATCCGCCTTAAGCGGGGGAATCATGTGGTTTATTAAGTCCTCGGCTATCACAAAAGCAATGGGTTCACATAAATACACTAATTCATCAAAAAGTATTCCACAAGGGTGTTAAATTTTTCGGGATGTTCCATCATGGGTGCATGGCAACATTTGTCAATGAAGCGGAGTGTTGAGTTGGGGAGCAGGCGGTTAAATTCATGGGCAACCATGGGGGGCGTAATGGTGTCATTGAGTCCCCAAATTAATAATGTAGGTACGGCTATGGAGGGCAAGTCGGTGGCCAGGTTGTTCCGTTGGGCTGATTTTGCAATGGCAACAATGCGAAGACACTTGGGTATGCTATTGGTAGTTTCAAACACTTCGTCAATCAGTTCTTTAGTGGCCACTGCCGGATCGTAAAAGGTGTAGGCTACACGTTCCCGGATGTAATCGTAATTACCGCGCTTCGGATACGATCCACCCATTGAATCTTCAAACAATCCGGAGCTTCCGGTGAGTATGAGTTTAGAAACGTTTTCAGGATTTTTCAGGGTATACACCAGCGCAATATGGCCGCCCAGGCTGTTGCCCATGATAATCATCTTATCGAGTTTTTTTAACGCAATAAATTTTTCCAGAAACGTGCGCAGCCCTTCAAGCCCGGCCTCCTTAATGGGCATTTCGTAAATCGGCAGCATGGGAATTACCACCCTGTATTTTTTGGCGAATCGGTTTACAACACCTTCCCAATTGCTCAGTGCACCGAATAAGCCATGCAGCAGCAGGAGGGTATCGCCCGTGCCTTCGTCAACATACCGGAAGCCCTTTTCCTCTTTAACACGGAGTGCCATACAATGCTTTTTGCAACCAAAAAGTAGTGAAAAAAATTCAACCCAAAGGTACCGGAGAGCTATTCTGCAGGGTTATTAAAAACATCGGAAATTGCAGGAACATATTCTCCAATCCATTGGGTTGTTTGCGGGGCAAAATTCGCCATAAAACCGAAGAGAAAGGATTCATCCTGCAAGTGGCCGGGTAGCCGGACGGAAACCGAGTCCAGAATCCATATAATAACACTGAGCATGAAAACGGTTTTCAATGCGCCCAGTACTGAGCCTGCCAGCTGATCGGCCGGGCCGAACACGGTTTTCTCCAGTGATGAACGAAGCAGCGCACCCAACAGCCTTACAACCATAACGATGAGCAGGAACACAAGCGCAAAGGCAACATAAGGGAGAATCCGGTTGTCGAGGTTGAAATGGTGTGAAAGCCGAACCATTACAATGCCCATCAGTTTGAAACCGCCAAGTACACCCAGTAAAATCGCCAGCAGGGAGAACACGGAATACAAAAACCCCTTTTGATAGCCGCCCACCGCACCGATGATCAGGATAATCACCAGGATGACATCGAGAACATTCACGGATTGAGAAGTTTCTTCACCAACTCCGACAGGATTTTGCCATCGGCCTGGCCGGCCAGTTTTTTGGTTGCAGTGCCCATCACTTTACCCAAATCCTGCGGGCCTTTGGCGCCCACCTCGGCAATAACTTTCTTAACCTCTTCCATGAGTTCGGCTTCAGAAAGTTGTTTCGGTAAATACCGGCTAATTACCTGTAATTGGAATAATTCTTTTTCGGCAAGATCTGCGCGTCCCTGCTGCTGAAAAATTTCGGCCGATTCTTTCCGTTGCTTGGCGGCTTTCATCAGTAGTTTGTTTTCGGTTTCACCGGAAAGGGCATCGGCTCCGCCCTTTTCTGTTTCGGCCAGCAGAATAAGCGACTTGATTCCGCGCAGGGCCTCAAGTTCTTCTTTGTTTTTGGCCAGCATAGCCGCTTTAATGTCTGCATCGATTTTATTTTTGAGACTCATAGAAGATAGTTTTGGCAAAGGTAAAAAGAATAGAATCTTTGAGTGGAGTTATTGTACCTTCAACCTTGTGATGACCCGGTTAAGCGTAAACATCAACAAAATTGCTACGCTGCGAAATGCCCGTGGCGGCAACAACCCCGATGTAATTAAAGCGGCCACAGATTGTGAACGATTTGGCGCGCAAGGCATAACCGTGCACCCGCGTCCGGATGAGCGGCACATCCGCTATGCCGATGTGCTGGAACTTTCGAAAGTGGTTAAAACTGAATTTAATATAGAAGGGTATCCGGATGCCCGTTACCTTGAACTCATTACTAAGGTAAAACCCGCCCAGGCCACGTTGGTACCCGATGCGCCCGATGTGCTTACATCGAATGCCGGGTGGGATACGGTGAAACATGCAGGTTTCCTTGCCGAAGTAATCCGCGAGATAAAAAAATCCGGAGCCCGTATATCGCTGTTTGTTAATCCTGTGCCCGCCATGGCCGAAGGTGCCGCCAAAGTGGGAGCTGATCGCATTGAAATGTACACCGAACCGTATGCCAAAGGATATGCGGCCAACCGGCAGGAGGCGGTTAAGCCCTACCGCGAATGCGCTTTGGCGGCAAAAGCGGCTGGTCTTGGCGTAAATGCCGGACACGACCTGGATTTGAACAACCTGCAGTTTTTAAAACAGTCCATTCCGTTTCTGGATGAAGTATCTATTGGCCATGCCCTGATTTGCGATGCCCTTTATTTTGGTTTGGAGAATACCATACAACTCTATCTGCGGCAGTTACGGGATTAGTATTTTCTATACCTTTAAGTAAACGCCTAACCCATGGATTTGCGCAGCACATTTTCGGAAGCCGATATGCAGCAGATTAAAGCTGCTGTCCACGAGGCTGAATCAAAGATCTCGGGCGAAATTGTTCCCGTAATTGTACCGCGAAGCGGATACTACAACATTGCCAACTACAAGGCGGGCATTATGGCTGCCTCGCTGGTATTTCTGTTAATTGTGGTTTTCGATAAGTTCATCCCCGCTTATGCCATCTATGATCCACTGCTTATTTTCATTATTGTAATTACCGGAGGCATGTTTGGTGCCGTGCTTCCCAATTTTTGGGATAGCCTGCGAAGGATGCTGGTTTCGCAAGTGCACATGGAACATGCCACCCGGCAACGCGCTGAAAATGCGTTTTTGAAAGAAGAAGTATTTAACACCCGCCACCGAACAGGCATCATGATTTTTGTTTCCTTCTTTGAGCATGAAGTAATTGTAATGGCCGACCGGGGCATCAGCAAAGTGGTAGAGCAAAAAGTGTGGGATAAAATTGTGCGCGACCTGACGGAAAGCATCCGCAAACGGAAAATTACCGAAGGCATTATTACGGCCATAAAGCAATGTGGAGACGTATTGCTGGAGAAAGGTTTTAGAAAAACCAGCGATGATGTAAATGAGTTGCGCGATGATTTACGGATTAATTAGCCGGGTATTGTCCATGAAAAAATTATTAACAATAACCGGTTTGCTGGTTGTTTCAGTGTTGGTGTTTGCCCAACGCACGGTACCAGAGTTATGGGGAGTGCGGGTTCATGATGAAGCCCGGGTGCTTTCGCAGGCGGTAGTTCAGCAATTAGAAGAGCAGTTAAAACAGTACGAAGATACCACCTCTAACCAGATCGCCATTCTGATTATTCCGTCACTTAACGGTGAGGTGCTGGAGGAATATGCCTTGCGTGTGGCCGAAAACTGGAAACTCGGGCAAAAGGAAAAAGATAATGGTGTGTTGCTGCTCATTGCCATTGACGACCGTGCCGTGCGTATTGAAGTAGGCTACGGCCTGGAAGGCGTACTGCCCGATGCGGTTTGTAACCGCATCATCCGCAACGAAATTTTACCAAACTTCAGGCGCAACGATTACGATGCCGGTGTTACAGCCGCAACAGGTGCAATCATTCAGGCCATAGGAGGTGAATATGTTAGCAGTGAGGATGACCTGAATGAACTTGGAACAACCCGGAAAGAACAGGCGCTAATTGGTGTGTTTGTATTTATGATTTTGGGCGTCTTTACGTTTATGGGATTAAAAATCAAAGGAGCACAAGGCTGGTTTTATTATGTATTTCTGATTCCTTTTTATGCCGCTTTTCCAGGATCCATTTTTGGCTATGAAGCAGGCATTCCCATCTTAATTGGGTACGTGGTATTATGGCCTGTACTTAAATTTTACTTTAAACGAAAAGGTTGGGAGACAATACAAAGCCGTAATGGCGGTAGCCGGCCAGGTGGTGGATGGTTTTCGGGTGGAGGCGGCTTTTTGGGTGGAGGCGGCTTTTCGGGTGGCGGAGGTGGATTTGGCGGAGGAGGCAGCAGCGGCCGCTGGTAATTCCCATAGAAAGATAGTAGTGTGTTGTCCCACTGGATTTGTGAATTGGATTATTTTTGCCTTTCGTTTTTAACCCCACCTGATGAAAAAAGATAAGCTGGTTTTTGATCTTATTGAGAAGGAAAAGAAGCGTCAGCAGATTGGCATTGAACTGATTGCATCTGAAAATTTTACCTCTCCCCAGGTTATGAAGGCCATGGGCACGGTGCTCACCAACAAGTATGCCGAGGGCCTTCCGGGTAAACGCTACTATGGCGGATGCGAAGTGGTGGATGAAATTGAGCAACTTGCCATCGACCGCGCCAAAGAATTATTTAATGCCGACTGGGCCAATGTGCAGCCACATTCAGGTGCGCAGGCCAACGCAGCCGTTATGCTGGCCTGCCTGAAGCCGGGCGACAAAATTCTGGGTTTCGATTTATCCCATGGTGGGCACCTCACGCACGGCTCACCGGTTAATTTTTCAGGTAAACTTTATCAGCCAACCTTTTACGGTGTGGAGGAGTCCACCGGCCTGATTGATTTTGATAACGTAATCGAAACGGCAAAGCGCGAAAAACCTAAACTGATTATCTGTGGAGCTTCGGCCTACAGCCGCGACTGGGATTACAAAAAACTTCGCGAAGCGGCCGATGCCGTGGGAGCACTTTTAATGGCCGACATTGCCCACCCTGCGGGGTTAATTGCCCGTGGATTACTCAACGACCCGATGGAGTATTGTCATATTGTGACCACCACCACCCATAAAACGCTGCGCGGTCCGCGCGGAGGAATGATTTTAGTCGGAAAAAATTTCGATAACCCCTGGGGACTGAAAACTCCGAAAGGGGAGATCAGAAAAATTACCTCCGTATTGGATTCCGGTGTATTTCCCGGCACACAAGGCGGGCCGCTGGAGCATGTTATTGCCGCCAAAGCTGTGGCATTTCAAGAAGCGCTGAGCGATGATTATTTGCGGTATGTAGTGCAAATCGTCAAAAATGCCAAAGCCATGGCCGATGCGTTTGTTAAAAAGGGATACAAAATCATTTCAGGCGGAACCGACAACCACCTGATGCTGATTGACCTGCGCTCAAAAAACCTGACTGGCAAAAAAGCGGAAGAAGCATTGATAAAAGCCGACATCACCATTAACAAAAACATGGTGCCCTTCGATACCCAATCGCCCATGGTAACCTCGGGCATGCGTGTGGGCACACCGGCTGTTACAACACGCGGCATGCAGGAAAAGGATATGCTGAAAATTGTTGACCTGATTGACGAAGTGCTGCAAGCCCCGGATGATGCCGGTAACCTGAACGCAGTTCGGAAAAAAGTTCACACCTTTACCCGCAAATTTCCCTTGTACGCTTAAGCGATGAGCGAAGAAAAAGAAATGACTTTTCTCGACCACCTGGAAGAACTCCGGTGGCACATCATCCGAGCCTTATTTGCAGTAATCATTATTACGATTGCCGCTTTTGTAATGGCACCCTGGATTTTTCAGAACATCATCTTTGCGCCCGCCCGCCCTGATTTTATTTTTTACGACTGGATGTGTGCTTTGGGTAAACTGGTAGGCAATGAAGAAACACTGTGCGTCTCGGAAATACCCTTTAAAATCCAAAGCCGGTACATGACGGGCCAGTTCACCATGCACATCACCGCTTCACTGGTTATTGGCCTGGTAGCCGCATTTCCATACGTGGCCTGGGAGATTTGGCGATTTGTAAAACCGGGTTTGATGAAGAAAGAGCGCACTTATTCGCGGGGGGCCGTATTTTTTATTTCGCTGTTGTTTTTCATGGGGGTATCGTTTGGATACTTCATCATGAGCCCGCTGGCGGTGTATTTTCTTTCAACCTACCAGATCAGCGACATGATTGTAAATGAATTTGACATCACCTCGTATGTGTCAACCATTGTTACCCTGGTGTTTGGCAGCGGTCTGCTCTTTCAACTGCCCATTGTGGTTTACTTTTTATCCAAAATCGGCATGCTTACACCTGCCTTTATGCGCAGGTATCGCAGGCACGCTATTGTAATCATTCTGATTATAGCGGCCATCATAACCCCTCCTGACCCATTCAGCCAAACCATGATTGGCATTCCCTTGATCTTACTGTACGAATTCAGTATATTGATTTCGGCTTATGTGCTAAGGCAACAAAAAAAGGAAGAAGAAAAAAACCAGTCATTATGACCATCGCAGCAGGCAGCGATCATGCAGGTTACGAGTACAAGGAAGCTTTGAAGAAATGGCTGACTGCACAAGGACACGAGGTTGTAGATTTCGGTACCCACAATGCTGACTCAACGGACTATCCGGACTATGCGCACCCGGTAGCCAACGCTATTGAAAAGGGAGAAGCTGACTTTGGGTTGCTGATTTGCGGGAGCGCCAACGGCATGGCCATCACCGCCAACAAACATCAGGGCATACGGGCCGCCCTTTGCTGGAATGAAGAAGTGGCGAGCCTGGCGCGCCAGCACAACAATGCGAACGTGGTGTGCATCCCCGCACGCTTTATTTCGGCTGAGCAAGCGGAGCGGATCGTAGAGCGTTTTTTGTTGACTTCGTTTGAAGGAGGAAGGCATGAGCGGAGGGTAAGCAAGATCAGTTGCTGAGCATTGTCCAGTATCCTTCACCCGATTTTTTGTATTTCATCGAAAGAGCCGGCACCCGGTTAAAAAAGGGGGACATCCGGTTTTCAGGATCAATAATTATCTCAGGGGGATCCTCACGAAAGAGTTTATTGACAAGTAGTATATTCCCGTATTCGTCAGGACCTTCAAAAACAGCCCGGCTTAACTCCCAGTTAATAAATGGAGGTGAGGGCCGGTTGTTTATCCAGATACCCGGGTCGTTATCCAATACCAGCACACGCTTACCTGAAACAGCATATTTAGATGAGGGCACTTGCAAGCCTGCACTATCTGCCGGAAGCATTTCATACCTGAATAAATAGCCCGTGGTTACCAAGCCCAGCACCAGTATCCAGGCATTAAGTTCCGCATACTTTTTTCTTCGGATCAGTAGAAAAAAATGGGTAAGCAAAAAGCAAACTGCCGGAGCAGCCGGCAGGAGCGTTTGCATGCGCAAATCGGGCGACAGCCATGCGTGAATGAGCGAAAATGCAAGCCAGAGAATCATCGCCTGCAACAACTGCAACTGGTATTTGGTTAAGCGTGCATGGCGGTTTAGTATGAACATGGATAGCAGAAGGTAGAAGAGCGGGATGCAGCAAAGGATGAGCAACGTTTTTGCCTGAAGCAATGACGATCTGCCCATTAAAAAGTTGTACTGATAATACCGGTGCACTAATTCATAATAATTATCCTGCAGCAGGTAAACCGTTATCAGCAACGCATGAGGTAACAAAAATCCAAACAACAACAGCATATACAGGCGGAGGCTGGTTCGGGTAAACAAGACCAGCAGCAACACAATGGCCGGAAGAAAAAATATGTACGAAAAGGTAAGCAGCGATGCGGCACCAATGAACAGTCCCATGTTTACGATGGTTTCATCGCGCTGTTCGCGGAATTCAATTTGTTTAAACAGGTTGTTCAGGGCCAATAGCAGAAACCCAAAAGCGGCTAAATCGGCAGTCAG
Organism: Cyclobacteriaceae bacterium; assembly: GCA_046294915.1. Classification (GTDB taxonomy): domain Bacteria; phylum Bacteroidota; class Bacteroidia; order Cytophagales; family Cyclobacteriaceae; genus UBA2336. The sequence continues at coordinate 12,914 of JBKBOE010000034.1, read as the reverse complement.
TGAAGTAATATCAAAGGCAACCAATGTGAGTACTGAAAAAATAAGGGAGGGAAGGTATGTGTTTTCTGTAAATGCTTTTTTGTCGATAAACATAATGCTGATGAAGGCACTTTGAAGAAACAAAAGGATAAAGGCAGAAATATGACGTGCCGTTAACGAGCGGCCAAACAGCCAGTCGCTAAGACCATAGAACCAGGAAGCCAGGGGGGGTGTATGATCAATCAGTTCGCTGTAAAGCACAAATCCCTCTGACACTTTTTCGCCCACTACAAAACTTTTCAGTTCGGGAATGGTGAGCGGAGGGGCATCAATCCATAGCGGTATTTGAAGTACACATAACAACAAGAACAAACCTATAAGGCGGTAAGGATCATTGATGCGGAAGTAGTGTATCATGAGTTCTGCGTTGAAAAATAGAAAGGATTGTGCAGGTAGAAAAATGTACCGGGTTGAGTTACCCCCTGTTTGGCTTGTTATTTGGGTGCTGATCAGGCATATTTGCTTCATGGCGGGAACAACACGACAGCAAAAGTTTGCAAAACTTGTATTAAAAGAGATCAGCGACATCTTTCAGCGCGATAAACGGAGGATTCTGGGCAATTCTTTTGTAACGATTGTCGAAGTTCGGGTGAGCCCCGATTTAAGTGTTGCCAAAATTTTCGTGAGCATGATGCTGGAAAAAAATAAGCAAGCGGTGCTTGAAAAGCTAAATGCTCACAAGAAGGAGATACGGAAGGCCCTTGGCGACCGGATCAGAAACCAGGCCAGGATCATTCCTGAATTGATTTTTATAATCGATGAAGTGGAAGAAAATGCAGCCCGGATTGAATCACTGATAAAAAGCCTGAACATTCCCCCTGCAACCGATTAAAGGGTATGAACTTTCCACTGTTTGTCGCAGGACGTTACCTGGTATCCAGGCGGAAAAAGAATTTTATCAACATTATATCACTTCTCTCGCTGGCCGGTGTTGCGTTCAGTACAGCCGCACTAATCATTGTGCTGTCGATTTTTAATGGACTTGAGAGTTTGCTTCGGTCGCTTAATAATTCTTTTGATCCGGAAATCAAAATTGAAGCCAAATGGGGGAAGTCGTTTGTAGTTACCGATTCACTCCTGGCGGCTATCCGCCAGGTTGAAGGCGTTGAGTTTGTAACCGAAGTGATTGAGGATTATGTGTACCTCCGTTACCGCGATGCCAACCAGGTGGTTACCATGAAAGGGGTGAGCGAAGATTTTCTGGAACAGCACCGGATTGACGATAAAATTGTTGCCGGAAAGTTGCGGCTTAAAGAGCAAGATGTGAATTATGCCATCATCGGGCGGGGCATCCAGTATAACTTGTCGGTGGCCATTGATGATAACCAGTTTGCGTTACAGGTATATTATATCAACAATGTACGAACGGGAATTGTGGATCCTTCGAAACTGTATTCGCGCAAATCAATTTTTGCAGGCGCTGCGTTTTCCATTGTTCAGAACTTTGACGAAAACTACATTGTGGTACCGCTTGATTTTGCCCGTGAGTTGCTAAACATGGGGCAGAGACGCACAGCCCTGGAGGTGAAAACAAAGGCAGGTATGGATGAGGCCCGCGTGCATGCAGAATTGAAGGCACGGCTGGGTGAAAAGTTTTCAGTGCTGAACCATGAGGAACAACATAAAGATTTATACCGCTTGTTGAAAATGGAGAAGCTATTCACTTTTCTGGCGTTTGCCGTATTGCTGGGCATCAGTTCAATTAACATCTTCTTCACGCTAATGATGCTTGCCATTGACAAAAAGAAGGATATTTCGGTACTGGCCGCAATGGGAGCACCCCGCCAACTGATTCGTAGTATTTTTCTGACCGAGGGAGCAATTATAGCCTTTCTCGGAGCATTTGCCGGGCTGGTTCTGGGTGCTGTGTTCTGCTGGATTCAATCCCGTTACGGCATCATTTCAATGGGCATGGAGACTTCCGTTACCGAGGGGTACCCTGTTAAGATAATCCCGATGGATTTTGTTAACACCTTGCTGGTGGTGTCTATGCTTACGGTACTCATCTCGTGGCGACCGGCAGTACTGGCTTCACGGTTCGCATCGGTGCGAAACCTCTGAAAATGAGGATGAAATACTGCTGCTAAATAGCTTTTCTGAGCATAAAAATCCTTAATTTGGATGTTCCGTTTTCAGTAAATGGACAGAAAGCGGCTTGCAAATGAAGGTTTCGGCTTCACAACCGTTTCAAATTATTTATTCGCTCTATGTGCACGAGTACCTGGGCTTTTTGTTTGAGTCCTACATTGTACACCTGGACGAGAAGGGCAGGCTTACCTACCAGCATCAAAACATTTCATCAAAGAATGCCCGAGAATTTTCAAAAGGCCTTGATGAGCGTGACTATGAGCTCATCCGCATTATGGACGCCATGCAACAAGATGCGATTGTAAAAAGATTTGCAGGTAAACCGCTTAAGGCTGAAGAGTTTTATCCGAAGGTATACCATAAAACGAAAGGAAATGAGCCCCTTCAGGAGCAAATTGAAATTTACCTGGAGGAAAGGCGTGCGGCCGTTTTGGAGAACCTTAAAGGCAAGATGTTATTCGAAATGGGCAATGACGGTGAGCCCACGCACCGGAAGATCGAGGTGGTTGATGAGCGCGCTGCCATCCAGTTTCATTTTATGAGAAGTGCAGAAGGAACAAATTACTACCCTACTATTTCCCACATAGGGAAAAAGCTCGATCTGCCCAATCCGTCTGCTTACCTGGTTTGTAAAAGCCCCGCCTGGATGGTGTTGAATGGAAAACTGTTCGGATTCGAAAAATATGTAGATGGGAAAAAACTGCTTCCCTTCCTCAGCAAGAAGCACGTGGTTATTCCCAAGAACCTGGAAGAGACCTATTACAACCGGTTTGTTGCACCGCTGATCGCCTCTTTTGATGACATCGAAGCCAAGGGGTTTGAGATCAACAAAAATGAATATGATCCTAAACCGGTGTTAACCCTTTCTGAACTGGCAACGGTTCAAAAAGAAGCCGCCACATTATTTGCCGATGGATCAGCTCAGGCAGAGGACCGCAGCGATGAATCGGGCAAAATTCTGTTTGACTTGTCGTTCAAGTATGGTAAACATAAGTTTCAGGGGAAAAACCGCGTGCCGGTAAGTGTAACCATTGAGCGTCACGATCAGGAGTATGTCTTCCACAGGGTTACCCGTAAACAGGAAATGGAAAGGAATTTTTTGAGCACGCTGCAAAAATTAGGGCTGCCCATGAAAGATTTTCAGGTGGCGGTTTCGAAATCGGAAGCTTTTTCATGGCTTAACGAAAACCGGGTTAACCTGCTCAACCTGGGTTTCGAGGTAAGCCAGCCGCAGAACAACGATAAGAAGTATTTTGTCGGAAAAGCGGTTATTGAAGTCGAAGTAAAGGAAAACATCGACTGGTTCGATATTCACGCGCGGATCCGGTTCGGAGAATTTGAAATTCCGTTTAAAGAGTTGCGGAAACTCATCCTGAAAAAGAAAGTAGAGTTTAAGCTGCCCAACGGTGAAATTGCCATTATACCCGAAGCCTGGTTAACCAAGTATGCCGATTTGTTTGCGCTCAGCGAATCGGAGGGGAAGAATGAAAAGCCGGTATTGCGGAAGCACCACCTGAACCTGATAAGGGAGTTGGAAGAAGGGAACCTGGCCAAGGTTCACATCAGCGAAAAATTGCGCTCGCTCTCATCATTTAGCGGCATAAAGAACTATCCTGTACCGCAAGGTTTTGTGGGTGAACTCCGGCCTTACCAGAAAGCAGGCTACAACTGGCTTCGCTTTTTGAATGAGTATAAACTCGGAGGCTGCTTAGCCGATGACATGGGACTGGGAAAAACTGTTCAGACATTGGCGCTGTTGCTGTCAGAGAAGGAAGAAGGTCGCGGCACCTCATTACTCGTTATGCCTACTTCACTGGTGTATAACTGGGAAATGGAAGCAGCCCGGTTTGCGCCCAGGCTTAAGGTGCTCAATTACACCGGTACCTTACGTAATAAGGACATCAGGCGGTTTGAATACTATGATGTGGTGCTGACTTCGTATGGAATTACCCGGCTGGATGTGGAGTTGTTTAAACAGTTTTATTTTAACTACATCATTTTGGATGAGTCGCAGGTAATAAAGAACCCTTCTTCAAACATTGCCAAGGCCGTTCGCGAATTGAAATCGCGCTTCCGGCTGGTGCTTACCGGAACACCCCTTGAGAATACCACCATGGATTTGTGGTCGCAAATGAGTTTTGTGAATCCGGGTATTCTTGGCCCGCAAAGTTATTTCCGCAATGAATACCAGGTACCCATTGAAAAACGGGGCGATGAGGCAAAAGCAAAAAAGCTGAATGCCATTATTAAACCCTTTGTGCTGCGCAGACACAAGTCGCAGGTCCTCACCGAATTGCCCGAGAAAGTAGAATACATCCAATACTCGGTAATGACCCCCGAACAGGAGAAGCGCTATGACGAGGTAAAATCTTATTACCGCGGACGCATACTGGACCTGATTGACCGGGAGGGAATGAACAACAGCCGCTTCATGATTCTGGAGGGCCTTACCAAACTGCGCCAGTTGGCTAACCACCCTCGCATGATTGAACCGTCATACACGGGCGATTCCGGCAAACTCGAGGACATTACACACATGCTTGAAAATGCCATGGCCGAAGGCCACAAGGTGCTGGTGTTTAGCCAGTTTGTGAAACACCTTGAGTTGGTTCGGCAATACCTGCGATCGAGCAAAATTGATTTTGCCTATCTTGACGGAAGCAGTATTGATCGTAAAGAACAGGTGGAACGCTTCAATAAAGATCCAAAGGTGAAGGCCTTTCTTATTTCCATCAAAGCCGGTGGTTTGGGGCTTAATCTTACTGAAGCCGACTATGTGTTTATTCTCGATCCGTGGTGGAACCCGGCTGTTGAAGCGCAGGCCATTGACCGTGCCCACCGGATCGGCCAGAAGAGAAAAGTTTTTACCTACAAGTTCATAACGCGAAATTCGGTGGAAGAAAAAATCCTTACCCTGCAACAAAAGAAACTCAAACTCACCAGCGAATTAATTACCACAGAGGAGACTATCATGAAGCAACTTACCCGCGAGGATATTGCGCAGATGCTTGCTTAAGGTGTCGGGTCTTCCACCGTTTATGTGACCACAACCAGTCGGCTGGATTTTCGGTAATAACCCGCTCTACTTCCTTTATGTAATTTTGTAATACATCTACGGAATCAGGACGATAAGGCGGCTCAGCAACCTTTACTAAGGTGCATGTGTAATATCCTCTTTTTAAGCGCTTTACCGATACATACAAAACCGGGTACTGGGTTAATGTTGCTATCTGCTGACTGCCGGTAAAGAAAACCGTTTGTTGGTTGAGAAAAGTAGTTTGATACTTTTTGTCTTGGGCCCGGCCGGGGTATTGATCAGCAACGATGGCAATTACACGGGTAATTGCTTTGCGCCTGGCCAGTTCACGGGCTACTTCATTTCGTTTGATCGGATAGCTGCCAAACCGGGTGCGACAGGCTTGCATCAGGCTGTCGGTAAGCCGGTTGTGGATGGGCTGATAGACAAAATCGATGGGAGCATTAAGCCACAAGGTACCTGCAGTGAGAACCCACTCCCAATTGAATTGATGAGAGGAGAGAATAATGGCCGATTGATTGTGTTGTGTGTACGAATCCAACAGGTCGGGGTTGGTGTAGCGCATACGGCTTTTCAACTCTTCAGAATGGATGGTTAGCAGTTTGAGGGTTTCAACAGCGTAGTCGCAAAGGTTGCGGTAAAATTGTTTGGCAATTGCGGTACGTTCGGTCTTAGGCTTATCCGGAAAGGCATTGCGAAGATTTTTTTCAACCAGTTTTCTCCGGTACCGGATTACATAATACGCCAGGTAGTACAATCCGTCAGAAACGAAATACAATACAGCAAAGGGAAGTTTAGACAGAGCCCTGAAGAAGAACATCGGCAGTCAATGCTTGAAGGAAGCAAGTTAGCAAGTATTCTTATTTTTACGCGAACCTGATTACAATGAAGGACAGAGTAGTGGTTATTACCGGAGGGAGTTCCGGAATAGGGAAAGCCCTTGCGGCCGAGTTTGGAAAACACGGCTCAAATATTCTGATAACCGGTAGAAATGCAGAGGAGTTGAACAATACGGTGACTGAACTCAGACAGGCGGGAATCCACATAGCCGGCATACAAGCCGATGCAAGTATTGAGGAAGATAACAGGCGAATGGCAGAAGAGGCCTTACGGTTATACGGCACGATCCACATCCTGATTGCCAATGCCGGCATTTCCATGCGGGCGTTGTTTGAGGAGGTGGATATGGAGGTGGTCAAAAAAGTAATGGATATTAACTTCTACGGAGTACTGTACGCCACCAAGTACTGCCTGCCGCAGATAATAAAGAACAAGGGCTCGGTGGTAGGCATTTCTTCCATTGCCGGCTATCGCGGCCTGCCGGGCCGCACCGGGTATTCGGCATCGAAGTTTGCGCTGAATGGTTTTCTGGAAGTGCTGCGAACAGAATATTTGAAACGCGGGGTGCATGTGCTCACAGCCTGCCCCGGTTTTACGGCCTCCAACATCCGCAAACGATCCTTAACAAAAGATGGCAGTATCCAGGGTGAATCGCCACGCAATGAGCAAAAAATGATGACCGCTGAAGAATGTGCACGGCACATTTACCGTGCTACGGTTAAACGAAAGCGCACATTAATTCTTACTACCCAGGGAAAACTGGCGGTGTTCCTGAACAAGTGGTGGCCCTCATTGGCCGACCGCATGGTGTACAAGGTAATGGCAAAGGAAGCGAATGCGCCAATCCGTTAATCAGGTCTTGCTCAGGAAAACAATTTTGGTGTTATCGGCTTTGTTGATGTTTTTATAAAATTCTACCAGTTCGTTGTAGGTTTCAGCGGGGTATTCGCCTTTTTCAATTTTTAATTTTCTGATATAGACCACATCACCGGCATCAATGGTAACGGTTGCCATATACTCGCCAAACCGCGATTTAAAATGAACCGGCTCGGGAAGAAATTCAGGATACAACCCTTCGGGCATTTGGTAGCGCACCGTATCCAAATCGGTGTATGCCATTTTACGGACGATAACCGTTTTACGTTTTTCATTCCTTTCAGGAACAAAGGCCGAGCGGTTCATCAGGTTGGGAGTAAGGAAAATGCGCTTTCCGCTCACTGCAGCATAGCGGTCCAGAGCAAGATCCATTGCAACTATTACCGAGGGAATGCGCTCTTTCTTTTCAGAAACGCTAAAGGAATTGATGGAGAAACTTGGGATTGCCGTTTGATTCTGAATCCACTTCTTTTCTTTGTCGGATTGGCCGGTAATAAAATTCAATCCGTTATTTTCAGATTGCAAACCCCGGTATGTGGTTTTGATTTTTGCAGTGGCATTGCCGGTTGGATCAACGATCACGGTAGCAGTTCGCGACTGCACATTGTCATCGGCTGTGTAAACGGGTGTATTAACCAGCCTGGCCCCGTTATCGGTAATGGCCAGCGCTTTGCGGTCGCCCGTGAACGTACCCGCATACCCAAACGGATTGGTCTGGCTGGTGCATTCCAGCCACAGGGTATCGGCCTGCATGGGTACACAAACCACAGCATGATTGAATTGTGATGACGGAAAATCAGGCTGCAGGGGAGGAGCACCGTTTCCGGCACGAATCAGCGTGTAATGCGCTTTTATTCCGATCACGTCCAACATGGCTACCATGTAATTCGAGAGCGCTTTACAATCGCCATACCCGGTTTTATCCACCACCGAGGCTTCAAAGGGCTGAAAGCCTCCAATGCCCAGCTGTATGCTTACATACCGTGTTCGGTTTTGAAGGTATTCGTAAACAGCCTTTATCTTTTCTTCATCCGTACTGAGGTTAGCCGTTATTTCTTTCACTTTCGTTTTTGTTTCTTCAGGCAACTGGTTTCTGCCTTTGTTGAGCGAAATGATCCATTTGCCGAACTCATCCCATGAATCGGTTGAACCTTTGTAGCCTTCAAACTCGAACTGTACAGGGGCCACCATAATATAGGGCATTACATCCTGAACGGGCGGGCCATAAGGTTCAAGGCGCATGGGCTTAAGATTTTCGAAGCGCCAGGTCAACATTTGTTTGCCATCGGGTTGAGTAAATTCTTCCGGGCGTGCATCAAGATTACAAACTTTATACTTCGGCTTTAAGGCAGGCGGATAAATTATCTGAAATTGAGATTTCTCAACAGCTACTTTTTGAGCCGGAATGATTCTGAAGCTGGGAATCATAAACAGGTATTTGTATTCGATTTCGTATTCGAATACAACGGTATAGGGATAGGAGCCATGCCCCAGTTGGGCGGCTTTTAGCCGGTTATCGCTGTACAGGCTGAAGCCATCAAAAGCGCTTTGGTCATAGATTTCAGACGGCTTGAGTTTTCGGATAAGCTTGCCGGTTGGATCGTATGAGGCACCCTTGAAAGATGTGATCTTACTCAGTTTATCGTAGCCTAACACCTCTACGGCATAGTTTTTTCCATTATCGTTCAGAATAGTAATGGCCTTATAAACGGATAATGTTGCCTTATCCTGTGCGAGGATGGAGAAGGTAACGCGGTCTTCGCGCATGACCACATCGGCCTGGTCGGTTAATCCTTCGGGTATCTGATTGACCGGATAAAGGGATTGGGCATTACAAACTCCTCCCGCGGTAAGAAGTACAATGCACGTGAGCAGGTTTTTTAGTTTCATTGTTTCTTTTTTAATACAATTTGTTCCGCCTGTTTAGCTACTACCTGGTTATAAAATTCACGCAGAACCGGGTATTCATCCTGTAAAAAAATATTGCGGTTGATCTGAAAATTACTCAAAATGCTAATGGCATTGCCGACCTGAGAAATGCTGTAGGTATATTTCGCAGCATTGCCCGGAAAAGCAAGAACTTTGCTTTGTGGTAGTTCGTCTATTTCATAGCCATCGGGCAATGTTATTTTGGCCATATAGATTTTTTCTTTCAAGCTTCCATAATCAACCGGGTAGGTTCTTGCTTCAAGTGTAAATGGGTTTTTTTGCAATTGCTCGGTCACAAAAGGGTTCAGATAAATCTGGGTGCCGGCAGTGGTTGCATGGTCGTTAATGGCGACTTCATGCATTTCTTTACCGGCCTTGGTAATATCATTAAGGTTATCAAATGTACTATTTGAAATTTGCCAGGAGGTTTTTCTGCCAATTGTGCTTTTGATGTAATCGGATTCACCTTGTGAAAAGTACTGTTTTCGCATGTTGCTTCCGGCATAGCCATCGTGTGCGTAGCTCACACTGCCGTTGAGGTTGCCCGAGGGGTTCAGGGCCAGGTTGGCCTGGACGAAAGTTTTATCTTTTGTCTTGGTTTGCAGCGGAAGCCAGCCATGAAATCGTTTTGAAATCATAAGGCCCACTCCGTTCAGGCACCGTTCAGGAATGACACCTGCGGGCAAGTACCGTTCGGTAGCATCCAGCAGTACAGGCCGGCCATCAACCCGTGCCACACAAACAACGTAATTGAATTGTTTTGTCATCGGGTATTGCTGGCGAATAAATCCGTGATCGCGGGTACTTACCAGCAACATATCCACCTCAATCCCCACTTTTTCCAGCATGGAAGCCAGGGCAAGGTTTATGTCACCTGTAGTGCCTTTCTTACTGTCGAATACTTCTTTAAGGTTATCGGCAAGGAAGTCATTAACTCCGTTCCACTCCAATGTCTCCTTAATGTAGTTGTAAATCTTTTCAATTTTTTTCATCGGATCGGTTTCCCCGGCAATCAGTTCTTCAGCTTTCTTTTTTAAAAACCCTGAGCCGGTAATGGTTCTGCCGAAATGGTCACTGTCCAGCAGTTGCTGGTTTAACTTTTCCCAACTGCCCATAACTTCGTGTGAAGGCTGTCCGGGAAAATTGATGTACGCCAGTGCAAAATTTATCTTTGAAACATAATCATTTTCGCTCGTCATGAACGGTTCATCGATAAAAGCCGGAACATGCTGGATAACCCAATGGTATGTCTTGTCCGAATAATTTGATTTTGGCTTGTCCTTTACTTCATAGACGGTGGCAGGCACATATCCCTGCATGTATTTTTCCATCACAAAGAAATCGGGTATACTGGCCCAGTATTCTGACCAACGCACAGGAATGTTGTATTGAAATTGCCAGTTCGGGAAGTTGGTAAGAAATTCCGAGTTAATGGTATAGGAATATTCCAAAACCGACCCTTCGCGCACACCCGGCAGCGTAAACTTCATCAGGTTGATGTTCCGATTAAACTTTTCCTTGAAAGTCCCTTCCTTCGACATTTTGGTTTCAACAATTTTTCCGCCTTCGAGGTTGTAGGTGGAGGCTTTCAAACTGGAAACGCGCTCTTCGCTTGCACCAACATGGAACACCGGAATGGCGGCATCTGCCCATCGCAATCCTTCTTTTTTAAGAATTTTGATTCTGACATGGCGTTCAAAAATCAATGATGCCGTTACCAATGAAATGGTAACATATGCATTGCCGTAGTCGGCAAGAATAACGGCAACGGCAGAAGAATCCTGCGGATAGGTAGTCATGGTCATGTCTTCCATGGGAATTTCACCATACTTGATGGGAGACTTTTGTGAGAAGGCGCTAAACCCTAACAGGGTTATAAAAATCGCAGCAAGGATGTTTTTCATTAAACAACAGATTTAGAGGTTTGGGGTTGGTAAAAAACATAATGGAATGCCAACTCACAAATCAATGTAAACTTTCCTGTTAATTTTAGCAAAATCCTATGGCAAAAACCAAAACCTTATTCTTCTGCCAGAACTGCGGACATGAGTCGGCCAAATGGATGGGAAAGTGCCCCGTGTGCAACCAGTGGAATACCTTTGCCGAAGAAATCGTAAAAAAAGAAACAGCCGGAAAAGCAGCCTGGAAAACAGACAGCGGCTTTCAGCGGCAGGCCCAGCCTGTTGATCTGCAGCATATTGAAGCCGGTAAAGAAATTCGGCTAATCACCCCCGATGCCGAACTGAACCGCGTACTCGGTGGAGGTATTGTTCCCGGTTCGCTGATTTTAATTGGCGGAGAACCCGGCATCGGCAAGTCAACCCTTATGCTGCAACTGGCTATGCAACTGCAACAACTCCATGTGCTGTATGTTTCGGGCGAGGAAAGCGAACAGCAAATTAAAATGCGGGCCGACAGGCTTTCGGGGCATGGCAACGGTGGCAGTATGTGCCATGTTTTTACGGAGACCAACACCCAAACTATTTTTCTGGCCATCCGCGAATGGAAACCCGATGTGGTGATAATTGATTCCATACAAACCCTGTACTCCGATCTGCTGGACTCCACCGCAGGAAGCATCGGTCAGGTGCGGCAATGTGCGGGTGAACTGATGAAGTTTGCCAAAGAAACCAACACACCGGTGTTTCTGGTGGGGCACATCACCAAAGACGGTATGCTGGCCGGTCCCAAGGTACTGGAACACATGGTGGACACGGTACTGCAGTTTGAAGGCGATCAGCACCTGGCCTACCGTATTTTGCGCACTACCAAAAACCGCTTTGGTTCTACGGCTGAAATCGGTATTTATGAAATGCAGGGGAGTGGCTTGCGGGAGGTATCCAACCCGTCTGAAATTCTTATCTCCCAAAAAGATGCGCCACTTAGCGGAGCCACCATAGGCGCCACCATAGAAGGCAACCGGCCGCTGCTCATTGAAATTCAGTCGCTGGTAAGTCCGGCCTCGTATGGCACTCCGCAACGAACGCCCACCGGGTTTGACCACAAGCGGCTCAACATGCTGCTGGCCGTGCTGGAAAAACGCTGCGGTTTCCGCATGGGTACGCAGGATGTTTTTGTGAACATGGCTGGTGGCATTACCGTGGAAGATCCGGCCATTGACCTGGCCGTATGTGTTTCCATTGTTTCTTCTTTTGAGGAATTGCCTGTTTCTGAAAAGACCTGCTTTGCCGCGGAGGTTGGTTTGGGTGGCGAACTGCGCGCAGTAAACCGCATTGACCAGCGCATAGCCGAAGCCGAAAAGCTGGGCTTTACCAAAATTTATATTTCCAAATACAACATCAAGTCCATTGATACGAAATCGTTACGGATTGACGTACGAGCGTTCGGAAAATTAACCGAGGTTTTTCAGGATTTGTTTGGCTGATCTGGGTTTACCCGTAATCTTTGCGCACGCAAAAAAGGGGAATTATGGAAACCTTCTTCACGCAGACACTCGGTCTGCACGACAATTTTTTCAGCTACATTATTCTGCCGCTGCTCATTTTCATGGCGCGCATCATGGATGTGTCCATCAACACCATCCGCATCATTTATGTGCTCGGGGGCCGCAGGCTAACAGCCACCGTGCTGGGTTTTTTTGAATCGTTTATCTGGCTTATGGCCATCCGCCAGATTTTTGAGCACCTGGACAACTGGGTGTGTTATATAGCTTACCCTGCAGGATTTGCCATGGGCATTCTGGTGGGCATGATGATTGAAGAGCGCATTGCCTATGGTAAAGTGATTGTGCGAATCATTACCCGCAAAGACGTACAGGAACTGATTGACTATATCACCAAAAATCAGTTTCGATACACACGCGTGGCCAGCGAAGGCCTTGACGGACCCGAGAACCTGGTGTTTACCGTGCTGCCCCGCGAAAATCTGGAAAGCCTGCTCAGTAAAATGAAAGCGATTTTGCCCACGGCTTTCTATACAGTAGAAAAAGTAAACCGCGCAGCCGACACCGGTGCCGTGGTGCAGGAGAGCACGCGCTGGAGCATTGCCAGTTGGATGAAGGACAGAAGGCGGGTTTAGGTTTTTACGAGCTGAAATTTTTTGGTTGCGGGTATGTCTTTTCCGAGAGGAGAAAACGATAAACCGA
>JBKBOE010000033.1:0-30719 GCA_046294915.1 Cyclobacteriaceae bacterium | reverse complement strand
GGGCGATTATCATCCACGAACTTCCTAAACTAATAAAAGCATGTTGCTGCTTATGGTGAATGAAATAGTAAACCGCAAGCATGGCTCCCAGGGGAATGGGTAAAAACCAAAAAGCCAGATGTCGCAGGGAGGGCAGCGCCATTTGATCTTCCAGCAACAGGAATACAGCTACCGGCAGTGCTATTGAAAAGACACAATAGAACGCCATTACCCACCTCCATTTTATGGTGCGCACTTCCCTAAGAGTGCCTGAAAAGAAATAGCCGAGCAAAACAGCGCCAAAAGGCAAGGCGGGACCTACGTAGGTAGGCAGCTTTGTACTGGAAAAAGCAAAGAAAATCAGCGTAACAAGCACCACACAGGATGAAAAAAGTACCAATGCGTTCTGCCGGTGCCTCCAGGCATTGCGTATTGCCTGAATAAAGAAAAATGAAAAGGGCAATAAACCGATCAGAAAGAACAGGGGAATCTTCAGAAAAGAACCACCGTGTCCTTCCATGGTGGACGTGAAACGCCCGATATTATGTTTGAAAAAGAATCCCTCCGTCCAGGCACCATTTGTTTTAATGTGAACCCAGATGTACCAGGGTAGTGCGATGGAAGCTATCAGCAGCAACCCATAGAAGGGCCGGAATGATGAAATAACGCTAAACGTAAGTTGCCTGTTGAACAGGAGAAAGAGAAAAATGGTAGCACCTGCCAACACCAGTGCCACAGGTCCTTTGGTAAGGGTCGCCAAACCTAAACAACTATAACCTATCCAAAGCCATTTATTTTCTTTCTCCTGAAAAAACAACAGAAAACTGAAGAAGGAAACAGTAAGGAAGGCAATCAGGTAGGGGTCGGGTACGGCTAAATGAAATTGCAGGATAATATGAAGCGATGACAACAACACCAGGCTGGTGAAAAAGGCACACACTTCGCCCGATAATTTTCTTACAAATAGGAACGTACATACCACCGTTAACACCCCCATCAGGGAAGAAAAGAAACGGGCCGCAAACTCGTTTACTCCGAAGAGTCGGTATGCAGAAGCCATAAAATAATAATGGAGCGGGGGCTTATCTGTCCTCAACTCACTGTTAAAAGTGGGAACAATCCATTCCTGATTGTCAAGCATCTCGCGGGCTGCGGTGCTGTTTTTTGCTTCATCGAGGATGTAGATGGAAATGCCACCTAAATTGGCGGTAAAGAGAACCAACGACAAGGTTACAACTACCCAAAATAGTCTGCTCACAAGTAATCCTTATTTTTCAAATGTAACTGCGTAGTGTTACACTATTTATAATAGTTTTTCATCTATCTATTAACTTTTATTAATCAAGTTTCATGATTGTTTAACGAACAGGGTGCGGTTAATTACTGAATTCGTCCCCAGTGACATCCTCCGGAAAAATTAAGTTGTGTTTCCAGACTGTTGGATCAGGCCAATGACCTGTTTGTTTGCCTGATGGGGATTTTCAAGTATTGGCTTATTTTTGCGGGTTCGAAAGGAGATAACACATCTATGGCGGAGTATTCTAAAGAAGAGATAAGGCGAATAGAAGATAAATGGCGGAAATACTGGGAAAAGGAGCAGGTTTACAAAGTCGAGACCAACCCTGCCAAACCAAAGTACTATGTACTGGATATGTTCCCCTACCCCTCCGGGGCAGGCCTGCACGTAGGACACCCCCTGGGCTACATCGCTTCGGATATTGTTGCCCGTTTTAAGCGATTAAAAGGATACAATGTGCTGCACCCTATGGGCTTCGATGCCTTTGGCCTGCCAGCCGAACAGTATGCCATACAAACCGGCCAGCACCCTGCGGTAACCACAGCAAAGAACATCGAAACCTATAAACGACAACTTCGCAACATTGGCTTCTCCTACGACTGGTCGCGCGAGGTGCAAACCTGCGATCCGAATTATTATAAATGGACGCAGTGGATTTTTATGCTGCTCTTTAATGCCTGGTATAATTTCACCTCTAACAAAACCGAGCACATCAACACATTAATTGCCGAACTGGAAAAATCAGGGAACACGGGAGTTTCCGGTGCCTGCGATGAAGATACCCCGACCATCTCTGCAGAGCAGTGGAAGGCATTTAATGCGAAAGAGCGCGAAAACTTTTTACAGCACTACCGCATTGCCTACCAAAGAGAAGCACTGGTAAACTGGTGCCCGGCCCTGGGTACGGTGCTGTCCAATGATGAGGTAAAAGATGGCGTAAGCGAACGGGGCGGTTACCCGGTAGAACGGATAAACATGCTGCAATGGAGCATGCGCATTTCGGCCTATGCCGAGCGTTTACTTGCCGGATTGGAAACGATCGACTGGCCCGAACCGCTTAAGGAAATGCAGCGCAACTGGATTGGTAAAAGTAAAGGCGCCCAACTCAAATTTAATGTTCAAAATTCCACCGAAGCCATTGAGGTTTTCACCACGCGCCTAGATACGATATTTGGCGCTACGTTCTTGGTGCTCGCACCTGAGCACGATCTTGTACATACCATTACCACCGCCAATCAACGCAATGAAGTAACCCGTTATGTAACGGCTACCAAAAATCGCAGCGAGCGCGAACGATTGAGCGAAGTGAAGCAGGTGAGCGGAGTATTTACCGGTGCGTATGCCATCAATCCGTTTACTAATGAACCCATACCCATCTGGATTTCGGATTATGTGCTTGCCGGCTACGGAACAGGCGCGGTAATGGCAGTGCCTGGCCACGATGAACGCGACCATAGGTTTGCACGGCATTTTGGCTTGCCCATCGTTCAGGTAGTAGAAGGTCCCGATGTGCAGGAAAAACCCTTCGACAGTTGGGATGCGTGTATTATCAATTCCGGTTTTATGAACGGTATGACCGTACGGGAGGCCATCGAAGCCGGTATACAATTTATTGAAGAACGCGGAATCGGAAGAGGCAAGATTAACTACCGTATGCGCGATGCCATTTTCGGAAGACAACGCTACTGGGGCGAGCCTTTTCCGGTTTATTTTGAAAACGGTATTCCAAAACTGGTGGACGAAAATGATCTACCCGTAACCCTGCCCGAAATTGACGAGTACAAACCAACGGCAACCGGAGAGCCCCCGCTGGCCAGGGCACAAGACTGGAAATACAAAGGACATACCTTCGAACTGACCACCATGCCCGGCTGGGCCGGTTCAAGCTGGTACTGGTACCGCTACATGGACCCCTCCAACCCAAACAAGTTCTGCAGCCCGGAACACGAACGGTATTGGCAGGATGTGGATTTATACATTGGCGGCTCCGAACATGCCACCGGACATCTGTTGTATTCGCGTTTCTGGTGTAAAGCATTAAAGGATTTAGGTTATGTAACAGCCGAAGAACCGTTTAAAAAACTGATTAACCAGGGGCACATTCAGGGAATGTCAAAATTTGTTTACCGGATTAACGGCTCCAACAAATTTGTTTCGAAAAATCTGAAAAACGCTTATGAAACCACCGCCTTGCATGTGGACATTAACCTGGTAGATGGTGATACCCTCGATCTGGAGAGGTTTAAACAATGGCGCGCTGATTTTTCGGATGCTGAATTTATCCTTGAAAACGGAAAATACATCTGTGGTACGGAGGTGGAGAAAATGTCTAAATCAAAACATAATGTTGTAAACCCCGACCACATCATCGCCAACTACGGAGCCGACACTCTGCGCATGTACGAAATGTTCCTCGGCCCGCTGGAGCAATCCAAACCCTGGAATACCAACGGCATTGACGGGGTTTTTAAATTCCTGCGCAGGTTCTGGAATCTTTTTTACGATGCCAGCGGAAATTTTAACGTAAATAATGAAGAGCCCACTCGCGAAGAACTGAAGGTACTGCACAAAACCATCAAAAAAGTAGAAAAGGATATTGACAACTTTTCGTTCAACACCTCGGTAAGCGAGTTTATGATCTGCGCAAACGAACTTGCCGCATTAAAATGCAACAAACGAAAAGTACTGGAGCCGCTGGTCATAGCACTTGCTCCATTCGCACCGCACATTGCTGAGGAATTGTGGGAAAAGCTGGGCCACAGTAAAACCGTTTTTGATGCACAATTTCCTGTATATGACGATCAGTATCTTGTCGAAAGTTCATTCAATTATCCCATATCCATTAACGGCAAGGTTCGTACGCAAATGAATTTCGCTTTAGACATGCCCCGCGAAGACATTGAAAAAACCGTATTGGCCTCCGATATGATTAAAAAATGGACTGACGGTAAGCCTCCCAAAAAAGTAATTGTAGTTCCGGGGAAAATTGTAAATGTAGTGGTGTAATCCATGAAATAAATCAGCCCCCGCGCTGACCTCCGTCAGGTTATTGGTAACCGGTTATCACCACTTTCAGCTAACAAAAACTGAAAATTATGATATCGGTAACCAGCCAATCTGAAAAGTACATCTTACAGCCGAGTCTTCTCGGCATGCACCACGAAACCACCGAGTGGATCTCGGCTTGTGAATTATGGAAGCGTGAACTTACCTTTTTTCAAAAACTGCTCGAACAGCACGCGCCAAAAATGGCAGAGGTTGAGTTCAAAAAGCAAATAGACCATTACCAACACCTTATAACCTATTATCAGGGTGAACTGGTAGACTTACTGCGAAAGAAACTGAAAGACCATGAGAAAAAACTGGCGCTCATGCTTAAAGAACTTAACGAATCGGATACCCGCTATTTTAAGGAACATGCCGGGATCATGGACGAAGTAGCCGGTTTTGCCAAGGTGTTTGCCGAATTCAAGCATAGCTTTTTTGAATTCATCGAACGCGGGTTTAGCGCATACCATTGATGTCCTCTCAACCCTAACAATTATTAGGGAATCCGTAACAATTCCTTAACTTCGCCAGGCTTATATCCAGTGGCTATGTATGCATCAAAAATTGTTGGCCTCGGTCACCACGTTCCGGAACAGGTAATTACCAACGCGTATCTGTCTACCCTTATGGATACCTCCGATGAGTGGATTATTGAACGTACCGGCATAAAAGAAAGGCGATGGATAGATCCCTCAAAAGATACGGTGGGCAATATGGCAGCCAAAGCTGCGCGCATGGCCCTGCAGCGGGCAGGCCTTACCGAAAAGGATGTTGAATTTATTGTATTTGCCACGATTACCTCCGACTACTATTTTCCAGGCTCTGGTGTAATCATGCAGCGCGAACTCGGACTTGAGGGCATCGGGGCAATGGATATAAAAAATGCCTGCTCCGGTTTTATTTATGCGCTCTCCACAGCCGACCAGTTTATAAAAACCGGCATGTACAAAACCATACTGGTGGTTGGTGCTGAAATTCAATCCACCGCATTGGATGTAACCACACGCGGAAGAAACACAGCCGTAATTTTTGGCGATGGTGCCGGAGCTGCCATACTGCAACGGGCAGACAAACCGGGGATACTTTCCACACACCTTCATGCCGATGGCCGTTATGCCGAAGAACTGTATGTTCGTGACCCGGGCAGCAGCAGACCGCGGGAAGTACGACAGGCCGACCAAATACTTGACACCACAGGCTTTAAGGTGGTGATGAACGGCAACCAGGTATTTAAACATGCCGTGGTTCGTTTTATGGAAGCCATTCAGGAAGCGCTCACAGCCAACAACATGAAAAAAGAAGACATCAGCTTACTTATACCGCATCAGGCCAACCTGCGGATAAGTCAGTTTATACAGGAAAAATTCGGACTGCGCGATGACCAGGTCTATAACAATATCCAACGTTATGGAAATACCACCGCAGCCTCCATTCCCATTGCCCTGAGCGAGGCCTGGGCAGAAGGAAAGATCAAAGAAAATGACGTACTTTGTTTAGCCGCGTTTGGCAGTGGCTTTACGTGGGCCTCTGCCCTCATCCGGTGGTAAACTCTCTCGGGCTTAGACAAACCCGGGCCGTTGAACCTGATTCCCAACCCCATGAAAACATCAACGTACAACCCCAGTCCCCTTGAAGTGGATTTTGCCAATGCGCTTTTTATCCTGCAAAAGGATATACAAAAGCATTTGCAGGATAATGAAATAATTAATGTAGAGAGCAACATCCATAAGGATAACCCCATGGTTCGCTTTAGCTTGCTGGATAAGGAAGGAGACCCCCATGAAATCGTGGTTCGTATTATTCAGGTACCCGATAAATTTTGATAATCCGGATACCACCCGATAACCTTTCAAATCATTAACTTCCCGAATAATTAAATACGGGCATCTTTTTTATAAGTGTATCGTTTCTCTAGTGTAACGCAATAATATGAAGATTAAATCGCGATACGTTTTAACCCTTGTTTTAGTTACCGGATTAGCCTTCTCCTTTACCCGGCCAGCTGAGCGCTATTTCGAAATAGCCAAAAACCTCGATATTTTCGCCTCCCTGTTCCGGGAAGTCAACAACACCTATGTTGATGAAATAAATCCAAATACCCTCATCAAAACGGGCATTGATGCCATGCTCGAATCTCTCGATCCGTATACCAATTACATTCCGGAAGACATGATCGAAGATTTCCGCACCGTTAACACCGGCCAATACGGGGGCATCGGTGCCATAACCCGTGAAATCGGTAACCGGACTGTGGTAACCATGGTTATGGGAGGTTACCCGGCCGAAAAAGGCGGTTTGAAAATTGGTGATGAGGTTCTGAAAATTGATCAAGTTGATCTTTCAAAAATATCACGGGAAGCGGCTGGTCATTTAATGAAAGGGGAAGTTGGAAAACCTGTAACCCTTACCGTTAAACGGTACGGAGTTGATCAACCCATACTACTCAGCTTTAAAAGGGAGAAAATAAAAATAAATAATGTGCCCTACTACAGTATGATGAACGAAAGTATCGGCTACATCCGGTTAACTGAATTTACACCCGAAGCAGGCAAAAACGTAAAGCAGGCACTGCTTAAGCTAAAAGAACAAAATGCCAAAGGCATTGTGCTCGACATGCGGGGAAATCCGGGAGGGTTGCTGATGGAGGCTGTTAACGTGTGTAACGTATTTATACCACGCGCAAAAAAAGTGGTGATTACCAAGGGCAAGATTCCTGAACAGAATACAACATACGAAACACTCGATAACCCGGTGGATATTGAAATTCCGCTGGTTGTGTTGATTAACCGGGGAAGTGCATCAGCTGCAGAAATTGTTGCAGGTACATTGCAGGATTACGACAGGGCAGTGATTATTGGTGAGCGTTCGTTCGGCAAGGGCCTGGTTCAGGTAACACGGCCCCTATCCTATAACGCACAACTCAAGGTTACAACCGCTAAATATTATACCCCTTCGGGGCGATGCATCCAGGTGCTTGACTACTCACATCGGAGAGATGATGGAAGCGTAGCATCAGTTCCTGATTCTATTAAGCAGGCATTCAAAACCACGAACGGCCGAATTGTATATGATGGCGGGGGAATTGAACCTGACATTGCTGTTGAACAACCTGAAGTTCATCCGGTAGCCCAGACTATTTATAACAATGGTTTTATCTTTGACTATGCCACCCGGTACGCTAATACCAATAAAGCCCCCGATAATCCGAGGACATTTACCCTGAGTGATCAGGAGTACCAACAGTTTATTACCTGGATGAAAGACAAAAATTATGACTACACCGCTGCCCTGAACGACAAGCTGGTTACCTTCCAGGATCTTGCAAAACGTGAGCGGTACTATTCCGACATCAAACCACAACTCGATCACCTGCAATCTGTTATTACTGAAAACCGTAAAAAAGAACTGCTTCTTTACAAAGATCAGATAAAAATGATGCTGGAAGAAGACATTTTGTTACGGTACTTCAACGAGCGGGGAAACATTGAAGCAGGTTTTAAATATGACCGTAATCTGAAAAAGGCAATTGATGTACTAAGTAACCCAACACAATACAAAAAAACCCTCAACATCCCATAGTATGCGAATGAAGCCGCCAAATAAAGGCATGCTTGTTACTTTATTGATTGCCGGCTTATTGCTTTTTACCAGTCATGCCTGCATGACTTTCCGGATGAGTGCCAAAGAAATTGATTCGTATTTCAGGGAACGCCATATTTCAGGCAGCCGGCATACCACCAGCCAGAATATACATTATGTCAAGGCAGGCAATCCGGATGGGGCCCTGGTGTTGTTCGTTCATGGTTCCCCAGGATCATTAAGTGCGTTCATCCATTTTCTTGGAGACTCGTTGCTCAACCGTGATCTTTTACTCATTTCAACCGACCGTCCGGGTTTTGGCTACTCTAATTTCGGAATAGCACAACCTTCACTAAGTAAACAGGCCAAAAGCCTTGTACCTATTTTACAAGCACACCAACATAACCGGCCGATCATACTGGTTGGCCACTCATTGGGCGGACCACTGGTAGCGCGTTTAGCTATGGATTACCCCGACCTGGTGGATGGACTGATACTAGTAGCACCGTCTATCGACCCGGAATTAGAACCCAACGAAACCTGGTGGCGCGCACCTTTTGCTTCGCCATTCCTAAGCTGGGTGTTGCCCAGTTCGCTCCGGGCATCAAATGAAGAGATATACCAGCTAAAACCCCAACTCGATGCTATGGTTACCGAATGGTCTAAAATAACCTGTCCGGTAATTGTTATTCAGGGCGATAAAGATTCGCTGGTACCCCCCGGCAATGCCGATTTTGCAAAAGCAAAACTCGTTAATGCACAGGTTGAAATTATCCGCAAACCAGATATGAATCACTTTGTGCCATGGACGAATCCTGAATTAATCAGCCAGGCAATTTTACATGTAACCAAACAGACACAGGTAATCCCGTCAGGCAACTAATTAGCGGTTATATAGTTTTTTAGCTTCCGATTCGAACTTATCTCCTGCCTTCCAAACCGGGGCATTTGGGTTATTGGCCAACAGCACATTGGCATATACATAAGCACGGAAATACTTGATCAGGTAATCAAAATCCAATGAGTTAACTTCATCGGCCGGCTGATGATAGTACTTGTTTAATTCGGCATCGAAGGCTTTAACACCAGGTGCAAACGTAATTGCGGGTACACCTTTCACGGCAAAATTAAAATTGTCGGAGCGCTCGAAGAGATTCTGCTCAGGCACAGGATCAACTGCCGCTTTGATTCCAAATGCCGAACATGCCTTGGCAAGATCGGTCTCGGCAGTTGTGCGTTCCATACCAATTACCGTTGCAACGGTTATATCATTATAGCCGGCACCATCGCAATTAAAATTGAAGACCGTTTTGTTTAGTGGTACAACCGGGTTTTCGGCATAGTACTTACTTCCAAGAAGACCCTTTTCTTCTCCGGTTAAAGCCATAAAAAGCACAGAACGCTTCGGCCTGAATTGCGCAAGGTATTTGGCTGTAGCCAGCATGCCCACAACGCCAATGGCATTATCGCGGGCACCATTAAAAATTGAGTCCCTTCCGGGTTGTGCATTCTTTTGTACACCCACATGATCATAGTGGGCTGACACCACCAGAAATTCTTCTCTCAACTTCGGATCTGTCCCCTCCAAAAGGCCGATCACATTTTTTGAGACGACTGGGACTTGTCGTACACCCTCAACCTGAAGTGACCCCTGAAGCGAGGGGGATTCTTTTAACTTCTGCAGACTGCCTGCATCACTGTCTTTCAACCACAAGTGTACCCCTCTATCTTCGTTGCTTTTCACTTTCATGCTCACATTAGAAGCAAAGTAATTGACTAAAGCAGGCCATGGAATTTGAGGTAACGCAAAGATTTCGATTAATCCTGCAGCCCCTGCAGATTTGGCATCTTTAAATTTATCTCCGGCAGCAAAGAACATCGCCATCGGATTACCTTCGGAGTCTTTCTTTCCGGCAAGTGCAACTACCAGTTTTCCTTTAACATTGGCTTTGGCCAGTTCTTCGGGAGATCCGTAACCGGCATACACAATTTCACCGGTCCAATCAAAATTACCTCCGTCAAGCTGTATAAAATGATCTTTATACTGAAACGAGTCGCCTCCGATAACCAGTTTTCCACCGGTAGCCGGATAAACGTTTACAAAATGTACTGGTTGAAAATAAGCGTCCAATCCCGGTGCACGACTAAGCCCCATTTGTTTGAACTGAGCAGCAAGGTAGTTAGCCGCAATATCCAACTCGGGTGAGCCGGTATCTCTTCCGCGCATTTCATCGGCTGCCAGAAAAGTAAGATGTGCCTCCACTTCATCACGCGTAATGAGTTTGGTGATCTGCTCAACAGGATTTTTCTGAGCGAAAGCAACCAGGGGAAGGAATAGCAGAAAAAACTTGATCGTATTCAGGGTCATGGGATATGGGGTTACATTGTCAGGTCAAAGGATTACACTAAAAAAGCTGAACAAAATAGTTCAGCCCTTTAGTTAAGCGGCAGACAAAATGCGGTTCTGCCGTTATTTATGTGTAATCTGAAGTCAACACAGTAATCATCCAGCAACTCTACCCAGTCTCTAGGTTCAAGCTCCGTCATGGCTTTTTCAGCATCGGCCAATCGTCTGAAAATAATGAACAGCGTGTATCCACTAAGCGGAAACTCGATATGAGCATGCAGGAGTGGTTTAATTCTGTCTATCGGTGGATGAACAAGTTTGCAGTAAACAGGTACAAGCCCGTAGTCCATCTTAACTACCTCCATCTTCTTATGGGTTACCCTGTTTTTCATAGTGTAAAAATATTAAAAACATAAACTACTTACTAATCATTTATGGCTAACCGGAAACGTGAGAGTGAGTTAAATAAAAAGCGGAAGACCCAGGAGATCATCCGCTTTTTCACAGGTTTAGGTTATTACCTAGCGAAGGAACAAAAGTTCCCGGTATTTTACAAGAGGCCAGTCTTCATCGTCAATTAACAATTCAAGTTCATCAACCGCATCCCTGATTTTTTCAAAGTATTTCTCTTTGATGTCATCGCAATAGGCAATGGCGCGTTTATGGGTATCGGTAATTTTGTTTACACGTTTCCGCTCCTCAATCATTTTTCGAACCCCGGTTTTTATGGTTTCAATGTGGCCTGAAATTTCCCTAATAGTCTGAATTACAGCCGTGTTGTCAATTCCAAGTCCCTTCAACCCGTTTGCATTTGTGATGAGTTTATTCTGATAGGCAATGGCCGTAGGAATAATATGGTTCATGGCAAGGTCGCCCATAACACGGGCTTCAATTTGTACCCGCTTAATGTAGGCCTCCAGCCGTATTTCGTTTCGAGCCTCTAATTCCTTGTGAGTAAGCACACTGTGGCGTTCATACATCTCTACCGATTTCTTTTCCAAGTAAGCATCTAATGCCCGTGGCATATTCTTAATGTTATTCAGCTTGCGTTTTGCTGCTTCCTTAACCCATCCTTCCGAGTATCCGTCACCTTCAAACCGGATGTCCTTCGATTCTTTAATGTACTTGCGTAGCAGGTTAACAATGGCTATTCGCTTCTCAACGCCCTTTTCAATCTCTTTTGAAACAACGGTATAAAAATGAGTTAACTGGTCGGCTACAATCAGGTTAAGTGCCGTCATGGCCACGGCACAATTATCGCTGCCCCCTACCGCCCTGAACTCAAATTTATTTCCGGTAAAAGCAAAGGGTGATGTACGGTTACGGTCGGTAGCATCCAGAATAATTTCAGGAATTTGGTCAATTCCCAGCTTCATGTACATATTATCACCCTTTTCGATTTTTACATTCCCCTTCTTCTCCAATTCATCCAGAACAGCCGACATCTGTGAGCCTATAAACACCGACATGATGGCGGGAGGGGCTTCATTTGCGCCCAGGCGAAAATCATTACCCGGGGTTGCGATGCTGGCCCGCAATAAATCTGCGTGTTCATGCACCGCCTTAATGGTGGTAATAAAGAAGGTAAGAAACAGTAAATTATCGCGTGCACTGCTTGAGGGAGCAAACAGATTAACTCCTGTATCGGTAATCAGCGACCAGTTGTTGTGCTTACCCGTGCCATTAAGGCCTGCAAACGGTTTTTCGTGAAATAATACTTTGAGGTGATGTTTACCTGCTACACGCCACATCACATCCATCATAAGCTGGTTATGATCGTTAGCCACATTTACCTCTTCAAATAGCGGGGCAACTTCAAACTGACTCGGGGCAACTTCATTGTGGCGTGTACGAACAGGGATGCCGAGTTTCCAGCACTCGATTTCAAAATCCTTCATGAAATCGTAAACCCGCGATGGAATGGATGCAAAGTAATGATCTTCCATTTGCTGCCCCCGTGCAGGGGAATGCCCAAATACGGTGCGGCCCGCCATAATCAAATCGGGCCGGGCATTATACAAAGCTTCATCAATTACAAAATACTCCTGCTCAGGACCCAGTGAGGCAGTTACATGTTGAATATCTTTATCGAATAATTGACAGACCTTTGTTGCGGCATTGTCTACTGCTTTCAACGCTTTAAGGAGCGGACCCTTGGCATCGAGGGTTTCACCCGTATAGGATACAAATACGGTGGGAATACATAATGTTTTTCCGTAGAGGAACATCGGACTTGTCGGGTCCCATGCTGTGTAGCCGCGAGCCTCAAACGTACTGCGTATACCTCCGCTTGGAAATGAGGAGGCATCAGGCTCCTGTTGAACCAACTCGCTTCCTTTAAAACGTTCAATACCGGCCTGCGCATCAAAAAATGAATCATGTTTTTCGGCAGTACCACCGGTTAACGGCTGAAACCAGTGTGTAAAGTGGGTAGCACCCTTTGAAAGAGCCCAACTCTTTGCAGCGGAGGCTACCGCATCAGCCGTTGCCTCATCAATCTTTTCATGATTGACAATGGCCTGGCTTACTTTTTTGAAGACAGACGGTGAAAGTGCTCCACGCATTTGTTCCAGGCTAAACACATTCTCGCCAAAAAAATCGGAGACGGTAGGTGAAGGAGCATCAACATGGACTCGGGGTTGTGAGCTAAGCCTTTTAAGGGCTTCGAATCGTAAATGGGCCATAGTGGTTGTTTTTTTTAGGTAACTAATGGCCACAAAAGTAGTGCTTTTTACAAAACTGGCTAATTTTTAACCCTATAAAAGAAATTTTTAATCGATTTTTTAAAATAATGGGTAATTTTTAACCCTACTTTGTAAAAAATTTACTCAAATTACGCTTAACTGATCTTCTTAACCGATCCCCCACTGGTTGAATTGATGTTGCTGCGTGATGGATTACCCCGATACCGTACACTGCCGGCACTGCTGGCTTTGGCGTTTAATTCGCTGGCAGCGTTAACTTTGGCCGAACCGGCACTGCTGGCCTGAACCGTTACGGATTCGGCCAGCAGATCATACGCATTAACCTCCCCCGAGCTGCTTACATCTACAGTTAATTGCGTAGTGTTCCCACGCAACTCCACATCCGCAGCACTGGATGCGTTGACCGATACCGAAACTGCCTCTACTTCAACTTCGATGGAGGCAGCACTACTGGCGCTTAACGAGAGACTCCTGGCCTTAATTACTCCTTCTGAAATCACATTTGATGCAGAACTGGCTGTGATTTTATCGAGTTCAACATAGGTAACGTAAGCTTTAACCGTGCGGCTTTTGTAGCTCCCCGAAGCCATGTGAATCTTCAGGTATCCACCCGCGGTTTCGGTGATTACATTTTCCGGATCTGTGCCGGTAACTTCCAGACGCACAGCCACCCTGTCGCCCTTTTTCAGGTACAGATCTATCCCTTGTGCCACTTTAACCCCCGTAAAAGAACCGACTTCACGATTTTGGCTCTTTTGAGCCATGCCAGAAACGGTTGAAATAAGCAGAATTAGCGTTAAAAGCTTTTTCATAAGCAAAATTTAAATCAAAGACATCTTTAAGTATTAAGCGTTGCATCCGGTAACACGAAGACGGCATTTTTTTGTTTGCGAGTTAAACCATAATTTTAGCTATATTTCAACGATTTAAGCAGATTAAACCCTAATTCACACTATGGCATTCAATAAACAATCTGAATTAAATGTTCTTATCAACCTGGCGGCCAGCGACAATAAAATTGAGGAAAAAGAGGCAAAACTTATCCACATGGTTGGAAAAGCCAACGGTTTAAGCCGGGAAGAAGTTGACCAAATGATTAAGAACCCCAAGCCGATTACCAGCCTCAACGCAATGACAAACGATGAAAAGTTTGAGCACCTTTACTACCTCATCCAGATGATGAAAATGGATGGTCAGGTATTTAAGAGTGAAATCGTTTTCTGCGAAAACATTGCTGAAAAACTGGGGTACAAAAAGACAGTAGTTATGGAGCTTTCGCAGCATATCTATAGCGATCCATCCATTACGTCTGACCGTGAATTACTTCGTAAAAAAGCCGAAAAGTACATCCGGTCTTAAGTTAAAACCCGATTTTATGAGGTAAGGGGCACATGTGCCCCTTTTTCATTTCTGATAAACCACTCTTCCCCCAACAAGGGTCATCACTACTTCGGTATTCAGAATTTCTTTTTCCGGAACCGTCATCAGGTCGGATGAGAATACCGTGAAGTCGGCCAGTTTACCAACTTCAATGGAACCTTTACTTTTTTCCTCAAAGGCCCCAAAGGCCGCATCGAGGGTGTACGAACGAAGCGCCTGCTCCCGTGTCATTTTTTCTTCCGGCTCATAGCCCCCATCGGGTTCTCCCTTAAGGGTTTTACGGGTAACGGAGGCATAAAAACTGGGTATGGGGTTTAAGGGCTCAACGGGAGCATCGGTGCCGTTAACAACTACAGCACCCGATTTGAGTAACGATTGCCACATATAGGCACCTTCTTTAATGCGCTTCTCACCCAGGCGGTCAATAGCCCATGGCCTGTCGCTCGACATGTGAATGGCCTGCATGGCGGGTATCACCCCTAATTTACCAAAGCGCGGTATGTCGCTGGGATGAAGATGCTGAGCATGTTCGATCCGAAACCGGTGATCGCGCACTGAAGGATTTTCAGTGAATGCACGCTCATACCGATCGAGGATTTCTCGGTTTGCCCTATCGCCAATGGCATGCGAACACACCTGGAAACCTGCTTTCAGTGCAGCCCGTGAAGTGGTGAGTACCGTGTCCATCGAAAGCGTTGCCATTCCGTAAAAATCCGGGCGGTCAGCATATGGCTCCAGCAGCCAGGCCCCACGCGAGCCGAGTGCCCCATCGCAGTTCAACTTAATAGCCCGAATGGTTAACCTGTTATCCGGATCAATTTCAGGACCTCTTCGCATCCATTCATAAATCAAATCCCGGTCCCATCCGGTAAGCATGACGTACAGTCGCACACCCAGTTTTCCGCGTGCTTTAAACTCCTTGTACAGTTCGATGTTCTCCCGGCTGGTGCCCGCATCATGAAAGCTGGTGATGCCATTACGCCAGCATGCCTGTATTGCCAGTTCAAGCGCCTGCTGATCCCGACTTTCGTCATCTTCGGGTATATGGCGCGAAATAAGAGTCATGGCACGCTCATTGAAAATACCGGTTGGGTTACCTGATTCATCACGAATAACTTCACCCCCTTCAACATCGGTTTTTCCTGTCTGATCCTTTGAAAGTTGATTGACACCGGCAATCTCCATGGCTTTAGCATTGGCCATAGCGGCATGACCGCTGGCATGTCGCAAAAAAACCGGATTGTTTGGCGTGGCCTCACTTAACTTCTGATGGGTTTGAAAACCCTTAACCGTTCGTTCAGGCTTCACATCCCATTTATCCTGATGCCATCCGCGGCCCAATATCCATTGGCCCGGTTGCGCTTTTGCTGCCGCCTCCTTAACACGCATTACCAGCTCGTCATAACTTTTTACATCCATCAAATCCAAATTCAATTCGTTGTAGCCAACGCCCATCAGGTGACCGTGACCTTCAATAAGTCCCGGAGTCATCGTTTTGCCAGTAAGGTTAATGAGTTGGGTCTTTTCACCCTTAAAACGCATCGCCTCCTTCTCTGTTCCGACAAATTCAATTTTGTCACCACGAACAACAACGGCTTCAACTACAGGCTGTTTATCGTTAACGGTGTAAATCCTGCCACCATAAATAATAAGGTCAGCCTCGGTTTTGGGTTTGCATGCGAGTGCTGCAGCCAGACCAACACAAAGTAAAAAGTTGAGTTTGTACATATCCGCTAATTTATGTGTTAATGCTAAGGATATTTTCTTTCCCCATCAAGCAGGTTTATCTTTACCGCAAATCAGTATCGGTAAGCGGTACAACTCTATGCGTGAACGTATCAGTATCTTTCTGCGGCTTATACTATTCTGGATGGCTTTTTTTATACTGAGCCGTGTTCTTTTCGTAATCTATAATCACGATCATACCGCACAACTGACTTTCCTTGAAATAATAAAGAGTTGTTTTTACGGATTAGTTATGGATGCCAGCATGACGGGGTACTTTGTTGCCTTTAACGGATTGATCCTGCTGATTTCCGTTTTCCAACAGTCGGGCATACTTACGCGGCTGTTTTACCTGGTTAACATCATCTTTATCCTTGCATCCTGCGCAATCGTAGTAGTTGATCTGGAACTATACCACCATTGGGGCTTCAGAATGAATACGGCACCGTTGCTTTACGTTGGACCGGAAGCGGCAGGCACTTTAGAGATAAGTGTCATCATCCGTCTGATGCTTATACTGGTCGGCTTAGCAGGCACTACCCTGTACGGTTTCACAAAAACTGTTGGCCATAGATTCAACGAGTTGGGAGTAACATCGCGAAAAGCTGCTATTGCCTTGCTTGTACTTACTGCGGCCCTTATCATTCCAATTCGCGGAAGTTTCAGTGTATCCACCATGAATGTGAGCCGTGTATATTATCACAAAACAAAAGCCTATGCCAACCATGCGGGAATAAATGTAGTTTGGAATTTTTTATACAGCCTGCAGACTGATAATAAGCTTATTTATCCTGAAAACTTCTTTGACCAAGCCCATACAGATGCATTCTTCAGGGAGTTGTACCCGGAACCAGACACAAGTTTACGGGTAATCAGCCAGGCACGTCCCAATATTCTGTTAATCATACTCGAAGGAATAACTGCCGAAGTAGTGGAGCCCCTTGGCGGGAAACAGGGCGTTATGCCTAACCTCAATGCTCTTTGTAAGGAGGGGATTCTGTTCGACCGGTTTTATGCCAACGGTGACCGAACCGATAAAGGTTTGGTTAGTTTACTTGCAGCCTATCCGGCACAACCACGCGGATCAATCATTAAGTACCCGCAAAAAACACAGCAACTTCATTTTCTAAGCGTTGCCCTCGAAAAGTTGGGGTATACCAGTTCTTTTGTTTACGGAGGCGATGTGGATTTCGCAAATTACCGATCATTCTTAACGAATGCACGCTTTTCGCACATCACGTCAGTAGATGATTTTCCGGATGAACTGGACGCGTTCAAATGGGGAGTTCATGATGAACATGTATATAGCCGGTTGCTGAGTGAATTGGATTCTGCCAAAACTCCTTTTTTTAAAGGGGTATTAACGCTTAGCAGCCATGAGCCTTTTACAGTACCTATGCCTACTATTATAGCAGGTAATGATGAACCCTCACGGTACATGAACGCATGCTACTATGCTGATCAATCGCTGGGGAATTTTATCAACCAGGCAAAGCAAAAGCCCTGGTGGAGCAATACATTGGTCATTATTACAGCCGATCACGGACACCGGTTGCCCGGCATAAAAAAACCCGAGACACGCGAAAAATTTCACATCCCTATGCTTTGGCTTGGCGGAGCGGTTACAACGGATACCCTGATTCATACGTATGCCAACCATACCGATCTGGCAAATACCCTGCTTGCCCAACTCGACCATCCCGATCCGGAATTTCTTTTCAGCAAAAATATTCTTGCTCAAAATGTTCAGGATTTTGCGATTTATATTTTCAATGACGGCTTCGGCTACCTTACTCCCGATCTGTACACGGTCTATGACAATCCGGGAAAGCGTTACCTAATTTCTCAGGGTGATGTTCAGGAGGCTAACCTTAACCGGGCACGGGCTTATATTCAAAAACTTTACTCCGATTACAATTCAAAAAAATGAAGCGATTACCCATATCTGTGTTGCTCCTTGCGTTGAGCATGATGTGCAACGCCCAGGAATTCGGATTATCCTTTTCGTACTTCCTTCCAAAAAACGGCTACTTCTCTGCCCCGATAAGCCCATTTTCACTGCGCGGGGTAGGTTTTGATATTAACCGTTTTATCGCCTTGGAAACCGGGGCCTCCTTATACCGGATGTCAGGCCTTGGCATGAAAGGACTTCCCTTTAAAACCAAACAACCCCTGATCGGACCCAACTTCACCATTTTTGTGCCGGCCGAACTGGTGTTTATGCTTAAAGGAAACAACATCCAGTTTGATATTAAGGGTGGCGGATTTGTGTTTTATGGTTTTGGTCAAAAAATAAATTATGGCAACCTCGACCGTGCCCTGCGCGATTTCGAAGGTTGGGATGTTGCCAATGCTACCGTTTCATTTAGCAACCGTCCGGGATTCGGCTATCATTTTGGTGCGGAGTTAACTTTTTACGTTACCGGCCAGATCGGCATTTCGCTGGAAACCAATTACCTGGTAGGCGAATCTGAATTTCCATTAACCGGCTCCTACACCGGGGGAACGTTATCGGTGGAAACAAAGCCCATTGATTTTACCGATGCACGTATAGACCTCACGGGTTTGGAATTCTCTATAGGCGTTTTTTACAATGCCGGTAGTGCGCAACCAAGCAAAAGAAAGAAGAGAAGGTGATGCGAAGATTAATCCTGAAGTTTACCGTTAACTACCGTAAATAACTTCGCCTCCGGATATCGCGCCAGCACCCTTTTCAGGTGTTCTTCAGCATCGTTGCGTCTGCGGAAATCTCCTAACCAAATTTGTTCATTCCCAAGCGCATCCGTTTTAGTTTCAATTCCAAACCGGTAATCCATTGGCTGAAGGGTTGCCCCAAAATACTTTTCTGTTGCAGTCGTACTCCAGCCAACACGGTAGCGTACAGTGGAGTCGGGAGCGGGCCTAACTATCTCCCTGATCTCGCGATTACCTGAAAGAAGTTTACGTGAATCATCAATAAACCTGCGAAAGGCCAACCAGGAAGCCTCATTATTAACAAAGGTGGTGGTATCTCCTTCAAAATCAGGCACGGGCAGCACGTAAAAAGCCGGTTTCGTTCCGGGCGTTTTGTACACCCAGTTTAACACATAACCCACATCTGTAATTGATGTAACCGAAACGCTGTCTGAATAATACACTTTACTCAACTCCACTTTTACACTGGCAGCGCCATCGCGGTAGCGATCGCGTTGTCCGGAAATAAAGTTACCCAATGAATAAATCACTACCTGTTGCTGATCTTTGCGCCATTCCATAGGTTGCAGCACATGCGGGTGAGCACCAATAACCAGGTTAGCTCCGTGCAGCAAACAAAATTCTGCCAGTTTCTTTTGCTCTTTTGATGGCTGATTCTGGTATTCATTTCCCCAGTGCATAAACACAATAGTCAGGTCGGGATTGCGCTGCCTTGCCTGGTAAAGATCTTTTCGTATTACCGCGGTATCAATCAGGTTTACCACATTAGGTTTTGTAACCGGTATGCCGTTGGTGCCATAGGTATAATTGAGAAGCGCCAGGGTAATTCCGTTCTTTGAAATCAGCAACGGATAATCATTCAATCGTTCTACGGTGTCGCGAAAGGTCCCTGTATGCAAAATTTCAAGGCTATCCAACACCCGGATGGTTCGTTCCAGGCCCTTCTTACGCCTGTCTACGCTGTGATTGTTTGCAGTAACCAGAACATTAACACCGGCACTTTTTAGTGCCGCTGCCAGCGCATCGGGTGCACTGAACTGCGGATAACCCTTGTAGGGCTTGCCACCCAGGGTTAGTTCCAGGTTGCCGATAGTAAGATCGGCATCCATAAAATACTTCTTTACAAACCGGAAACAGGGTTCGTAGTTATATGAACCCGTTAATGCATTATGAGCCGACTGAATCTGGGAATCGTGCTGCATAATATCGCCCAGAAAGAGCAGGGAAAGGCGTGTCGTATCCTGTGCGAAACAGGCTGACGCCATAAACCATAAACCCACTATGCGACTCAACATGAAATCATGCACATTAAACTTTTACAATCCTGTTATCAGCAACCGCAAATATCCGGTCGGTTTTTTTCGGCTTGATGCGGGCCATACCGGTAAAGGCACCAAAAGCAGGAAGCCAGGCTTGCCTGCTGCTGAAATAAAAACACGGCAGCACAACCGATTGCCTGCCCTTTCCTGTAAGTTGAATACCCGGATGCAGGTGGCCTGCTATATTGAACTGAACATCCGGGACTTTATCCATCGGGTGATGCGTAAACACAAAAGGCCCATCCTTTAGTTGATCCGGATGGAGCAGTAAGCCGCTTCGGGTATATAGTTCCAAACTCATAATATCGTGGTTGCCCGGCACCAGCTCGAAAGAAACATGGCGGAAGTTGCGCACAAGCTGCCTGACGGCTTCCCATTCGGAGTTGTAGTGGCTATGAAATAAGTCACCAAGAAACAGAACACGTTTAGGCTTAGATTTCATAATCAGGCTAACGAGTTGTTCCATGTTTTTATAAGTAGCCTTTACAGGCACCGGTATTCCCGACTTGCGGAAGTGGCTTACTTTACCCAGGTGCAGGTCAGCGATAACCATAAGCTTTTGCCGCTTCCATAAAAGCGCCTTCTGCCAAAATAATTCAACTACCTCATTGTTTACTTCTATCTCCATCCAGCTTAACTAAGCAGAAACAGAAAAATTAACGGAAATACAATACCCGCCATAGCCAGCTTCCAGCCGCGGGCCCTGAAGCTGTTCTTCCCCTTTTCAATAAACATTCCGGTAACAGCAATCACCAGCATGGCGGCTCCAAACACATCCGAGTAATAGATCCACCATTTGCTGGTATCCACATGGAGGATAGTCATTTGCCCCAACAAAGGCGTTACCTTGTAGTGAACAAGGGTAACTTTGCCGGTTGCCAACTCAATGTCGGCATCGTGGTTAACATAGGATATCCGCAGCACATCACCGTTAACGGTAAACCTTCGCAGGTTATCGGTTATGTTTTGTTCTTTGGTGAATTGCGTTACAAAGGCCTCATTTACAGAGTCTTTGTGTATTGGAGTAATGCTACCTTCTTTAATTTCGGCTTTATACCTGCGTGGATGCCAGGTTTGGCGGTGATTGAGGAAAATTCCTGAAAAAGCAAAGGCAATTATCAAACCCAGATAAAAATAGGCGATGTCGCGATGGATGTTTCTGAAGGTAAGTTTCATGGTTGTTATAATTAAAACCTAAATGTAAAAGGTGAATAGCAATTTTGAATCGTACCATTGAATTTTAATGCATCTTTAGGGCATGTCGATTACCCTTATCCTTATTATCATCACGGTCGGAATCAGTTTTTATGCCTGGAGCCAGCCTGCCGTATTAAGCGGATTTTTAATGAACCCGTATATGGTACTGAGGCGTGGGCAGTATTACCGGATGATCACATCGGGCTTTGTACATGGCAGCCACGTACACCTGCTCTTTAATATGATTTCCTTTTACTTTTTCGGATCAGCGGTTGAGGTTCTGTTCGGGTATATTTTTGGTAACCTGGGTGGCCTTTATTTTATTTTGCTCTACATATTGGCTATTGTATTCTCAGATGTACCTACGCTGTTCAGGCATCAGCATAACCCGGGGTATAATTCGCTGGGCGCATCGGGAGGGGTTGCTTCGGTTATATTCGCTTTCATTCTCTTTCTGCCCCTTGAGAATATTTGCTTCTATGGCGTGTTGTGTTTCCCGGGATTTATATTGGGTATTGTATATATTGTCTATTCCTACGTACAGGGCAAACGTTCGGCCGACAGGATAAACCATGATGCACATTTGTACGGAGCTCTTTTCGGGGTGGTGTATTGTGCCGTGTTGTACCCTGCCGCGTTGGGTCTGTTTCTTGGTCAGATCGGGGATTGGCTTTTTTAATCCTCTTAAAATGCTGGGGGGCGGCACGCAGTGCCGCCCGTTACTCCTGCGTCCTAAACCAAACTACTCACAAATAACCAGCACAGGTACTTCAGCCTGACTTGCTATTTCATTTGAAACACTCTCGCTGAGCGCTCGTTTCAGAAAATTTTTATTTCGTTTGATGGTACACAGTAAATCAACGGGATTTGTCTTTACAAAGTTGATTACACCGCGTACCACATTATTATTTTCATACTGCAACAACTTTGTGCCAAGCCGGTATTTTGCTTCAAGAAGGGTAATCCATTCGGATTTAACCGGTTCCTTTGGAGCACCCGTACTTCGGATATTTAAAAGCGAAACCTCGTTGGCAGTTTTGCTGATCAACTGAAAAAAAGTGTGTAACTCACCGTTTGCCGGCCGCAAATCGGTAGCCACAACTGCGTGCTCCGGAACATGCGGAACAAAACATTCAGGCACAACAAGGAAAGGCTGCCTGCAGTGCTTTGACAGATACGTGAGTAATTCTGATTTTGCAGCACCAGTTGCCCTTCGTGGTAAAACAATAACATCGGGAGTAAACCGGGCAATCATCTTCAAAACTCCCGCTTGCGGCCTTCCGAAAACAATTTCACTGCTGACGGGTATGCCGTTACCGAAGATGATTTCTTTCAAAGACTGCATCTTAGCTGCAGTCTTTTTCTCCAGCCGGTCAAGATTCCATCGAACAATTACCGGATTGTCTGACTCAATAATTTCATCAACATCAAGTACATGACCAAGGTGAATTACCCCGCCTGTTTTTTCAGCCAATAAGGAAGCATATTGAATGGCTTTATACGATGCCTCTGAAAAATCTACGGGAATAAAATATTTTATTGGATTCATAGCTTCAGAGGTTAATTGCTGTGCATTTGCAATTCTACTTTACGTTCAGCATGCCTGCCGTTTTTCCGGATTACCTCAACACGTATGTTTCTTGTCTTTGCACCTTCCTTAAATTCCTTAATCAATTCCAGTACGTCATGGTCAACAATTACCGATTGGCTCATGTCGATGGTTACTTCAGCCCCGGAGGGAATCTGGTTCAGTTCGCGGGCAATTGAACCCTTGTTAAGAAAGATTACTTCCTCAGCCAGCGTAAGTTTTACTTTGCTGTCATTACTTGACTCCTTATGCAAAAAGTGAGAGTTCCGATAGCTATTGCGAAGGATCAGGATAACAGCTGCCGCTATTCCTATTCCAATGCCTTTCAATAAATCGGTAAATACTACCCCGACAATGGTTGCCATAAAAGGCAGAAACTGACTCCAGCCCAGGGCATACATCTGCCGGAAGGCTGAGGGCTTTGCCAGCTTATACCCTACCGAAAACAGAACAGCAGCCAGAACGGCAAGCGGAATAAGATTTAGAATGGTTGGAATTGAAACAACACAAACCAACAATAAGAAGCCATGTAGAATAGCTGACAGTTTAGTTTTACCCCCGGATTGAATATTGGCTGAACTGCGAACAATTACCTGGGTAACCGGCAGCCCGCCAATTAATCCGCTAATCAGGTTTCCGCTACCCTGGGCCACCAGTTCGCGGTTGGTATTCGTCTTGCGCTTGTAGGGGTCCATCTTATCTGTGGCTTCAACCGAAAGCAACGTTTCCAGGCTGGCCACCACGGCAAGTGTCAGGGCCACAATCCATACATCGGGATTCAGTACGGCACCAAACGCGGGGAATGAGAAATTTGAAAGAAAATCAGGCAAGGTTGATGCTACCGGCACATTAACCAGGTGCTTTTGATCCAGCGACCACGATGGAAAATACGCCTTTGTAATAAGCTGATAGGTAACCCCCATAACAATAGCCACTAACGGACCTTGTATAAGTTTAAAAAGGGTGTACTTTTTACTCAGGTGTACCTCCCACACAAACAGAATAGCCATGGATAGCATAGAAACCACAACCGCGCCAGGAGTTATGTACCCGAGCATAGTAAACAACTCACTGAACGTGTTTTCTCCATCATTCTGTACGAATGTCATATCGCCTTCGTAATCGGCATCGTAACCAAATGCGTGCGGTATCTGCTTCAGAATAATAATAATGCCGATAGCCGTAAGCATTCCCTTGATTACCGAGGAAGGGAAATAATGGCCAATGATGCCGGCTCTCAAAAAGCCAAGCGCGATCTGAAAAATTCCGGCAAGTACAACGGCTACGAGAAACACTTCAAAAGCTCCTAATTGCTGTATGGATGTAAGAACAATAACTGTAAGCCCGGCAGCCGGGCCGCTTACACCCTGACTGGAATTGCTAATGGCTCCCACCACGATTCCGCCAACAACGCCTGCTATAATTCCGGAGAACAGCGGTGCTCCACTGGCCAGTGCAATACCCAGGCATAAGGGAACGGCAACAAAAAAAACGACCATGGCAGCCGGAAAGTCACTCTTTATATTGGCGAAAAATCCTGTCGGATGGAGTAAAGCTGATCGCATACCTCTTTTAATTTCAAAGCCCGAAGCTAAACCCGCTACATTAGCGTGGGATTAAAGGAGCATTAAAATTAGATTAGAACGTTAATACTACTGGCTGATTGCCAACGGCAGAATAAGTTTTACTTCCGTTCCCACGTTTAATTGTGAGTTCACCTCAAAGTGTCCATAGTGCAATTCAATTATCCGCGCGGTAAGCGGGATGCCTATACCGGTGCCTTGAATTTTCCGCACATTATCCGACCGGAAGAAGGGTTGTGTAATTTTCGGAATATCGTCTTCTGGAATACCTAATCCCTTGTCGGCTATAGTAAGCTCGACTGAATCACTCATTACCGCAACCTTCATTTGCACATCCGCATTATTGGAAAATTTAGAGGCATTATCCAGAACATTAATCAGGGCGGTTAGCAGGAGGTTCCTGTTTCCGTTCACCACGGGCTGATAATCGCTTAATGCCAATTGAATTTTTGATTCGGGGTTCATACTTCGGTACGTTTCCAAAGCCTCAGAAACCAGGGAGTTTACCGCCACATGCTCACATTTTATTTCTTGTACCCCTGAACTAACAGCCGATAGCTGCAGTAGGTTATTCACCAGCCGGTTCAGGCGCTCAGCCTCGGTTTGTATTCGCACCAATGCTTCTCTGTACTCTTCAGCAACCCGTGTTTTCTCCAAGGCTAAATCGGCCTCACCAATAATTGCAGTTAACGGGTTTCGGATTTCATGCGATGCGTTGGCTACAAACAGCTTCTGCGCATTAAAAGCCAGGTCTATTCGGTCGAGCAACCGGTTGAATGCAATAGCCAGCTGGCCAATCTCATCGTCAGGATTAAAGACCCGAAGTCGCTCGTGCAGATTTTTTGCGCTGATGGTATTTGCCTTTCTGATTTTGGCGGAAATAGGTTGAAGGATTTTTCCCGACAAATAATGGCTTAACAGCGTCATAACCGCAATGCCTGCCACTATGGACAGCACTAAAATGGTTTGCAGATTAGCCAGTACGTTAATTCCAACCCGATCAACAGCCGAAATGATTACGGCATAATCACCTCCGGCAAGGTGAAATACCCTGCCTGCACCCTGCCGCTCTCCGTCAAAGAAGAAAGCCTCGCCATCCGATTGAAGAGATACCAGAAACGGTGTGGGGTATTTTGCTTTCAGGTTACTTTCCCAGCCGGCCGAAAGCGGTGCAACTTCCTCTACCTCATCGGGCAGTACATTCAGAAACTGTTCCCGAATCATTTCATAAGCCTCTGGTGCAAGGTTTTCCTTCTCCAAAAACATCTTCTCGGTAATATCAACTCTATTCTGAAGCCTTCTATAGAATTCATTTTCCCTGTGCTGAGACGAAAAAAAATAAACAGAAATACCAAACACGAGCAGAATGCCGGCTGCCGCAAGACTGAAAAAGAGAGTAAGTTTATCCCTGAGTTTCACGTTGCTATATCCTTAATGGTATACCCCATTCCCACCACAGTTTTTATCAGCGGTGGATCAAAATCTGCATCTATCTTCTTGCGCAGGTAGTTAATATAAACATCTACCACATTGGTACCCAGGTCGTGATTTATGTCCCACACGTTTTCCAGTATATCCGCACGCGACAGCACACGGTTTTTGTTTAGCAGCAGGTATTCGAGCAGCCTGAATTCGCGGGCAGTTAATTCAAGAGGCTTGTGGTTACGGATTACTCCTTTTGATTCCCGGTGAAGTTCAAGGTCGGCCACACGCAGCACGTGGCTCAGGGTTTTGCTTCTACGGGTGAGCGCGTTAAGGCGGGCGAGCAGTTCTTTAAATTTAAAGGGTTTGGGCAGGTAATCATCAGCCCCGAGGGTTAACCCGTCAACAATGTCATCGGTAGTACCCAGCGCGGTAAGCATCAGCACGGGTGTTTTCATGCCTTGCTGTTCCCGCAACTGCCTGCATACGTCAAGGCCGTTCATGCCGGGCATAACAATATCGAGTATGATTACATCAAATTCTTCGCGCATAGCAAGGGTGAGGCCCGTAGGTCCGTCAAAGGCCTGCGCCACCACCATGCCATGCTCCTCCAATCCTTTACGGATAAAGGAAGCCACTGCGGGCTCGTCTTCAATCAATAGTACGCGCATAGTCCTAACTTCAGTTAAAAGTAACGCTAATAACTCAGTCAGTCTTCAGCTTGTCGCGGTAATTTGAAAATATCTGCGATTTGGAAATAAAGCCCACGTACTTGCCGCCATTGACTACCGGAATATTCCACAAGCCGTATTTATCAAACTTTTCCATCACCTCGCTCATGTTCTCATTCAGTTCAGTAACCACAACCGGTTTTTGCATGAGTTGCTCAATACGCAGGGTATCGTACAGGGCCGTATCAAACATAATCTCCCGGATATCATCCAAGAGAATAATTCCCACTAACCGCTGGTCTCCATCGAGCACCGGAAAAATATTTCTTCGCGATTGAGCGATAACATCTATCAGGTTACGCATGGTCGCATCAGCCTTTACGGGAACAAAATCTTTTTCAACAATATCCGGAACCACCAAATCCGACAGGATGTAGGTTTCTTTAGTGAAGGTTACACGCTGTTCACCGGCTTTGAGTTTGGCCTGATCGAGCGATTCCGGATGAAGGTACCGCGATACGGCTGTGCTGAAGGCCGAGACGATCATCAGCGGTATCATCAGTTCATAGCCACCGGTAATTTCAGCGATAAGAAAAATACCGGTAAGCGGGGCATGAAAAATACCTGTTAACACACCCGCCATTGCCACCAGGCAAAAATTGGCGACCGGCAGATTCATTCCCAAGGCAGTATCGGCCAAATACGAAAATGCAAACCCAAGGCAAGCCCCTACCAGCAGGGCCGGAGCAAAATTACCTCCGTTACCCCCGGCACTCAGCGTAAGCGAAACGGCCAGCGCTTTGATCAGAGCAACAACCAACACTGCTAAACCCAGTAACCACGGAGCAGCAACAATAATCTGTTTCAACGGACTTCCATTGAACAACTCAAGCGGCCTTGAAAGCGCCAGGCTTTTTATTGAACTATACCCTTCGCCAAACAAGGCGGGAAAAAGAAAAATAAGAATGCCCAACACCAGGCTGCCGGCTACTAACCGGCTTACCGGACTCTTTATTGATGATGTGAGCAGGTATTCAGTTTTACGAAAGGCTTTCATATAGAAAACAGAAATCAGCCCACAGCATGCCCCCAGCACCACATAATAGGGAACGTTGTGAAAATTAAATGCACTTACATTTTTAAAGGATAACAAGATGTCATCGGCCAGAATAATTTTTGAACACAATGCTCCACACGCTCCGGCAATAAGCAGGGGTATAAATGCCGATATGCTTACATCCACCAGGAGTACTTCAAGTGCGAAGAGCACTCCTGCAATGGGAGCGTTGAATGCAGCCGCAATACCGGAGGCTGCCCCGCAGGCCAGCAACAAGGTACGGTCGCGGTAGCCCACCGGAAAAAAAGAGGCAAAGACTGACCCGATGGCCGAACCGGTCTGTACAATCGGTGACTCTAGTCCTGCCGAGCCACCTAACCCTACGGTAAGTGCACTGGTAGCCGCATGGCTGTAGGTTTCCTGTTTTGGAAGCAATGACGATTTCTTTGCTATGGCCAGCAGAACATGATGCGTACCACGAACAAACTCCCCCCGGAGAAAAAACCGGATGAACAAAAACGTTAACGCGATGCCCACAGCCGGAGATACCAGGTACAACCAGTTAAACCGCTGGCTCAGCGTAACCAAAACATCCTGTAAATAATGAACGGAAATTTTTAATACCACGGCCGTTAAACCGGCCCAAATGCCCACGGCTATGGCACCCACCATAAGAAATTGCCGGTTCGATAGTTTTTTCAACAGCCACGAAGGCGCCAGGCGAAGGAATATTTTATAGCGGGCCAGGTTATACATCAGGGCACAATATAAAATTTATGCTTCCGAATAAGGAGCATAAATGGCTGTTTGATGGCAGAAAAGAAAATCAGAAATCTTTCAGCCGGTAGCCCAGCGTTAGCTGAAGCACATTATTTCTGGTTTCGGCTACTCCTGCATAATCGTTAATGGAACTCAGGCCAACGTAGTACCTGAACTCAATGACCATTTTCTTATCAGGGGGTGCCCACCCTCCGCCCAAAGCAATACCATAATCGGTTTTCTTATAGGCTTTGGTGTAGGTTTGCTCATCGTAGGGTGCGTGCGTTACCGGGTGAAAGTCAGACTTGGCGCAAGTTAAAAATCCAACCTGGGGCCCGGCCTGCAATATCCAGGAAGGCGCCACCTGGTATTGAAGCACAACAGGAAGGTTTATATACTTAAAGGTTGAAGAAAATTTTTCATTCTGATAGTCAATGGAAGCACCTTGCTGACTGTACACAACGTCCATCTGAAGGGCCATGGTTGAAAAAACGTACCGTATGTAGCCACCAGCCAGAAGACCAGGCTTAACACCGTAGTCGCTTGTGCCGTCATCAACGGTTTGGGTGGCCAGGGTGGCCCCGGCTTTAACACCTACCGAAAAAAGCTGCTGACCAAATATCAGGTAAGGGCCACAAATACCCCACCATATAATGAGAATAGGCAAATAGTTCTTCATAACATCCGGCTTTTTACATAGCTTTCAGTACTAAATATAACCGGTATTATCATAAATTATCCCTTTGTTCTAACTTAAATAAAAATGGTTAACCGCCTTTCCATTCTACTAGCGGTATCAGGCTTGCTTCTTGGCGGGTGCTGCAACGAGAATTTTATTGTACCCTCTGCCATTGACTATGATTTTTATGAAGGCGCCATTGATCTGACAACCATTATCAACAGTTGTTCAGCAGATGCCCTCTACTCCACCACAGATGCCACATCAGACGGAACAGCAGGCGCATGCTGGTCTACAACTACACCCCAGTTTAACCGGTGGTTCAGGTTTACTGCACCGGCCACCGGGCAAATACGAATTACCATTGATGTGGGCGGCACAAAAGGAACCCAGCTTAAAACACAACTTGCTTTGTGGGAATCTGATGGCCTGACACTGGTGGGCTGTAATCAATACCTTAACGATGATGATGACGTTGTGCTTGCCGCTACCGGGCTAACTCCGGGCATTAATTACTATTTCACGGTTGACACCGAAGATAGCGCCAGCAGGGGTAGTTTTACCTGTTGCTTAAGCAATAATGCAAACCCTACCCAACTGCATGCCTTTGTTTCAAATGCCGTTTCCGATGATGTTTCAGTTATTGATCCGCTGACGCAAGTGGAAACCGACCGGCTAACGTGCACCTCTACCTGCAATGAACCGCGAAACCTTGCCCTGAGTCCAAACCGGCTCATGTTGTATGTACCCTACCGGCATTCCAATTTGGTTAGTGTTGTTGACCCCGAGACAATGGCCGTTATTGCGGATATTACCGATCCCGGCTTTGACGAACCGTATGCCGTTGCCTTCACGGCCGATAATAAGGAGGCCTGGGTTGTTAACAAACAAGGTGGCGGCAGCACCACCGGAAGCATTTCAGTTATTAATACGGTAAGCCGTGCGGTGGTTGCTACTATTAACCACGTTTCCATTTCATCGCCCGAAGGCATAACCATTGCCAACGGTAAAGCCTACATCGCCAACCGGGGCGATGGCGACAT
Source organism: Cyclobacteriaceae bacterium (assembly GCA_046294915.1). GTDB lineage: Bacteria > Bacteroidota > Bacteroidia > Cytophagales > Cyclobacteriaceae > UBA2336. The sequence goes on along the minus strand of JBKBOE010000033.1, from coordinate 647 downwards.
TCCGGTGTTTAATGTTGCCACACGGGCGTTCATCACCACCATTAACGCACCGGAATCTGAAACACGTTATACTGTTTCAACTCCTTCGGGTAATTTTGTTTATGCCGCCAATGGCACAAGCATCCTGAAAATTGAAACCACCAACAATACCATTGTTACGACCATACCCATTCCCGCATTCAGCCGTAATATGGCCACAACACCTGACGGAAGTAAAATTTTCGTTGCTGTTCAAAGCAATGTTATTTATGCCATTGAAGTAAGTACCAACATTGTTACGCCTATTAACTTCGGCATTGCGTCATCCATCTACGCGGTTGTTGTGAGCAGCACCGGTGTGGGGCTTGTTACAGACGAATCAACCGATGAAGTGTACTTGTTCAACCCCGTTACCAACGCGGTGATCAATGATAGTTTTGGTGTGCCCATTCAAATTCCGGCAGGAACCACCCCGCGTGCTATTGTGGCCCAGTAGGCTGGGCAGCAAAAAACAAGACAGAGCGCATGAACCGGGGCTTTATGTTATGTTTATTTTTTCAGGCCTGACAGAAGTTTATTCACGTCATCCGGAGTTTCTAGTGGGCTTACGTGTCGGCCTTTGACAACAAGGGTTTCTTTTATAGGGGGTTTACCTACATAATCTTTTT
>JBKBOE010000032.1:0-31375 GCA_046294915.1 Cyclobacteriaceae bacterium | reverse complement strand
ACTCAATAGAAGTTAGCCAGCGGCCGGCATCCTCATCGGTAATCTGGGTGTACGGTTCATAAGCAACCGAATGATACATGTTTGGCGAGTATTCCAATCCGGGATTATCGCCTCCTGCTTTACAGCCCCATAACAGTATGGCTGCTGCCGTAACGGTAATGATACTGCGCAAAGTTTTCAGGTTCCTCATATTACTCAAAGCTCTTTTCGTTTACTTCAGACGCTCCACTTTCCTGCAACAAACGTTTCAAATCATCCTTGCTTCGGGAAGCATTTACAGCCAGGTCTATCGCCATTACATGCTTGTCATCGGTACTGCGAATGTCGAACTGGCGGGGCCATTTATAGGGTTTCATATCGCTCACAATCATAAAAGTACCCACCATTCCCAAAGCCGACAGCAACACAGTTAGCTCAAAGGTTACAGGAATAAAAGGCGGAAGTGAGGCAAAATTCTTTCCACCGATAATCATCGGCCAATCGTAACCCAGCATCCAGATCTGCATCAACAGGGCGAGGGCAGTACCCGTTAAGCCGAATAAAAAGGCTGCTATAGGCAATCGCGACCTTTTATACCCCAATGCCTCATCGATACCGTGTACCGGAAAGGGTGAGTACACCTCCTGAATTTTTACACCATCCTTCCGCACTTTTCGGATTGCATCCAGCAGGACGTCCTCGTCATCGAAAATTCCAACTACAAAGTGTTTATCCGCATCCATGATTAAGACTTTTCAGAAGTTGATTTAAGAATACTTTTTACTTCAGCCATGTTAATTACCGGGAAGAACTTGGCAAACAGGAAGAATGCCGTAAAGAAGATTCCGAAGGTGAATACATACTGACCCACGTCATACATGGTGGGGTAAAACATCGTCCAGCTTGACGGAATGTAGTCGCGATGGAGTGACGTTACAATGATGACAAAGCGCTCGAACCACATCCCGATGTTTACAATAATGGAAAGCACGAAGGTAGCCACCAGGCTTGTCCGTATCTTCTTAATCCAAAATAACTGGGGTGAGATGACATTGCAGGTCATCATCGACCAGTACGCCCAGGCGTACGGTCCCTGCACCCGGTTGTAGAAGGCATACCCTTCATAAGGAACACGCGAATACCACGATATAAACAGCTCGGTGATGTAAGCAATACCCACTATGGAACCGGTAATGATGATGATGATGTTCATTAACTCAATGTGGTACACCGTGATGTACTCTTCCAGTTTAAATACTTTTCGGGTTACCAGCAGCAGGGTTAACACCATGGCGAAGCCCGAGAAAATAGCACCCGCAACGAAGTAGGGCGGGAAGATGGTTGTATGCCAGCCTGGAATAACCGAAGTGGCAAAGTCCATAGATACAATGGTGTGAACAGACAATACAAGCGGTGTGGATAAACCGGCAAGAATCAAGGCTACCGATTCATAGCGCATCCATGTTTTTGCACCTCCCTGCCAACCGAAGCTAAGCGCGTTGTAAGCCATAGCCCGGATTTTATTTCCCTGAACAACGGCCCTGTCGCGGATTACAGCGAAATCAGGAATAAGGCCCATATACCAAAATACAAGCGATACCGTAAAGTAGGTTGATATGGCAAACACATCCCAAAGCAGAGGCGAGTTAAAGTTTACCCAGAGCGAACCGAATGTATTCGGGAGGGGAAGTGCCCAATAAAAGCCAAGCCAAAGACGGCCCATGTGGAAGCCCGGAAAACTGGCCGCACAAATCACCGCAAAAATAGTCATGGCTTCTGCTGCACGGTTAATTGACATCCTCCAACGCTGACGGAATAGCAGGAGGATTGCGGAGATTAGCGTACCTGCGTGACCAATACCGACCCACCACACGAAGTTGGTGATATCCCAGGCCCAGCCCACCGTTTTGTTCAGCCCCCACATGCCGATGCCGTGCCACAGCAGCATCCAACAACAATAACCACCCCAGGTCAGCAAGGCCAATGATATACCAAAAGCTGTCCACCATAACCGGGTTGGCTTGCCCTCTACCTGGCGGCTGATGTCATGAGAAATATCCTTTAGTGTTTTCTTACCGGTAATGAGCGGTTCGCGTATTGCTGAAACTACTGCCATGTGTATTAGTCTATAATATAATCGTTTGTTACTAAGCTTTCAATTCTTCCTTGTTTCGCACCTTAGTGAGGTACCAGATATTCGGTTTTACGCCTACTTCTTCCAATACCTGGTATGCCCGCGGATTACCCGTTTTCTTATCGATGCCATAAGGACGTTTTTCATCAGCAGGGCTTATTTGCAACAATTTACTGATGCGGCTTTCCGGATCATTCACATCGCCAAATACAATGGCCCCGGTTGAGCACGCTGCCTGGCATGCGGTAACTACCTCGCCATCCTTAAGGGGGCGCTTTTCTTTCTTGGCCTGCAGTTTACCTTGCTGAATACGTTGTACACAGAAAGAACACTTCTCCATAACACCGCGGCTGCGTACAGTTACATCCGGATTCAACACCATTTTACCAAGTGTGGTGTTCATGGCGGGGTTCACCTGCTCAAATTGCCGGTTATCGTGGTACTTAAACCAGTTGAACCTTCTTACTTTATACGGGCAGTTGTTGGCGCAATAGCGTGTACCAATGCAACGGTTGTACGTCATTTGGTTAAGGCCTTCTGTACTGTGGGTAGTTGCGGCCACCGGGCATACTGTTTCGCAAGGAGCATTGTTACAATGCTGGCACAGCATAGGCTGGAATACTACTTCGGGGTTTTCGGCCGCTTTTTCAAGCCCTTTTAAATCCTGTACATCGGCATTGGTGCTATAGTAGCGGTCTATGCGCAGCCAGTGCATTTCTCTGCGTTTGATTACTTCCTCACGGCCAACCAAATGAACATTATTTTCTACGTTACAGGCTACCACACACGCACCACAACCAATACAGGTGTTGAGGTCAATTGCCATACCCCAGTGATGATTCTTATAATCGTGGCCTTTCCACATGGATAACTCGCCCGGCTTAACTTTATGATCAGGGACTTTCCACGTGGCTACTTTAGGCCTGTACCTTCCGGCACCGGGATCGGACTTAAATTCAGAGAGCAATGTCTCCTGAATAACCGTAGCCCGTTTCATGTACGTTTGGTTGGTTTGTGTTGTTGCCAGCCAATAGCGCTCATCAAGCATTTCCAGTTTTACACCAGAAGCCACAAACGAAACCGATCCGTTCACCATTGAAGCAAATGGGTAAGCATTAATACCAATCCCATCGGCTACTTTACCCGCGCGCGTACGACCATAGCCCAGCGGGATACCGATTGTGCCCGGAGTTTGACCCGGCTGTACCAGCACCGGAAGTTTTACCGTTTTCCCGTTAGCGGTTATGTTCGCATACTTTGTTTTCGCCTCAGCAAAGTTTATCTCTTTGGCGTCAGCCGGTGACACGGTTACATAGTGTTCCCAAACGGCTTTGGTAATCGGGTCAGGCAGTTCCTGTAACAGCGGGTTATTCGCCTGTGAACCATTGCCTACTGTTCCGTTCTCATATACAAACAACTCAATACCCTCTGCTTTGTAAGCGGCAATGGTATTGGCTGCTGCTTCTACATTTCCGGCAAACGATACGCTGGCCGTTTCCACCGGAAGTTCCAATACGCCATCGTACAGGCACTTATCCCACCAGGCACGCAGGTTACCACCTTTGAAGAACCATGTCTTCCAGTTGTTTTTCAGGGTTTCGTAATAATCCACGTTGGTTTCGCCAGCCCACATCAGCAGGCTTTCCTGTGCTGCTCGCGTTTTAAATATTGGTGTAATGGCAGGTTGCGCGATACTGTAATGATTTTTCTTTGGTTCAGCATCATTCCATGCCTCCAGATAGTGGTGATCGGGTGCCAGAAACTCACACTCAACACCGGTTTCGTCCTCTTTATACGAAGTTGACACTTTCAGCCCCACTTTCTTCAAAGCGCCAGCCAGCTTTTCTCCCATCGGATGATCATAGACCGGGTTGCAGTTGTAGAAAATAATTCCGGCAACATTGCCTGCATCAGCTTCATTAATAAGGCTCATCATGGCCTCATCGTTACCCTGCCGGTAATTAACCGGTATATTGGCGAGGATGGTGGTGCCGTAATTGTCCAGCATATCATTGATGGCATTTACAACAACCTGAACTGCCTTATCGTTTGATCCGGCCACTACTAATGATTTACCCCGGTTTTCCCAAAGCTCATCAGCCGCTTTTGTCAGGTAAGGTTTATCGAGGCCACCGGTAAGGGTGCTGCGGCCAGCTTTAGCGGCAATCAGATTAAACAACTGAACAAGTACCGCACCCTCTTCGGAGGGTTTGATCTGTACGCGATGATCTGCATTTGCACCCGTTAAGGTCATGCCGGCTTCGAAATGGTAGTGACGCGACATATCGTGATTCTCCTCACTTACTTCGCGTGTCAGCGCATACTGTTTTGTAAATTCAATAGGTGAAAGCCATGTGCACAAAAAGTCGGCAGCCACACTTACGATTACTTTGGCTTTGCTGAAATCGTACGATGGAATCATGGCTTTGCCAAATGATTCTTCATTGGCTTTCAGCATTCCGTACATAGAAACCTGGTCGTACTGGATATGCTCTGCAGTAGGATATTTGCTTTTGAATTTTTCAATAACAGCCTTTGTACTGGGGCTTAAAACCGAGTTGCTGACAATGGCAATCTTTCCTCCGCTAACCCGGATGGCTCCCAGCTTATCGGCAACCATCTGATCCAGTACCTCCCAGGAAGCATTTTTTGTTTCTCCTACACGGGGGCCACGTAACCGTGAATTATCATAAAGTGATAGAACAGATGCTTCAACCTGTGCGCTGGTTCCGCCTTTGGTAACTCCTGACAGGGTGTTGCCATCTACTTTAATTGGCCGGCCTTCACGCACCTTCACTACAATGCTGCAATAATCGCCACCGTTGGTATAGGTTGAGGCGTAATAATTAGGAAGGCTGGGGTCAACATCAAGGGGCTTATCGATATAGGGAATGGCCTTTCGTACGGGTGCCTCGCAAGCTGCCAGGGAAACAGCCGCTACGCCAAAGCCCATCATCTTCAAAAAGTCTCTGCGCGAATGGCCCAGATCATCTTCGGGTGCAGGGGGCTGACCAAACTCAGTGTGCGCATGCTTAACAAATTCTGGCGCATTACTCAATTCATCCAGACCTTTCCAATATACCTTCGTAGCTTTTTCTTCCATGTTTATCGCGAAGCGTTTATTCGTAAACTCTTAATAATCAGCTGATCAATAATGACATTTGGCACATTCCAGTCCGCCAATATCTTCCACTTTCATCGGTTGTTTGCTGGCTGCGTTATGAAGTTCAACCAGGTTATCGTAATAGGCATTTCCTTTTGAATTGACATCCGTTTTCCGGTGGCAATCGATACACCAGCCCATGGTTAACAGTGAGTATTGCTTTACCACATCCATCGTCTCAACAGGGCCATGGCAGGTCTGGCATTCGATTCCACCCACAACCACATGTTGTGCATGATTAAAGTAGGCCAGGTCAGGAAGGTTATGAATGCGTACCCATTCAATAGGTTTTTGATTGGGACCATAGGTTTTGGTTTCGGGCTGCCAATCGGCCGCAGCCCATAATTTTTGAATTTGGGGCGATTCGACCTTAACGGCATTGTGGCAGTTCATGCAAATATTCACCGAAGGAATGGTTGCACTTTTACCTTTTAGTGTACCCACATGGCAATACTTACAGTCAATTTCATAGGCACCGGCATGCAGTTTATGCGAAAATGCAATAGGCTGCTTCGGGGCATACCCTTGCTGAATGCCAATGGAATACAACCCATTGATTACGGCTTTAAATGCCAATGTACCAACAATGAAGACTACAATGAATGCAAAACCGGAGCTACGGGTAATTGTACCTATTGTAATAGGAGATTGAACAACCTCGCGATCCTCTTCGCTTAATTCTTTCTGGTCGAGGAAACGCTTCAGGGCTGAAACCAGGAAGCCAAGAATTACAACCAGGAGTACCAGGATGATAACCATACCGATAAGGATGGCGTTGAGGTAGGCTGAGGGAACACTTTGCCCATTACCACCACCATCCGTAGCCGGAGCGGTTGCCGCAACCGGTGGCCCTTTTTTCGTTTCATCCTGAATGTAGGCAAGGATGGCCATAATCTGTTCATCCTTTAACCCGGTAAAGGCTGTCATTTGGGTTTTGCCATAATCATTATAGAGTTTAACCGCATAGTCATCGCCACTGGCTATGACAGCCGCTGAATTTCTGATAAAGGCTTTAATCCAGTCTATGGAGGGAGCCCGGTTGTACACATTTTCAAGGGCCGGGCCTACCAGTTTCTGGTGTACGCGGTGACACGTTTTACAATTGGCATTGAACAGCGATTCGCCCTCTGAAATGATGGCTGCATCAGTAGGTATATCCTGTGCATATAGAGACGAAGAAGAAAATACTAGTACGAACGCAGTGATGATGTGTGAGAAGAGTGGCCGAGGAACTTTTATCATGATAGGTTAGTATCCGTTTTACATCAAGGTGCACAAATCTACTACCCCAAGGGGTTTTTTCAAATTAATTTTGGTGAAGCAAATTCATTTATTTCAATCCGGTTTTTACGATGTTCAGGGGTGATTTTATTACCACTACTTTTACCGTAAGAAAGGCTAATTAAATTATTTAGAACCAGTTTAAACAAGCTGAAAAAAGTGCCTAAATGACTCCATTTGAATATGTTATCGTCCTTATTTCCATCATCATCGGGTTGGGAATAACCGTGATACTCAATGGTATTGCCAGGCTAATCCGCAACTGGCGTTCGGTAAAAGTATTCTGGCCTTACCTGATCTGGATTGTACTGGTGTTTGTAATGCACATCCACGAATGGTGGATTATGTACGACTGGCGAACGATACAAAGCTGGAGCTTGCTTACCTTTTTGTTCATTCTGCTTTACCCTGTTTTGTTGTTTATTCTGGCAAATTTATTATTTCCGAAAAAGGGTGGCAAAAAAGAAACGGACTTAAAGCGCTACTACTTTATAATGTACCCGAAATTCTTTCTAAGTGCTCTTCTGCTGATCGCAACAGCCATATTTACCGATGTACTGATTGCCGGTTTGCCGGTTCGTGACCAGGTTGTAAAAATTCTTTTATTCGGCATACTGCTGGTTGCAACCCTCACTAGGCCCCGGAATGAATGGGTACACGGTGCCTTGGCCGCTTTTCTTTTGGCTGTAATGATTATCAGTTTGTTTATCTTAAGCGAAGACCTGGTAATCCAGTAAATTTTTCGTCAAAAACGGCATAAATATTACATCCTGCGGCAGGTATTGCAGGGCTTGCTTACATTCAACGCTTGTAACCATGCTGGTAAACTACTGGACGATAGCACTCCGATCTTTTTCCCGGCAACGCAACCACGTGGCCGTACTCTTCCTCGGACTCACCGCAGGCATTGTTTGTTTCATTCTTACTTATCTGTTCGTCTGGCACGAAACCGGCTATGATGCTTTTCACTCTAAGGCCAACCGGATTTTCAGAATACAACAGAACCGGTACAACAAGAATGAACTCACCAACAGTTCAGCCACCTCCAATTTTGGAATAGGCGTGGATATGGCTAACGATTTACCCGAGGTAGAAAGTTATGTGATGCTATCAAAAAATATTTGTGTAGTCGTAAAAGAGGGTGAGGTGTTCAAAACCGAAAAATCGGGTTATGCGTCCGAGAACTTCTTTAAAGTCTTTTCCTTTCGCTTGGTAAAGGGAAACGATTCCCTGGTGTTTACCCGACCCTTCACCATTGCCCTGTCTGAGTCTTTCAGTCGTATTATTTTTAAAGACGAGGACCCCTTGGGCAAAACGTTAAGCTGGCGAGGCTATATTGATGTGGAAGTTACCGGAATTTTTGAAGATATGCCGGAGAAGAGCCATATGGCTTTTGATGTTCTTTTCTCCATGGAGACGTATAAGAAAAGAGTCAGTACGCTGGTGCTGGAAGAACCCTGGCGGTGGGATGGTTACTTTAACTACGTGATGCTACACCAGCCTGAACAACTGCAGACCGTTAAAGAAAAGTTAACCGACCTGATTGAACGCAAAACAGGAAACTGGCTCCGCGAAACGGACCAGAAGCTTGAAATCAATTTTCAACCTTTGCAATCAATACACCTGGAAAGCAATTTTAGTAATGAACTACGGCCCACCGGCAGCAAACAAACGGTTTACTTCCTGGCCGTTGTAGGCCTGATGTTGCTGATTATTGCCTGGATTAATTATGTGAGCCTGGCGACTGTTCGATCCATTGACCGGGCTAAAGAGGTGGGTATCCGCAAAGTAGTAGGCAGCCTGCGCAGCCAGCTCATCGGCCAGTTTTTAACAGAAGCTTTTGTAATTAACGTGGTTGCCCTTGGCTTGGCTTTGCTTATCGTATGGTTGTTGCTTCCGCAATTCTCAGAGTGGGCTCAGCGCGACCTCAGTCATGACTTCAGCTTCAGCGCTCAACTGGTTGCAGGTGGCGTACTGTTGCTTGCCATAAGTACGCTGGCCTCCGGTTTATACCCTGCTTTTGTTATTTCCGGCATCGCCCCATCGCAAATACTGAAAGGGAATTTCTCCTCCGGTAAACAAGGACAACTGCTGCGAAAAACCATGGTAGTTATTCCGTTTGTTATAACCATCGTACTCCTCATTAGCCTGTATGCACTCCATCTGCAACTTAACCTGATGAAAAAGAAAGAACTGGGCTTTACTCCTTCCGGACTTTTTGTTCTTGAAAACTCCACCTTGTTCGATTCCACACAGAACAGGCGGATAAACTCCTTTAAAAAGGAGATAATCCGGATTGCAGGAGTGAACAGTTTAACCACGCTTAACTCCTTGCCTGGAGAATTTATTGTACCCTACGCCAACAGTGTGCAGCGTATTGGTGCCGCCAAGGAAGACGTTAACCAGTACCGGTTTTTTGAAGTGGATGAGCATTTTGTTGAGACGCTCGGTATTACCCTGCTTGCCGGAAATGATTTTGGGCCGGCATCCGTACCTGTCAAAGAAGTCCTCGTTAATGAAACTGCAAGCCGGTTACTCGGCTTTTTAACTCCCGAAGATGCCGTAAATCAAAAAGCTTTCTTCAGGGACGATACGGTTATGATCCGGGGAGTTATCCGTGACTATCACCACGAATCGCCCAAGAACAAAATTCAACCGGTGTTTTATGTTTACCATCGGGGCAGGGCCAACTATTATGTTATCCGGCTGGAAAGTGATTCTCCATATACGCGTGAACAGATTGAAAAATTGTTTACCACTACTTTTCCGGGTCAGACGCCCGAATCGTTTATGCTGATGGATAAATACGATTCGCAATATGCCAGCGATGAGCGGCTGGGGAAAATCATAACCACATTCACCCTGGTACTGCTGGCCATTACCTGTACCGGTTTATTCAGCCTGGCATCGTTTACTGCAAAGTTCAGAATGAAAGAAATTGGCATTCGCAAAGTAATGGGGGCATCAACAGCCAATACAGCCATGTTGCTGATGAAGGAGTACCTGATTATGGTGCTCATTGCACTGGTCATTGGTGTCCCTGTCGCCTTAAAATTACTTGATGAATGGCTTGCTACTTTTACGGTACGGATTGAAATATCCTGGTTTATGGTTGCCCTGCCTTCTTTACTGGTTTTGCTTATTGCCCTGTCAACCATTCTGTGGCAAACATTAAAATCGGCCCAGGCTAACCCGGTAACCGTGCTGAAGTACGAGTAGGCCTTTCTTCGAGCCCAAGCCCAAACAGTGCAAAATCATACTTTACCGGATCAACCGGATCAAACTTTCCGAGCGATGCCGTAAGTTCAAGTGCAGTTTGCCAGTCGGTTTGCTTTCGTTTAATCAATTTTAATTTTCGGGCTGCGCGCTCTACGTGTACATCCAGCGGACAAACCAGTTGGGCTGGTTTTATTCTTTTCCAGATTCCGAAGTCAACCCCGCAGTTATCGCTGCGCACCATCCAGCGCAGGTACATGGCCAGTCGCTTGCAGGTTGATTTTCTTTCGGGTGTGGCTACATGCTTTTTTGTGCGGTGCGGAAAATCCGGAAGGCTGAAAAACAGGTTATGAAAACGAATTAATCCCTTTTCAACAGAGTTTTCAACAGAATCCACATGAAAAGCGTCTTCCAGCGATTGATAATGGCTGTAATACCACTTAAGAAAACTTAAAAAATACAGGGTATCGGTAGCGTTAAATGTACGATGCCGGAAATCCATAAAAGGTTTCAGATCATTTTCACGATGATGCAGGATAAACTGGTGCGGATCATTATCCATCCAGGTGAGCAATCTTCTGCAATTATTAATAATGGTTACGCGCTGACCCCACGCCAGGGTTGCAGCAAACAAGCCGGCAATTTCAATGTCCTGCTTTTTTGAAAATTGATGCGGGATGCTGACCGGATCGTTTTCAATAAACCCGGGCTGGTTGTACTGCAGAACCTTTCTTTCTAAAAGAGATTTTACATCTTCCGACAGTCGTTTCGTTTTCAACGTTGCATCAATCTAACAGCAAGTAATGATAAAGATCACCTCCGCAAAAGCGCAAAAACCCTAAATTACACAACTTGATCCTTGGCATGAACGCTGACTTTAAAATTATCGAACTGCTGGCCGGTATTGGCATTTTCCTGTTTGGCATGTTTCAACTGGAAGAATCCCTAAAACAGCTTTCCGGTGGCACCTTTCGCAAACTTATCCGCAAGTTTACCGAAAACTGGTTTCGCAGTGTACTCAGCGGAGCAGTGGCAACGGCTGTTCTGCAGAGCAGTTCAGCGGTGTCGCTCATGGTGCTTGCATTTGCCGGAGCCGGAATTCTGGGCATGGAGAGCGCCATTGGTGTAATCATAGGATCAAATTTGGGCACTACCCTTACCAGCTGGATAGTGGCTACTATTGGCTTTAAACTGAAAATAGAAATCCTCGCTTTGCCCTTTATCGGCCTGGGTGGCCTGGGCCTGATCTTTTTTGGAAAATCAACCAAGGCTACCAACCTAAGCAAGTTTATGGTAGGCTTCGGTTTTCTTTTTCTTGGGTTGGATTACATGAAAACCAGCATTGAAGGCCTGGCACAAAATTATGACCTCAGCGGGTTAAGGCATTATCCCGGTATAGTTTTTATCCTGATTGGCCTGGTGTTAACCGCACTGGTGCAATCCAGTTCAGCATCCATGGCTATTATTTTAAGCTCCATTCACTCCGGAGTTATTTCATTTCCGCTCGCTGCTTATATGGTTATCGGTACCAATATCGGCACAACGGTAACCATCATTATCGGTTCGTTGGGATCGCAAATCATAAAAAAGCAAATTGCATTCAGCCACTTTGTATTTAATGTGGTTACCGCCCTGCTTGCCGTAGGGTTGTTCCCTGCATTGATGTACCTCACCCAAAAGGTAATCTACCTGGAAAATGATCCGGTTACAGGTATTGCCTTATTTCATACACTCTTTAACCTTATCGGTGTTGCTTTTTTTCTACCGTTAATTGGCTTTTTTACGAAATTCATCCTCTGGGCAATTCGTGAAAAGAAAACTACGCTCACCAAATGCCTGCACACACTTAAACCAGATGTACCCGAAGCCGGCATTGCAGCCCTCAAAATTGAAATCCGGCACCTGATCGTAGAGGTCATCCGCTACCATTTAAAGTTGCTCAAACTAACACGAAAGGAGCCCTTTCAATCCTTTTTGAAAAAAGAGGATAACATGCTGTCATTGGAAACCTCGCTTGCCGATTTGTATCCGATGATTAAATCACTGGAAGCAGAGATTTATACCTTTGCTTCGAAATTGCAAATGCACGAACTTCACGATGCAGAAGCCCGGGAATTAAACAAATTGCTGCACGCAACCCGTAATGCAGTGGCATCGGCCAAAATTCTAAAAGATGTTCAGCATAATCTTCAGGAAGCAGAAGATTCTGGTAACAACGAAGTTGAAAAACTTTTTAAGTTTTTCAAGGACAAGTGGATTTCAGTGCACGAAGAATTTATTAACCTGCTGGAAGAAAGGAACACAGGGGCCAATATTGGAGCAATACACGCCTTAACGGAAAGAAATAAAGAGGAAGACATTGCTTTTACGCAGTTGCTCACATCTTCCATTTCATCGCAGAAGCTTAAATCGTCAGATATACCTACGCAAATTGCCATTAACCGGGCATTTAATATTTCGGTCAGACAGATGATTCACGCGCTGCGGGATTTGCTTTTTACTGAAACTGAAGCCGAGATTCTTGAGCAATTAAGCGAAACAACATCTCCGTAAGCACGGCTACCGCATATCCAAAAGTGCAGGTAAATGACTAAAAATAGTGGTATCTTCATCGTTGATTTTACACCGCCATGTCAAAAAATCTAAGCTATCTGGCCGGAAGAAAGGGCGTTACCAAAACCCTGTTTGAAGAACTGGGAATTGCCGCTGCAGAAACAGGTACACCGTCTATTGAAAAAATGGAGGCCTTGCGGAAGGAGTTCCTTATAGGTAAGGCCAATGTATATGGCACCGCTACTTTCTATGATTTTTTAAAACCCGAAAACCAGGGTAAAAAAGTATATGTGTGCAATGGAAGCGCCTGTTTGTGTGCCGGCACACAGCCTGCGTTGAAAGAGAAACTGCAAAACCATTTTAAAGAAGAAGAAATTGGCGAAATGTGCTGTCTGGGAAGGTGCCATGAAAACTCAGCTTTTCATTTCGAGGGTAAAAATTATTCCGGCAAGGCCATCGATGCCATGCCCGATATTAAGAAAAACAAAACGGTTGTTGCTGACCATTATCATGTAGCAGTAAAAGGTACTGCAATACTTACTCAAAAATCTCCAGGGGTAAAAGTGTATTCTGAAATCCTGAAAAACTGTCTTCAAAAACCTGTTGAAGAATTACAAGCTGAACTGAAAACTTCCGCTTTGCGCGGTCGGGGCGGTGCCGGTTTTCCAATGGCTATTAAACTTGAAAGTTGCCGTAACACGCCAGCCGGACAACGCTTCATTGTTTGCAATGCCGATGAAGGCGACCCGGGCGCTTATTCCGATCGATACCTCCTCGAACACCAACCCTATGCCGTGCTCATGGGCATGATCATAGCGGGCTACCTGGCCAACGCCTCGGTTGGCGTATTGTATATACGGGCAGAGTATCCTGAGTCAATTGCCATTATTGAAACCACTATCCAGGAACTTCATCAACATAAATTTATCGGTGAAAATATTTTTAATTCCGGGTTCTCATTCCACTTTAAAGTAATTAAAGCACAGGGCGCATACATCTGCGGAGAAGAAACCGCATTGCTTTCTTCCATTGAAGGGCAACGCCCCGAGGTGCGTGTCCGGCCACCCTACCCTGCACAACAGGGACTATTCAATCTCCCCACTGTAGTCAACAATGTTGAAACGCTGGCCAATCTTCCCTGGATCATGCAGAACGGAGGTAAAGCCTTTGCCTCCATCGGAACGGCAAAATCAACCGGCACAAAACTGATTTCATTAGACGGCCATTTTAACAGGCCGGGTATTTATGAAGTAGCCATGGGCACACCGCTGAACGTGGTTGTGAACGATTTGGGGGGTGGTTTTCGCAAGCCGGTAAAAGCCATGCACATTGGCGGTCCGTTAGGCGGATTAGTTCCGGTTTCGAAGATTAATGACTTAACCATCGATTTCGAATCATTCGCCAACGAAGGGTTTCTGCTGGGCCATGCCTCTGTTGTTTGTATTCCTCAGGACTTTCCACTCCTATTATATATAGAGCATTTGTTTGAGTTTACGGCCCACGAAAGTTGCGGAAAATGCTTCCCCTGCCGGCTGGGCTCCACGCGTGGAAAGGAGATGCTGCAAAAAGCACGAACCACCGGTTATAAAATTGATCGCGCGTTGATGAATGATTTATTGGAAACACTGGAGATCGGATCATTATGTATGCTCGGTGGCGGCCTGCCGTTGCCGGTAAAAAATGCCCTGCATTATTTTGAAGATGAACTGAAACCTTACTTTTTAACTCAAGTGTAGTTGATATGGAAGCGGTAAAGACAAAAACAACAGGTAAACCCCACCCCCAGGAAAACGGTACGGGAAAAATCAAACTGGCCTACATCAACGGCAGGCCATTTGAAATCCGCGAAGGCGAAACGGTGCTTTCGTTTGTGCGCAGAAGTTTAGGAAACCGCATCCCTACACTTTGCGATGCCCCCAACCTGGAACCGTTCGGCTCATGCCGGATATGCAGTGTGGAGGTTGCCCTGCAACCCAACGGCAACACCAAAACCGTGGCATCGTGTCACACACCTGTTACGGCAAACACGTACATCTATACCGATACTGAAAAAATTACCCGGCTTCGTAAAAACATTATTGAACTTGTTCTTACCGACCATCCCCTCGATTGCCTTACCTGCGAAGTAAACAACAACTGCGAACTGCAAACGGTTGCTGCCCAGGTTGGTGTTCGCACCGTACGGTACCCTGAAGGCAAGACCCACCTCCATCGGAAGAAAGATCTGAGTCATCCATACATGACTTCCGATCTCTCCAAGTGCATCAACTGTTTCCGCTGCGTACGCGCCTGCGATGAAGTGCAGGGTGAAATGGTGCTGAGCATGGCCGGCCGCGGGTTTGACAGCCGCATTATCAAAAGCTTTGACGACAATTTCCTCAATTCCGATTGCGTAAGCTGCGGTGCCTGTGCACAAGCCTGCCCTACGTCTGCTATTTCGGATGTGTTTGAATCCAAAAGCATCAATGTTCAGAAAAAAGTCAGAACAGTATGCACTTACTGTGGCGTAGGCTGCAACCTGGAAGTAGCCGTAAATAACGATACCATTAAATCCATCCAGGCCCCGTACGATGCCGAAGTGAACCAGGGACATACCTGCCTTAAAGGAAGATTTGCCTTCTCTTTCTATAATCACCCCGACCGGCTGCGCACACCACTCATCCGTAAAAACGGAGAACTTCAGCCTGCTACCTGGGACGAAGCCTATTCTTTCATCGCAGAAAAGCTGACCGATATTAAAAACACTTACGGTGCCGATTACATTGCGGGTATTTCATCGGCACGCTGTACCAATGAAGAAAATTACCTGATGCAAAAGTTTATCCGCGTAGTGATTGGCACCAACAACATCGACAGCTGTGCGCGCGTGTGCCACTCGCCTACCGCATTGGGTATGCAACGCAGCTTTGGAACCGGAGCAGCAACCAACTCCATTGAAGATTTAAAATATGCCGACTGCATTCTGGTGATCGGTGCCAATCCAACCGATGGCCACCCGGTAACGGGTGCCAAATTCAAGCAGTTTGCCATGAAGGGCAAGACCACCATTGTGATTGACCCGCGCAGAACCGAACTGGCACGCTATGCCACCTACCATCTTCCGCTTCGGCCCGGCACCAACGTAGCCATGCTTAACATGATGCTGTACTACATCATTACCGAGGGACTGGAAGACAAACACTTTATTGAATCCAGAACTGAGGGCTATGACGATTTCAAAAAACAAATCCTACAGGTAAACATCAACGAATTGGAGCGCATTACCGGTGTTAACAAAAACCTGGTGCGCCAGGCCACCCTGGCCTATGCCAAAGCCAAAGCTGCGATGGCCTTCCACGGGTTGGGTGTTACGGAGCATTCGTATGGAACATACGCCATTATGCTCATTACCGACCTGGCCATGATTACCGGCAACATCGGCCGCAGGGGTGTTGGTGTAAATCCGTTACGCGGACAAAACAACGTGCAGGGTGCTGCCGATATGGGCTGCCAGCCACACCAGGGAGCCGGGTACCTTGACGTAACCAACCCGGAATACCATAAAATGTATGAAGATTTTTACGGTGTGAAACTTCCAAACCACATCGGTTACAAAATTCCGCAGATGTACACCGCTTCGCTGGATAATAAATTGAAAGCGCTGTGGCTGATGGGCGAAGACCTGGTGCAGACCGATCCGAACACTTATAAAGTACTGGCAGCGTTGAAGAAACTTGATTTATTGGTTGTGCAGGAACTCTTCATGACCGAGACCGCCAAACTGGCCACCGTTGTTTTACCGGGAGCATCGTTCCTGGAAAAGAGCGGAACGTTTACTAATGGCGAGCGCAGAATTCAACGTGTGAATAAAGTGGTTGAACCCCTTGAAGGCACTAAAGCCGATGGGCAGATTATTGTGGATATGATGAACAGAATGGGGTATGCTCAACCCGAGTATGACCCGGATACCGTATTAAAAGAAATAGCACAGATCGTTCCGTTCTTTAAAGGTGTGAAGTGGAATGAACTGGGCAAGAACGGTAAACAATGGCCGGTGAAGGAAGATGGCACCGATACCAAAATTCTCCATACCGAAACTTTTAAGCGCGGTAAGGGCAAATTTCATTATTTCGGTTTTCAGGAGAGTCAGGAGATTATCAGCAACGGAAAAGAGTATCCGTACATCATTACCACCAACCGCGAACTGGAACATTACAATGCCGGCACGATGACGCGCAGAACGAAAAATGTTGAATTGCTTACCGAGGATGTTCTTTTGATTAATCCGACAGATGCCGAAAAACATTTCATAAAAGAAGGCGATATGGTGTGTGTGGAGTCAGCCCGCGGTAAAGTAGATTTGAAAGCGCGCATCACCGATGAAGTAAAACCCGGCATCCTGAGTTCCACCTTCCACTTTCCGGAAATCGGGTTAAATGTTATTGGCTCGGATGAACACGACAGCGAAGCCATGTGCCCGGAATACAAAGTGATTGCGGTGAGAATCCGGAAGAGCAAAGGAATCAGAAAAGCTTTGCATAGTTAAAAATCCAAAACCACAGAACACACAAAGATTTCGCAAAGAACACAAAGTTTAACGCTATTCTTTGTACTTTGTAATTTAATCAATACGCCCTATGCGTAAACTCATCCTCCGTTCCTTACTCATTATTTTTCTTGCGGTAATAAGTTATGGTATATACTATGCCTGGCTTGCCTTCCCGATCATCTCCGGCTACGGTGCCAAAATACTTTGCTCATGCACAATGCTGGCAGGCCGAAACGCAGAAGAGGTAATCCGGGAAGAATTGGGTTCAGGCCTCCAGTCGCTGGGTACATTTGCTGTAAACTATGCTGATTCATCGGCAACCGCCCGTGTTTTTGGACTTGCCCAACGCAAAGCCATCTACCGGAAAGGATTAGGATGTACACTCGTAAACGAAATTACAGAAGAAGAACTCCGCAACCAACCCTGGAAGGTAGGCACTCCTCCACATGTAAATCAGGATACCATTCCCTGGCCTGCCGGAAACAAAATGCCTGATTCGGTGAACCTTTTTGGATATGATCTTGACTTGCTTAACAAAACCATTAACGATGCCTTTGAAGAACCCGGTGAAGAAAAAAACAGACGAACACGGGCCGTTTTGGTGATTCACAATGGTAATCTCATTGCCGAAAAATATGCGAAAGGATTTGATCAGAACACACGCCTTACCGGTTGGTCGATGACAAAAAGCCTTACCAACGCCATGATGGGTGTACTCGTTCGTGAAGGAAAAATATCGGTTAATGACCCTGCCCCCATTGAAGCGTGGAAAAATGACGAGCGAAATACCATTACCATACACAACCTGATGCAAGCCAGCAGCGGACTGAAATGGGATGAGGTGTACAGCGGACCCAGTGATGCTACAACCATGTTATTCAAAAAACGTGATGCCGGAATTTATGCTTCGCAGGCACCCCTGCAAGATACACCTGGTGAGGTGTTCTATTATTCCAGCGGCACCACCAATATTTTATCCTATATCATCCGGCAAACGGTTGGTGATGCCGAATACCACAATTTCCCCTACAAAACCATTTTTCATAAAATAGGCATGTACTCCATGACCATTGAACCCGACCCGGGTGGAACATTTGTAGGCTCATCATTTTCGTTTGCCACCGCGCGCGATTGGGCACGATTTGGATTGCTCTGCCTGAATGATGGGTACTGGATTAACGAACGAATTTTGCCTGAAGGATGGATTGAGTACAGCACTACACCTGCCAAAGGCGCTAAAAAGGGTGAGTACGGTGCGCAGTTCTGGCTTAATGCCGGCAACCCGAATGATGCGGGTGACCGTAATTTTCCGGATGTTCCGAGTGACATGTACTACCTGAGCGGCTTTGAAGGGCAGGATGTTGTTATTATACCATCTAAAAACCTGGTGGTTGTAAAACTGGGTCTCACCTCAGGAAACTGGGTAGATATGAATGGATTTTTAAAAGATATTATCCGGGCTTTACCTAACGCGTAAATAACATTTATATAACCTGACTGTTTAAGTAGTAAAGTTGATAAACATGTCGGGTAGCAAATCCTATGTACTTATTGGTGGAAGTTATGGAATCGGGGCTTCATTGGCTGAGATCCTCCTTTCAAAGGGTCATGATGTATATGTGCTCAGTCGGAATATGCCTTCAACAACCGGAGCTAAGCACATTCTTTTCGATGTCCAAAGCCAATCCATCGACTTAACACAACTTCCTTCTGCTATTGATGGTCTGGCTTACCTTCCGGGCACCATACAACTCAAGCCATTTCATCGTTTTACAAATGAAGAATTTCTTCACGACTTCAACTTTAATGTTTTGGGAGCAGCAAAATGCGTTCGTGAATTATTAAACCCCTTAAAGTCAGCTGAACAAAGTTCCATTGTGTTTTTCAGCACTATTGCCGTCCAGCAAGGCATGCCCTTTCATGCATCGGTGGCTATGGCCAAGGGTGCGCTGGAAGGACTTACCCGCTCACTGGCAGCCGAGTTTGCTCCTAAAATACGTGTCAATGCTATTGCCCCATCCATAACCGATACCCCGCTTGCATCAAAAATTCTGTCGAATAGTGAAAAGAAAAAAGCAAGCGGTGAACGCCACCCGCTAAAGCGCGTAGGCGAAGCCCGCGACATAGCACAGGCGGCTGCTTATTTACTCACGGATGAGAGTTCATGGATCAGCGGACAGGTTATCCATGTTGATGGTGGATTGTCGGCCTTGCGTGTTTAAAAATATGCCCATTATCCGCTATGAAGGTGAATTCTTGGAATGCGAAACTGGCGCAACCCTGCGTGAAGTTATACTGAAATATGACCTTACCGTTCATAACGGAATTGCCCGCTACATAAATTGCAGGGGATTTGGAACCTGCGGAACATGTGCTGTAAAAATTACCGGAAACATAAATCCGCTAACGCGAAAAGAAAAATGGCGCTTAGATTTCCCTCCACACCACCATAATAAAGGCTTACGATTAGCCTGCCAGGTGAAAGTATTGGGGGATGTTGAAGTAAAAAAGTTTGAAGGCTTTTGGGGAGAGAAAAGTACCGGATGAATTTGCTATTCTAATGCTTCTCTCACCATCTGGTTATTACCCGTCATTTCCCAATGCACCAGTGAAGCGGGGATGCAGCCAATCGCGTTTAGCTTGTCAAAAAACTCTTTTACCCTAAAGGGTTCCGGTTGCTTTTCTTTCAGCCTTGCATATTCGGCCATAGTTGCTTCCAGCAAGTACTTTCCGGTGATATAGCTTGTTCCGTAACCGGGTTGACGCAAATATAAATGCTGCTCGAAAATCAGTAATTCTTTTTCAGTTTTCATCCAGCCCCGGGGTGTGAATTCAGAGTGAACCTTACCGGCTTCTTCCATGGTCATTTCGTTGGCATGCGCATAGAGTGAGCCCAGCCCGCGCGCGGCACGCTGCGCTATCATAATGTACACAAGCTCTCGTACACGCGGATCATCCTTATAGAGTCCGGCTTGCATAAACATCTCTTCGACAGCCGTAGCCGTGCCCTCATTGCGTGAATCAAAAATGTTGTACAGCAACGGAACTTTTCGGATGGCACTTTCATGGGGTTCGTTATCCATGCGTGCCAGTTCAAACCAGTGGTAGAAATGCGAGTACAGCGGGCGCGGGTCAAGATGCATTCCGATTATAAAAAAATTTCGCTTTTCATCCGGAACAAACCGGCCCAGGTGGGCACGCAATGCAGGCTCGAAATACTCCTTAACCGTTACAATTTCATCCTCATCTAAAAATTTCAACAGGCTTTTAGCCGACCGTTCGGCCAGGGCATCAAATGCTTGTGGAGTATCGGCCGGTTTAAGTTCGGGAAGGTTACGGTTTTGGTGTTCTTCCAACTTCAGGGCCGACCAGGCGCGGGCAAGTTCGCGCTTCAACAACATCACCTCATCTTCCCAGGTAAGTGGTACCAGGTGTACATAATGCTGGTACCATGTATAATTTTCCTTACCGATGCCGGAGGGGCCGGTTTTTTGAGGAGCTTGTTTCTCTAACCATTCGGCCAATGCTGCGGTGGAGTTCATGGCCTCTTCAATAGCCTTCACTAAGTCGTTATGGAGTCTTACCTCCGGAAAGTCCAAAAGTTCAGCAAGGTTGGCTTGCTGGGTTTTTATATCGCGAATACCGGCAATCCATAAATCCCGGGCATTACCGGTAAGGTTGACTTTTGCCTGATTATTCAGTGATGGGATGATGCGTAATTCAGCAATCAGTTTTTCTTTGCTTTTCGGTGTTAGCGGAAAAGAATAAGTCCATAACTCAATAATACCGGCATGTGTAGGCCCTTCATGCGCAGGCACATCGCTGCGTTCCATCCATAAGGTTTTATAGTAAGCCGGGTCGCGTTCCCAGGGCCGAAGAACGCGGTGATCAAAATCAAGACCGTTCATTTCGGCAAACAAAATGTACCAGTCAACCTTATGGCTAACCGGCCATCCGGTTGTATCAAACGAATGCAACCGTTGCTGCCACTGCTTCAGTTCCTGATGCTGCAAACGCATAGCCGAAACAGAGTAATCGGGTACACCATTTACAAAAGGGGGCTTTTGAAATTCGCGCCATTGTTCAAAAAAGGAAATGAGTTGCGCGTGGGAGTTCAGTTTTTCAGCGGCCGGTTGGTCAGGCGATGTGCATTGCACCAGTACTGCTGCCAACACGAGAAACCTAATCCTTGATTTTTTCATAATCGGTATTTTTTAGTCTTTAAACTTCCCGCAATAACGGTCGTGTAAGGCAAGTTGGACCTCCACCCCCTTTCACGCTGATTTCATTTCCATGGTACACGTGCACACGGCAACCGGCATCTGTTAACCGTTTTTTTGTTACCGGGTTACCCGAAATCATGATGCACTCGCGTGGTGCTATGGCCAGCACATTACATGCCATCGAATCCCACTCGCTGTCGGGCACTTCTATAAGTTGATAGCCCCGTTTTAGTAAACCGTTCCGAAAGGAAACCGGCATCAAAGGAGAATACACTACGGCCAGATTTTTATCTACCGGACTGAATACCGACATCAGATGAAACACATCGGAAGGTCCTTTGTAGTGCGGCATATCGGCAACCCACACCGCAACGCCTTTCGGCTCAAGCAGTTGCCGCAGTTGCGCTATGCCTTCATCGTTGGTACGATACGTATGGCCGACCGCAAGGGTGGTTTTGTCAATCCACGCAACATCACCGCCTTCCAGGGTTCCGGGCGGCTGAATTTTACCAAGAACCGGAATATTTAATTTTTCAAACTCATGTTGTTCTGCGGCAGGCTCGTATTTACGCGCGGGCTTGCCCATGTTGCAGATGATCATCCCATAATCGGTGGCAATGCTGGCATCGCGGCAGTAAATGGAGTCCATCGTAACGGCCGGGTTCTCAGGAAAAAAATAAAGATTTGCACCTAAGGCCGCTGTCAGGCTTTCAAAGTGTTCATACTCGGTAACGGCTTTATCCAATTGGGGCTTTGCTAAAAAATTTAATTCCTTCCATTGTTCGCTTAATTGTTTGTCGCTCCCAAAGGCTTGTTCCGGGCGTTTTAAAAACACCGAGCGCAATTTACCGTACTCGGAATGATGGGTTACTGTCATACTCAGGTTCGTTTCATCATCATGCGGGCATAAAACGGAAGGCCCAGCATCAGTAAAATAAATCCCCAAAAAACCGTTTCTTCACCCGAACCGATTACCGCCCACATCGAGTAGCCGAAAGCCAGCAGGGCTACCCCATAGCGGGTACCGTTAAGCCTGGTTATTCCGTGTAATCGATTCTCCAGGATGACATAAGAAACAGTGGAGAAAAGAAAAGCTACCAGCGAAGTTAACGTTGAAAGAAGGATGATGAACTTATACGTATCGGCCAGGCTGCGGCTAAAGTTCATGCTCATCATAACCGAAACAAGGATACTGGAAACAACAAGGCCGGCAACCGGAGTTCGGTTTTTATTTTCGAGAGCAAAAAATTTAGGAAAGAGCCTGTCGCGTGCAGCAGCAAAGGGCATCTGACCCTGAATTAAAATCCATCCGTTAAGTGCCCCGAATGTTGATATCACGGCACCTCCTGCTACCAGGTACCTTCCGCTTTCACCAAATACCGAAGCGGCTGCATCGGCAAAGGGTGCTGAAGAAGCGTGTAATGCTGCCGGTGGAATCAACCCCATAACCGCTACCGTGCTGGCGATGTATATAAACGTGGTAAGTAAAGTACCGATAATGGTAGCTTTTGATATGGTCGTTTCCGGATTCTTTACGCTTTCGGATGGAATGGTGGCACACTCCAGTCCAAGAAAAGCGAATAGGGTAAGCGTAGTAACACTGGTAATTGCTGAAAGATCAGACTGCGTACTTATGTTAAACGGAAAAAAATTATCGGATTGCAGGAAAATCAATCCGGTAATGGTTATCACCACCAACGGAGCAAGTTTTAAAGCTGTAGTGATAACCTGAACAATACCTGCTGCTTTCACGCCACGCGTATTGATATAGGTTAACAGCCAGATGGCCGAAAGCCCGGTGAGTACGGCCATGGCCGGATTGTGATCAAGCGCAGGAATAAAGGCGCTGAGGTAACTTACAAACGCTACCGCTATGGCTGCGTTGGTACACCACACCGATATCCAATACCCCCATGCCACCAGAAAAGCGGCAAACGGCCCGAGGCCATCGCGTGTGTAGGCATACGGGCCACCGGTTGCCTGTGGATTAATTTTACTCAGCCAACTGAACACCAGCGCCAGACACATGGCACCTGCTCCGGAAATAAGCCACCCGATTATGCTGATGCCTCCATAAATACCCAAGGTTGCCGGCAGCATAAATAAAGCCGAGGCAATCATGTTGCCCATCACCAACGAGGTGCTGGTCCAGAGTCCAATTTGCTTTGGTGGCTTTGTCATGTTATCCGTTGTGGTGTTGAATATACATTAAACCGGTTTTCGCGAACAAAGCCCAACAACGTAATTCCACAATCGGCAGCCAGTTGCACGGCAAGGCTTGAAGGAGCACCTACTGCAGCCAGAAGGGGAATGCCCGCCATCGCTGCTTTCTGAACCAGTTCAAAGCTGGCGCGGCCACTCACCAGCAAAATAAAATCAGTCAACGGTATTTCATTTTTTACCAGCATAGCGCCAATTACCTTATCCAGCGCGTTGTGTCTGCCTACATCTTCACGGAGTAACTCCAGTTTACCTTCGCGTGTAAACAAGCCGGAAGCATGCAGACCTCCTGTATATTCAAAAACCTGTTGCGATTTACGTAGCGTTTCAGGTAACTGGTGAATTACTTCCGGCTTAACCGTCCAGGAGACTGGAACAGCAGTGCAGTTTTGTGCAACCGCCTCGATGGATGCCTTACCGCACACGCCACAACTGGAGGTGGTGTAAAAATTCCGCTGGAGTTTCTGAAAGTCAACTTCGCAATCCGGTTTCAGTTCAACGCGAACTATATTTTCCTTTTCTTCCTGCCGGCCCACGTCTTCGCAATGTTTTATGCTCTCAATTTGCTGATAGGTTTTGATAATTCCTTCTGTGAACAAAAAACCAAGGGCAAGCTCAAAATCATGGCCAGGTGTACGCATGGTAACCGAAAGATTTTTTTGCTGCCGTTCGGTTTGCGTACCAAAACCTAAACGTATTTCAAGTGGCTCTTCAGCCGCTAAAATATCGGGAGTGGTTTCTCGTGAGATAGCAGTAACCTTGATAATTTGGACTGGGTGTACGCGGGGCGCCATATTTTCTATCGAAAGTTAATGGATTACCCCGCAAACAATAATCATTATTCAGTAAATTTAATTATGAAAGTATTTCTTGGACTTGGCTTTGAACCTGATGCCGTAGATATTCTATCTACGACACCTGGTGTTGATTTTGCCAGTGCGTTTAAGCAATCCACTGCAATTGAAGATAATCATATAAGATGTCGCTGTACTCAAAAAATCAACCAACAGCAAAAGTATTTTACGACAACCCGCTTATCCTTCCTTCATTATCAATATCCATAGCCAGCGCTGCCGGCACGTTAGGTAAACCGGGCATCCGAAGGATGTCTCCCGTTATCGGAATAACAAACCCTGCCCCTGCGGCTACTTCAATTTCGCGAACGGTAATAATAAAATCTTTTGGCCGGCCCAGTTTTTTCGCATCATCCGAAAAGCTGTTTTGTGTTTTGGCAATACACACGGGCACCCCGTTCAGGCCGATGCGGTCAATGCGTTTTAAATTCTGTTTTGCTTTAGGCAGAAACTCAACATCTTTTGCCCCATAAATTTTTACCGCTACCGTTCGCACCTTTTCTTCAATCGAAGCTTTCCAGTCGTACACCGGCCAGTATTTGCCGTGGAAATTATCAGCTGCTTCGGCAACTTTTCCAGCCAGGTCAACCATGCCGGCACCGCCTTTTTCCCATCCTTCCGATAAAGCGATGTCAACCCCCAGTTCTTCACACTTGTTTAGCACCCAACGGATTTCTTCATCAGTATCGGAGATGAATTTATTGAGTGAAATAACAGCCGGCACTCCGAATATTTTTGTATTCTCAATGTGCTTTTCAAGATTAACAAAGCCTGCTTGCAGGGCTTTCAGGTTTGGCTTTGTCAGTTCTTCGCGCGGTACGCCACCATGGTACTTCAGTGCCCTAATGGTAGCCACCAGCACCATGGCATGTGGTGAAAATCCTCCGTAGCCGCATACAATATCAATAAACTTCTCCGCACCTAAATCAGAACCAAAGCCGGCTTCCGTAACCACATAGTCTGAAAGACTCATGCCCATACGTGTAGCAATGATGGAGTTGGCGCCTTGGGCAATATTGCCGAACGGTCCGCCATGGATAATAGCCGGGTTGCCTTCAAGGGTTTGTACCAGGTTGGGTTTGATGGCTTCTTTCAGGAGCAAGGCAACAGAACCCTGCGCTTTAAGATCGCATGCAAAAACTGCTTTCTGTCCATACGTGTCGCCCACATAAATATTTCCAATTTTTTCTTTCAGGTCATTCATGTCTTTTGCCAGGCAAAGAATGGCCATGATTTCGGAGGCTGCCGTAATATTGAAGCCCGTTTCGCGTATCATACCACCATTTTTTCCGCCCAGACCGGTAATAAGATTTCGCAATGCCCTGTCGTTCATGTCCATCACACGTTTCCATTCCACGGTACGCGGGTCAATTTTTAATCCGCCATCGGGTTTCTGAATGTCATTATCTATTAAAGCCGCTAATAAATTATTGGCTTTTTCAACGGCAGCAAAGTCACCGGTAAAGTGCAGGTTGATGTCTTCCATCGGCACTACCTGCGAATAGCCTCCGCCTGCTGCACCGCCTTTCATACCAAATACAGGTCCCAGTGAAGGTTCACGTAATACCACGGTGGTCTTCTTTCCTATTTTATTCATACCCTCACACAAACCTATGGAGGTGGTTGTTTTTCCCTCTCCTGCCGGAGTGGGCGTCATCGCGGTAACCAGAATGAGTTTACTTTTTTTAAATCCGGCTTCATTGAAAAGTTTCAGCGGAAGTTTTGCTTTATAATTACCATACAACTCAAGGTCGTTCTCGGCAATGGAAAGCTTGCCGGCAATTTCTTTTATCGGTTTGAGGCGTGCTGCCTGTGCAATTTC
Organism: Cyclobacteriaceae bacterium; assembly: GCA_046294915.1. GTDB lineage: Bacteria > Bacteroidota > Bacteroidia > Cytophagales > Cyclobacteriaceae > UBA2336. The sequence continues at coordinate 5,402 of JBKBOE010000032.1, read as the reverse complement.
CAAATCAGATTTAAATGCCATACAAATTGAATGTTTAACTTTTTAAAGTTAATGTAATTTTATTGCCGATGAATGACTATTTCCAGTTCAGGCAATTTCGTGTGGGGCACAGGCGAAGCAGCATGAAGGTTGGTACCGATGCTGTGCTGCTTGGTGCCTGGGCCGATGTAACCGGGGTGCAAACCATACTTGATGTGGGTACCGGCAGCGGAGTTATTGCCCTGATGCTGGCTCAGCGAACAAGTGGTGAGGCATTGATTAATGCGGTGGAAATCGACAACGAAGCTGCTGCCGATGCCGTTGAAAATTTTTCAGAGTCGCCCTGGGCCGGTTCAATACAACTTTTTAACACTTCCATTCAGCAGTTCCACCCGGTGCAAAAATATGATCTCATCATCAGCAATCCGCCCTACTTTATCAACAGCCTCAAGCCGCCCCACCCTTCGCGTAAACGGGCACGCCATGGTGATGAATTAAAATTTGACGATCTCATCGCTACAGCAACCCGGCACCTCAAAACTCCAACAGGCAGGCTCGCACTGATATTACCGGTGGCTGAGAGTGAAGTGTTCGCCCGGAAAATGTCGGCCCATGGTTTTTACCTGAATCGGGAATGCACCTTCCGCACACGACCACACAAACCCATTGAACGGAAACTGATGGAGTTCTCATTCGGGAATGGCCGCTTACAAACCGAAGAACTCTGCCTTTATGAACACGGAGAGGTTTGGTCTGCCTCGTATAAAAAATTAACAGCACCTTTCTACCTTAAAGGCTAAAAAATCCGCTCATCTAAATTCGGTTTGGCTCCGTTGGCACCTTGCTCTATTTTTAAGGCTTTTATTCATCGCTTCTGTGAAGGTACGCCTGTTTTTTTTCCTGTTTTTCCTTTTGCTACATCCGTTATACGGGCAGCAATTACAAATTAAAAAAGTAAAAGGCTCCATTCAGCTGGATGGAGTTATGGATGAACCCGATTGGCTGGAGGCCGATATAGCCAACAATTTTATGCAGTTTTTCCCCAGCGATACCTTGCTGGCCAAGAGCCAAACCGAGGTGCGCATGGCGTATGACGATAAGTTTATCTACATCATCGCCCGCATGGAAAACCTTACCGCTAACCGGCAGTATGTAACGCCATCGCTGCGGAGGGATTTCAGAGGCGAAGGCAATGACGGCATCACCATAGTGCTCGATCCGTTCAGCGATCGCACCAATGGCTTCATGTTCGGAGTAAATCCCTTTGGCGTGCAGCGCGAAGGGCTCATTGCCAATGGCGGCTCCCGGCCGTCTGACTTATCGCTTATCTGGGACAATAAATGGTATTCGGAAGCAAAAATCTATGACGGTTACTGGATTGCCGAAATGGCTATACCCTTTAAGTCTATCCGGTTTAAAGAAGGACTCCAATACTGGAACGTGAACTTTTATCGCATTGACAGCGAGAAAGCCGAACGCTCCACCTGGTCGCCTATACCACGCAATTTCGATATTGTTACCATGGCCTTTAACCGCAAGTTGGTTTGGGATGAACCCCTGAAAAAGACCGGCACCAATGTTTCTGTCATTCCATATACACTGGCTGGAGGCTCCAAGAATTTTACCGAAGGTACTCCTACCGACATGGATTTGGAATTTGGCTTTGATGCAAAGGTGGGTATCAGTTCGGCTATGAACCTCGACCTTACGGTTAATCCGGATTTCTCGCAAGTAGAAGTAGATGCCCAGGTTACCAACCTGGACCGGTTTGAAATATTTTTTCCGGAACAACGCCAGTTCTTCCTGGAAAATGCCGACCTGTTTGCCGACTTTGGTGTAGAAGGCACCCGCCCTTTTTTTTCGCGCAGAATTGGCGTGGCCCGCGATGAAGCCACCGGGCAAAACATTCAAAACCCGATTTACGGAGGATTACGACTTAGCGGAAAGATCGATAACAACTGGCGCCTGGGGTTTATGGATATGCAAACAGCCGAAGACCCAAAAATCAGTTTACCCTCAACCAACTACCTGGTGGCTTCGTTGCAACGAAAACTATTCACCCGGTCCAACATCGGGCTCATACTTATTAATAAACAGGCCTTTCAGGATTCCATCAGTGGCGAGCTAACCACCCGCCCTGAAAAGTATAACCGGCTTCTTGGCATTGACTATAACCTGGCCAGCAAAACCAATGTGTGGAACGGTAAGCTGTTTTACCATCGCTCGTTTGACCAGAACCAATACGATTCGGCTTTTGCCTTTGGCGGATTCATTAATTACAGCACATTAGCCTGGTCCATTAATCTGTTTGCGCGAAGTGTTGGCGCCAATTATAATCCGGAGGTGGGATTCGTACGCAGAAAAGATATTCAACAAGTAACTTACACCCAATGGCGCAACATCTACCCGAAATCGGGAGGCATTCAAAGCCACGGACCGGGTTTCGATTTTGACATCCTGGGAAACCAGGTATATGGGCTTTTGGATTGGGATGTTAACCTGATGTACCGCGTACGCTATAAAAATACCACCAACTGGAATATCCGCCTGCGCAGGGAGTACACCTATTTATTTAATGACTTTGACCCCAGCGGAACCAAGGGCCTTAAATTACCTGCCGGCACGGAGTATTATCAGGATTTGATTGTGGGCACATTCAACTCCGATGCCCGTAAGGCATTTTTTACCAACCTCTCAGGTCGGGTAGGCGAATATTTTAACGGCCACCGTTTTAATATTGGCGGTTCGGCTACCTACCGCTACATTCCCTGGGGTTTTGCTTCACTCAACTTTTCATACAACCGGATACGACTGCCCGAGCCCTATAACGATGCCGACCTGCTGTTGATTGGCCCGCGCTTCGACCTGACCTTTACACGCAGTTTGTTTTTCACCACATTTATTCAGTACAACAACCAAATCAACAACCTTAACATCAACTCCAGGCTGCAATGGCGGTTCAAGCCGGTTTCTGATATTTTCCTGGTGTACACCGATAACTATGTAACTGAGACCTTTACCGATAGTGAGGGCCGGTACTTTGTAAAGGGCGAGCCCCGGCTTCGGGGGGTGGTGCTTAAAATCAGCTATTGGCTCAATCTCTGAAAATTTATTATTTGATAATCAGGCACTTATAAATAATAAAATATATGTTTAAACATTTATTTTATATCCGGTGTTATACTTGCATTGCAACCAAAAAACATAACCAACAATGAAGAAGAAATTACACATTATCCTGGCCACAGTGCTGCTGAGCAGCAGCATACTGGCACAAACCACCTGGAACATCGATAAGGTTCACTCCAAAATCGGGTTTAGCGTTGTACACATGGTCGTATCTGAAACGGAGGGTGTCTTCAAAGATTATACCGCAACCGTAGTAAGCAAGAGCGATGACTTTAACGGTGCTGAAGTATCCTTCTCCGCCAAGGTGGCCTCCATCAATACCGATAACGAAAGACGGGATGGTCACCTTAAATCAGCAGATTTCTTTGATGCCGAAAAATTTCCGGAAATTACCTTTAAGGGAAACCTGGTAAAGGAAGGCAGCAAGTACAAACTGAAAGGCGATTTTACCATGAAAGGCGTAACCAAAAAGGTGGAGTTTGATGTAGTGTATGGGGGCACGGTAAACACCGGTCGCGGCATAAAAGCCGGTTTCAAAGTTACCGGCACCATCAACCGCCAGGAGTATGGCGTAAGCTGGGCCAACAAACTGGCCGGTGGCGAAATGGTGGTAAGCGATGATGTAACGCTTGTAATTAAAGTAGAATTAGATAAGCAGGCTTAATGATAAAATGGCCGGGGTATAACTCCGGCCATTTTGTTTTTTATGAAACTTGAAGACGAAATAAAGCAGTCAAAATTTGTAAGTGCGCATCAAAAAGCAGTACTCAACCTGCTTTTTACTGCAAGCTGGCTTCAGGCAAAAAACAATCAGTTTCTGAAACCATTTGGTATTACCGGTTCGCAGTTCAACATCCTGCGCATACTCAAAGGTCAATATCCCAAAAGTCTTTCCGTTGGCGACATTAAAAGCCGTATGCTTGATCGCAACTCGGATATGCCCCGCTTGATAAGCCGCCTGCTGGCCAAAGATCTTGTCATGAAACGTACCTGTCCGGACGACAAACGTGCCAGCGATATTACCATTTCAGAAAAAGGAATTGACTTGCTCACCGAAGTAAACAAATACCAGAAAAAATTAGACAGCGTCCTTGCGCTAACGGAAGCGGAAGCCAAAGCACTCAGCGATTTACTGGATAAGTCCCGGGGTTAATCCCAGCATTTTAAGTCATTCTCGTTCAAATTCCCAAAAGCACTAATTTCCAGTTTCACAATAGCTTTCAATTAATTCTTATCCAAAAGTACTTGGACAAGAGAACCCTTTAAATAATAGACCCAGCCCAAAAAATATTTTGGGCCTATGCTATACTACGTCCAAGGTGCTTTCCATTACACCACCAACTATTCACAACATTAATTCTACCTGAATCCACACAATAATATACGAAAACATAACAATTGTTTGGATAATATATCTGTGTCTGCTCACATCCCATAATTTTGCCTTCACTTGTCCCATTTTCAATATAGCTATCAGAGATTCTAAATCCGTATTTCTTGTAAATGGCATTAATGTCAGATCTAATTTTTTCAATACTAACCAAACTTTTATTCGTGGGATAAAGCGTTGCTTTAAAATTACCAGATTCCTTATTGCCTATTTCACCTACAATTTCAAAACCTAAGTTTCTAAGGTATTCAATGATTTCGCTATTAACATCTAGAATACTTAATTCTCCTTTGGGTTTAATGTGGTCTTGTTGACAAGAAGCTACCAAGAGCAGTAGAATTGAATACATGTACTTCACAAAGTGAATGATATTACTTGTGAGTTTCATAGTATAATAGGATTTTATTTACATTTTGATTTTAGCTCGAGATACATTTCAAGTTGAACCTCTGCCTCCTTCCTTACCTCCTCCAGTTCTCTTGATTTCACGGATAGCTCTAACTCCAATTTTTCAAGCGCGCTTTTTAGTTCAATATTTTCATCCGTTAGCTTTTTGATTTTAATTTCTCTTTCATTGTTGCATGATACTACCAGCACCAAAAGAAGTCCAATTACAATTAGATTTTTCATATGCAATATTTTGTGTGTTTAGGTTATCAAAAATCGAATCCTTAAAATTTGCTAAAAACTTATTCCCATGATTAAACGAAAGCCCGGGTCCGGCAAAAACTTCAAGGCTGTTAATGAAAGGTTTTTTAACCGGCTGCTGCGCAAATGAGTAGGCCACCACAAGGATACAGAGTAATAAAATAAACCGGGTGCGCATGACTGGTTAATTGGTTATGCGAAATTTACTCTTTAAAAGTTACCATGCCCGGCAAATTAACTGGTATAGTTACATCAT